>DAIRDJ010000115.1:0-13909 GCA_036796215.1 Geminicoccaceae bacterium
TGGTCATTCTGTGGGCCGTTCTCTGGCTTTCCTGCACGAACGCCCGGCAGAGTGGCCACCAAGAATGAATTAACAGTTAAAATCGCCGCATTTTTCACGGCAATCGGCACATCCCGACCGGCTGATCGGTCAGGATGCGAGGCTGCGGTAGCGGCCGAGGGCGGCCTCGAGTGCCTCGGCGACGTCGCTTTGCTCCTTCGCGTTGAGAAAGCGGCCGATGGTCAGGGTGCGCCCGTGGGCGGAAAGACGCAGCACTGGCTCGCCGGGGCGGGCCTCCTCGAGGCGGATGCGCACCCAGTAGGGCTCGAACCGCCATTGGCGCAGCGTGCGCTCGCCGCTTGTTGTCTTGATGTGCAGGCCCGAATCGTCCAGCCTGATGTGCTCGGCGTATCTGGCCGTGCGGCGGGCCCAGATCAGGCAGACGGCCAAAAGGATGAGTTCGAGGCCGATGAAGCCGACGACCGGCCAGGCGCCTGCCAGGACAAAGCCGATGCTGACGCCGATCGCCACGCCGAAGACAGCCGCCAGCAGCACCACGAGGCTCCTGGCGGGTGGTGGCTGGTTGGGATAGAGCACGGCTTCAAAGGCGGCCGGATCGTTTGCTGCAGCGCTGCCGTCGGTCATCCCGTCGCTCGCTTTTCCTCGGTTCGCTCCATCACAGGAAAGACTATGGGTCAGACCTCGCCTCGCGCCAAGCCCGTCGGCTCTGTTCCATCGGAGCCGCGAGCGCCGACGGCGCGCCCGGCCGCGCGCCGGGCGGCCTCGGCCTCTCGCTCGAAGCTGTCCAGGGCCGCCATTTCGACAGTCTTCGAGCGCCTCGCCGCCGACCGTCCGGAACCGCGCACCGAGCTCGCCTACACCAACCCGTTCACCTTGATCGTGGCGGTGCTGCTCTCCGCCCAGGCGACCGATGTGGGGGTCAACAAGGCGACCGCCCGGCTTTTCGCCATGGCCGACAGCCCGGCTGCGATGCTTGCCCTCGGCGAGGACCGGGTGCGCGACGCCATTCGCACGATCGGGCTCTTTCGCAACAAGGCGAAGAACGTGATCCAGCTCTCACGCCTCCTGCTGGAGCAGCACGGTGGCGTGGTACCCGCCGATCGGGACGCCCTCGAAGCGCTGCCGGGCGTCGGCCGCAAGACCGCCAATGTGGTCTTGAACGAGGCCTTCGGCGAGCCGACCATCGCCGTCGACACGCATATCTTTCGGGTGGCGAACCGCACCGGTCTCGCCCCGGGCAGGACCCCTGCCGAGGTCGAGGCGCTGCTCGAGCGGGTGGTGCCCAAGACCCGCAAGAAGGGGGCGCACCACTGGCTGATCCTGCACGGCCGCTATGTCTGCAAGGCGCGAAAGCCCGAGTGCTGGCGCTGTGTCATCGCCGATCTCTGTCGCTTCGAGCCGAAGACGCCGGCCCCTTCAGAGCGGATCGCAGCCGCCGACGAGGCCGGCTGAAGTCAAGAGGCAGCCGGTCAGCCGCCGCTCGTTCTTCAGCATCCGGTGGCGCAGCAGGGCCGTGCTCTCCTCGAGCAGGATCGCGGGATCGGTGATGTCGGTGGCCTCGCCCGCGGCGTCGATCGCCCAGGCAACCACCGGCAGGCCCGCGAACTGGGCGAAGAGGCGGTCCCTGGAGCGGCGGACGAGGATCCCGCAGGCATCGTCCTCGAGCCCGAGTGCCGTGCGGTGCCAACCGGTCTCGAGGTCGCGAAAATCGTGCTCGAAGACCACGGCATCGCGCCAGTCGGCAGGGGGCTCGCCCAGCAGGAAGGGGTCGAGCGCGCGGCCGTCGCATTGCCGCGGGACGGCGATGTCGAGGCTCCTGAGGATGGTGGGCACGAGGTCGACATGCTCGGTGAAGGCATCGACCATCCGCCCGGCCCGCACGTGGTTCGGGTGGCGGATCAGGAGCGGCACGTGGAACGCCTCGGGCCGGAAGCCCTGCTTGCCGATCTGCCAGCCGTCGCCCAGCATCTCGCCGTGATCGGCGGTGATCACGACGAGCGTGCGGTCGAGCTCGCCCGAGGCCGCGAGCGCCGTGAGCACCCGGCCGATCTGCCGGTCGAGCTCGGCCACGAGCCCGAGATACACCCCACGCAGCTCGGCCAGGACAGCGTCGCTGAGCGCTGCCGGTCGATCGAGGGTGCGGCCGAGCCAACCCTTGAAGGGCTGCGCCAGGAGCGCCTCGAGGTAGGGGTGACGGGCGGCCTCGGCGGCGAGCGTAGGCGCTCTGCGGGCTTTCGCGATTTCGGCTCGATCGATCAGGGCGTGGTAGGGGCTTGCTGCGACCCAGGGCGGGTGTGGCTTGATGTAGGAGAGATGCGCGAACCAGGGAGCCTTTGGCCGCGCTTCGAGGAATCCCAAAAAGCGGTCGGTCAGGAATGCCGTCTCGCTGTCCTCGGCGGCATAGAGGGCCGGGTCGCCCAGGGGCGTGGCGTAGGCCTCCTCGATCGTCAGCCGGCCGTAGCCGCGGTTTGCGAGGTGCTCCAGCCAGGGCCCGCCGTCCTCGAGCAGGATGCAGCCCGGCTCGAAGCCCGGTGCGATCCCCTCGTAGGTCGAGAGGCGGGGATCATCGGGCGGGACGGTGCGGGGATCGATGCTGGTGTCGCTGTAGCCGAAGAGCACCGGCCGGTAGCCGTGGCGACGGACCAGCTGGGCCACGGTCTGGTGGCGGGCGTCGAGCGGCGTGCCGTTGCTGATCGAGCGGTTGTTGAAGCCGTAGGTGCCGGTCAAGAGGGCGGCGCGCGACGGGCCGCAGGGGGTGGCCTGGTTGTAGTGGTGGCGAAAGACGACCGCGTCGCGGGCGAAGTCGTCGAGTGCCGGGGTGCGAGCCGGCAGCCGGTGCGGCAGGTCGGCGCCGAGCACACCGAGGCAATCCGCGCGCCATTGATCGGCTGTGATGAGCAAGACGTTCAAGGGGGGGTTCCGCCGACAAGTGTTCAGCGCCGAGATGTTAGTTCGCTCGCGCGTTTCTGGCCAGGCAAAACGCCGAGCAAGACCATTCTGGGGCCCGCGACATTGGCGGGTGGATATTTCGTCGCGATGCGCTAGAACAGATGGAACGCATGAACAAACGGCAGGGAGAATCCTCGATGCGTTTGCGTTCCCAAACCAGCATTCTGGCCATGGTCGTCGCCAGCTTCGTCACCGGCACGGCCGCGAGCGCCGCGGACCTCTCGATCGTCAGCGGTGCCGTCGGCCGCGACATCGACGAGTTGCGCAAGCATCTCGACATCTTCGAGGAGCGCACCGGCCATACCGTCAACATCGTGACGATGCCGGCCTCGACCACCGACCAGTTCGGCCAGTATCGCCTGTGGCTCTCGGCGGAGAACCCGGACATCGACGTCTATCGCGTCGACGTCATCTGGGCGCCGCAGCTGGCCAATCACTTCGTCGACCTCGCCGAGGCCGCGGCCGACATCGTTGGCGACCACTTCCCCGCGATCATCGAATCGCAGACCGTGGACGGCAGGCTCGTGGCCCTGCCGATGTTCACCGACGCCCCGGCGCTCTACTACCGCACCGATCTCCTCGAGAAGCACGGCGCCACGCCGCCCGCGACCTGGGTGGAGCTGACCGAGACCGCGCAGGCGGTGATGGATGCCGAGCGGGCCGAGGGCAATGACGGTATCTTCGGCTTGGTCTGGCAGGGCTCCGCCTATGAGGGTCTCACCTGCAACGCGCTCGAATGGATCAAGTCGAACGGTGGCGGGCAGATCGTCGAGCCCGACGGCGAGATCTCGGTCAACAACGAGAACGCCGCCGAGATGCTCGATCTCGCCGCAACCTGGGTCGGCACCATCTCGCCCCCGGGCGTGCTCGGCTACAAGGAGGAGGAGGCCAGGGGCGTCTGGCAGCTCGGCAATGCCGTCTTCATGCGCAACTGGCCCTACGCCTACGCCTTGAGCAACGGCGACGATTCGGCGGTGCAGGGCAAGTTCGCGGTGGTGCCGCTGCCGACCGGGCCCTCGGGCGAGCAGAATGCCGCCACGCTCGGTGGCTGGAACCTCGCGGTCTCCAACTATTCGCAGAACCAGGCGGAGGCGATCGAGCTCGCCAAGTTCCTGGCCTCGGCCGAGATCCAGAAGGATCGGGCGATCGAGACGACGCGTCTGCCGACCCTTCCGGCACTCTACGAGGATGCCGACGTGCTCGCCGCCCAGCCGGTGATCGGCGAGTGGCTGCCGATCTTCCAGGAGGCGGTGCCGCGGCCGTCGGCGCCCACCAAGGCCAACTACAACCAGGTCAGCCAGGAATTTTGGACGGCGGTGCACAACACGCTTTCGGGCAATGGTGACGGCGCGACCAACTTGGCCCAGCTCGAGCGCAACCTGATGCGGATCCGGCGCTCCGGCTGGTAGGCGACGTCAAGGCGGGCGCGCCGGCGGCAGGGGAGGCCGGCGCGTCGCCTTGGTCGACAAGAAACCGATGCGCGGGCTATCGACCCGCCGCGCACGAGATCAGGGACGACGCTGGATCATGGCAACCGTGACCACGAGCCTGCCGCAGGCCGAGAGCCGGGGCGCAGCAAAAAAAACCCAACTGACCCGTGAGAAGATCAGGGCCGCCTGGGTTTTTCTCGCGCCGATGATCCTGGTACTCCTGGCGGTTGCCGCCTGGCCGTTGATCCGCACCATTTGGCTCGGCTTCACCGATGCCCGGTTGTCGGTGCCGGGTAGTGGCGAGTGGATCGGCTTCGAGAACTATCTCTTTTGGCTCGATTACGGTGATGGCGAGGGCGAGTGGATCGGGCTACTGGCCGATCCGACCTGGTGGCGCGCGGTCTGGAACACCGTCTACTTCACCGTCATCGCGGTCACGATCGAAACCCTGCTCGGCCTTATCGTTGCTCTGGTCCTCAACGCCGAGTTCGCCGGTCGTGGCTTCGTTCGGGCCGCCATTCTCGTGCCATGGGCGATCCCGACCATCGTCTCGGCCAAGATGTGGGACTGGATGCTGAATGACCAGTTCGGTATCCTCAACGATCTCTTCATGACCGTCGGGCTGATCTCGGCCCCGATCGCCTGGACCTCGTCGCCCGACACGGCGATGTGGGCGGTCATCATGGTCGATGTCTGGAAGACCACGCCGTTCATGGCGCTGCTCATTCTCGCCGGCATGCAGATGCTGCCGGGTGACGTCTACGAGGCCGCCAAGATCGACGGGGTGCATCCGGTCAAGGTGTTCTTCAAGATCACCCTGCCGTTGATCAGGCCCGCGATCATGGTTGCCGTCATCTTCCGCATGCTCGACAGTTTGCGCATCTTCGATCTGATCTATGTACTCACCCCCAACAACGTGCAGACCGTCACCATGTCGGTCTATGCGCGGCAGCATCTCTTCGACTTCGACAACTTCGCCTATGGCTCGGCAGCCTCGACCCTGCTCTTCCTGATCATCGCCGGCATCACCATCCTCTACATCTATGCTGGCCGGGTGAACCTGAGCGGAGACAAGTGATGCGCGGCAAACAGAAGAAGCTTCTCCAGCAGCTCGGGCTCTGGGTGCTGATCGTCATCATCTCGGTCTATGCGCTGTTCCCGTTCTATTACGCGATCATCACCTCGTTCAAATCGGGCTCGGCGATCTTCGAGGTCACCTACTGGCCGACCGATTTCAGCCTGGCCAACTATATCGGCGTGTTCCGGAGCGGCTCGTTCCCGCGCAACATCGTCAACTCGATCATCGTCTCCTTCGCCGTGGTGCTGCTCTCGCTGCTGCTCGCCGTGACCGCGGCCTATGCTTTGGCCCGGGTGCGCTTCGCGGGCCGCGGTGTGTTGCTCTTCACCATCCTCTCGGTCTCGATGTTCCCGCAGATCGCGGTGCTCGCGGGCCTGTTCGAGATGGTCCGGGCATTCGGCCTCTACAACAACCTGCTCTCCCTGATCCTGGCCTACATGATCTTCACCCTGCCGTTCACGGTCTGGGTGTTGACCACCTTCATGCGCGACCTGCCGATCGAGCTCGAGGAGGCGGCGATCGTCGACGGCGCGAAGCCGCATCAGATCATCTTCAAGGTCTTCATGCCCTTGATGTGGCCGGCCCTTGTGACCACCGGGCTCCTCGCCTTCATCGCCGCCTGGAACGAGTTCCTCTTCGCCTTGACCTTCGTCTCCAACGACGCGCAGCGCACCGTGCCGGTCGCGATAGCGCTCCTCTCCGGGGCCACCGAGCAGGAGATCCCCTGGGGGCCGATCATGGCGGCCTCGGTGATCGTCACCGTGCCGCTCGTCATTCTCGTGCTCATCTTCCAGCGCCGCATCGTCGCCGGGCTCACCGCCGGGGCGGTGAAGGGATGAAGATGAAGACGAGGACCAGGGCGGGGAGGATGATCCTCCCCGCACCCCACCAAAATTTCGGGGGGGCGCGGGGGAAATCACTTCCCCCGCATCCTTCTCTCTTCGAGTGAGGCAGAAATGGCGAACATCAAGCTCGATCGGGTGAAGAAGTCGTTCGGCAAGGTCGACGTGATCAAGGGGGTCGACCTGGACATCAAGAGCCGCGAGTTCGTGGTCTTCGTCGGTCCCTCGGGCTGTGGCAAGTCGACTCTGCTCAGGCTGGTGGCCGGGCTCGAGGACATCACCTCGGGCACGCTGTCGATCGACAACCAGGTGGTCAACGCGCTCTCGCCTTCCGACCGTGGCATCGCCATGGTCTTTCAGTCCTATGCGCTCTACCCGCACATGACCGTCTACGAGAACATGGCCTTCGGCCTGAAGCTGGCGAAGACCGACCCGCGGTCGATCGAGGAGCGGGTCAAGGACGCGGCGCGCATCCTCCAGCTCGACCCGCTGCTCGACCGGTTGCCCAAGCAGCTCTCGGGCGGCCAGCGCCAGCGGGTCGCCATCGGCCGGGCGATCGTCCGGAAGCCCAAGGTCTTTCTCTTCGACGAGCCGCTCTCCAACCTCGATGCCGCGCTCCGCGTGCAGATGCGGATCGAGATCGCCAAGCTGCATCACTCGCTCGACGCGACGATGATCTACGTCACCCACGACCAGGTGGAGGCGATGACGCTGGCCGACCGGATCGCCGTCTTGCGCGACGGCTACCTGATGCAGTTCGGCTCGCCCCTCGACCTCTACCACCACCCGGACAACAAGTTCGTCGGCGGCTTCATCGGCAGCCCCAAGATGAACTTCCTGCCTTGCGACCTGAAAGGCGTCGACAACGGTGCCGCGGTGGTCGAGACGGTCCGCAACACCGCCGTCCACACCACCTCGAACCCCAACAGTCACGGCACCGGCAGCGGCTATACGTTGGGCATCCGCCCCGAGGACCTGCTTGCCGGCGGTGGCCGGGCGGGTGATGCGGAGATCGAGGGCGAGGTGATCACCATCGAGCAGCTGGGCGCCGAAACCTATATCTACCTCGATCTCGGCCTCGAGGAGCCGCTCGTGGTCAAGGCCGAGGGCAATTTCAGCGCGCAGCCCGGCGCCCACATCCGGGTCGGCATCCCCGCCGGCGCCTGCTACGTCTTCGACGCCAAGGAGCAGGCCTTGCAGCGCCCGGCCTACAACTGAGCAAGCGCCCGGGCGCCGTGACTCGTCTCATGCGGGCCGAGCCCGTCCTCGCTGCTGTCGACCGTGGCCTCGCGGCCGCCATCGGGCGCTGGCAGGAATTCCTGCGCATCCCCTCGGTCGGCACCGACCCGGCGCACGATGCGGATACCAGGCGGGCCGCCCTGTGGCTGGCGGCGAGCCTGCGCGATGCCGGCTTCACGGCCGAGCTGAAGGAGACCGCCGGCCATCCCATGGTGCTGGCCAGCGATCCCGATGGCCCCAGCAGCGGCGGGCCGCGGCTGCTCTATTACGGTCACTACGACGTGCAGCCGGTCGACCCGCTCGCGCTCTGGACCTCGCCGCCGTTCGAGCCGGTGATCGTCGAGGGGCCGGATGGCCCGCGCATGGTGGCGCGGGGTGCCGTCGACAACAAGGGCCAGCTCATGACCTGGGTCGAGGCGCTGCGGGCCTGGAAGGCGGTGCACGGCCGCCTGCCCCTGCCGGTCACGATCTTCGTCGAGGGCGAGGAGGAGGGCACGAGCGCCAATCTGGCGCCGTTCCTGACGCACCACCAGGAGCAGCTCGCAGCCGATCTCTGCATCGTCTCCGACACCAACTTGGTCAGCCGCGATCGCCCGGCCGTCACCACGATGCTGCGCGGCATCGTCGACTTCGAGGTCGTGCTCGCGGGCCCGAGCCACGATCTCCATTCGGGCCTCTATGGCGGTGCGGTGCTCAACCCGATCAACGCCCTGGTCGAGCTCCTGGCGGGTCTCCACGACACGGATGGCCGGGTCACCTTGCCGGGCTTCTATGATGCGGTGCGCGAGCCGAGCGCGGCCGAGCTCGCGGCCTGGCAGGGCATCGGCTTCGACGAGGCGGCGTTCTTGGCCTCCGCCGGGCTTTCGGCCTCGACAGGCGAGGCCGGGCGCAGCCTGCTCGAGCGCCTCTGGTCGCGCCCGACCCTGGACATCAACGGCATCGCGGGTGGCTATCAGGGGGAGGGCTCGAAGACCATCATCGCGAGCTGGGCCCGGGCCAAGCTCTCCTGCCGCCTCGTCCCCGATCAGGACCCGGACGCCGTCTTTGCTGCGCTCGCCCGCTATTGCGAGACGCGGGCACCGCAGGAAGCCTCGATCGAGATCATCGATCACGGTCGCGGCCGGCCCATTCGCATTCCCGCGGACGCGCCCTTCGTCGCGGCGGCCGAGCGGGCCTGCGCGCGCGTCTTCCCGCACCCGGCCGTGCCCATTGGCTGCGGCGCCTCGATCCCGGTGGTGGCGGCGGTCCGCTCGATCCTCGGCATCGACTCGCTGCTCTTGGGCTTCGGCCTCGACGACGACCGGCCGCACAGCCCGGACGAGAAATTCGACCTGCTATGTTTCGAGCGTGGCATCAAGACCCATGTCTGCCTGCTCGACGAACTGGCCGGACGCTGATCACTCCAAGCAGCGAGGAGCCGCCCCCGCGAAGACTTCTTCGATCGTCGTCGTGCCGCTGTTGATCCTGGGCGGCGAGTTCCGGCTCGAGCTCCTGGGCCTTGCCGTCAGCGTCGTCTCGAGCCTCGGCGGGGCGGCCTCGTGCTCTTCATCGTCATCCTCTGGCTGATCGCGGGGTGAGCTCGATGCGCGGGGTAGGACAACGATGCTGCGCGAGCTGGCGAGGTGACTTGCACACGCTGTTGATTCCGCGCTGATCTTGGTGCTCATTTGATGAAGGCCGATCGAGCGATCAGGCGAACTGGTTGCGAGCCCTCGGCGCCTTGGTCAACGTGGCCGAATCGGGAAGCTCTGCCTTCAACAGCTCATCGATCAACAAGAGACCCTTGCCATTAGTGGCGGGGGGTACGATGGCGCCAGCTGTGCGCTCGAGCAAGGCGCGAAATGCCTCCACTCGGCGCCAAGACGGTGGGTCGCCGTACGCACCCGCGATCTGCGGACCGCGCAGGCGCAACCACATGGCCGCGGCCGCTGCCACGTGCGCCGTCGCATACGACGTGCCGGTGCCCTTGTCGAACTTGCCGCTCGAGCTCAAGCTGCCACTGGAATCGCCGAGTGAGCTGCCGGGATCATCGCCTTCGAGCGCTAGCGGTGCGTCATGGCCGAGTCCGGCCGTGCTGATCTTGGCTGCGGGCGCCCAGACATCGATTTGCTCGATGCCGTGGCGATAGGTGAACCAGACATGGCGCGGCTCCTTTAGCCCACCACAGCCAATTGTGCGGTGATACTTGCCAGGATAGGTCACACTGTCGATCACCTGACCACCGGCCGCAACCACGATCACGCCTGCTTCGTAAGCTTCGTCGACCGCTCGCCCCATGCCACCTGTCTGATTGGGCAGGAATGTGGGCGTGCCGAGGCTGATGCTGACGACCTGACAGCCTGTCTCTATCGCGTGCCGAATGCCCTTGGCGACAGCCGCGCGGCGCTTTTGCGGGCTGAGAATCACGCTATTGGTGACCCGACAGGGGATGCAAGGCAATTGCGGACCAATGCCGACCGGCGTCGACGGATCGGGCGCGCTGCTCTCGGCTACGGCACAAATGACGCTGAGAGTCTTTGTGCCGTGACCAAAAGAACGACCTCGCGCATCTTCGTCGTCAATCGGATCCAACGGTTCCTTGTCACGCTCGACCACATTGATGCCGTCCGCTGGCCGCAACCATGTTTGGCCATTCGACCAATTGCCGAAGAACGGATGTCGGGTATAGCCACTGTCCAGGTGACAAACCCTGATATCACCCCAGTCGATGCTGCCATCGGGTTTGGTGGGCATCAGCGCCAAAGCCTGAGTTGCCCTTACCGCACCGATATTCCAATCGTCGCTGGCCATGACGCTCCCCCGATTTTTCTACGCCTGCGAAAGACCTTAGCAGGCGATCGCGCCTTCGGCCAATCAGACGTTGAATCTAAAGTGGCAGACGTCGCCGTCCTGGATGATGTAGTCGCGGCCTTCGAGCTTCATCTTGCCCGCTTCCTTGACCGCCTGCTCGCTGCCGAGCCTGGCGAAGTCCTCGAACTTGATGATTTCGGCGGCGATGAAGCCGCGCTCGAAATCGCTGTGGATCACGCCGGCCGCTTGCGGCGCGGTCGAGCCCTTCTCGGTGGTCCAGGCGCGCGCTTCCTTGGGGCCGACGGTGAAGAAGGTGATGAGATCGAGCAGCGCGTAGCCCTCGCGGATGACCCGGTTGAGCCCCGGCTCCTCGAGGCCGAGGCTTTCGAGATAGTCGCGGCGGTCGTCTTCCGGCAGGCTGGCGAGCTCGGCCTCGATGGCGGCCGAGACCACGACGTGCCCGGCACCTTCGGCCTCGGCCATGGCGGCCGCCTTCTGGCTCCACGCGTTGCCGGATGCTGCCGAGCCTTCGTCGACATTGAGGACGTAGAGGATCGGCTTGGCAGTCAAAAGGGTGAAGCCGGCCAAAAGCTCGCGCTCGTCCGGGGCGAGGTCGATGCGGCGGACCGAGCGGCCTTCCTCCATCAGCGGCAGCAGTCTCTCGACCAGCTCGAGCCGGCGCTTTGCCTCCTTGTCCTGGCCGCGGACGCGCTTGATCAGTCCGTCCTTTTGCCGGCTCAGGCTGTCGATGTCTGCCAAGAGGAGCTCGGTCTCGATCAGCTCGGCGTCGCGCAGGGGATCGATGCCGCCCTCGACATGGGTGATGTCGTCGTCCTCGAAGCAGCGCAGCACCTCGAGGATGGCATCGACCTCGCGGATCGCACCCAGGAACTGGTTGCCGAGCCCCTCGCCCTTGGACGCACCCCGGACGAGGCCGGCGATGTCCTTGATCTCGAGCTGGGTCGGCAGCTTCTTCGCCGACTTGCCGAGTTGGGCCAGAAGATCGAGGCGCGGGTCGGGGACCGGAAGCCGGCCGATATTCGGCTCGATGGTGCAGAACGGGTAATTGGCCGCGGCCGCCGCCGCGGTCTGCGTCAGCGCGTTGAAGAGCGTGGACTTCCCGACATTGGGGAGACCAACGATGCCACAATTAAACCCCATGGTTGTCTTTCGGGTCGCAGCGCAGGGACGGCGTCAGCTGCCTTCGGGCCTAGCGGCGACGCGGCGGCGGGCGGCGGTTGCCGGTCGGCGTCGGCCCTGCCGTCTTGTGCCGGTAGTTGATGCGCCCCTTGGTGAGATCATAGGGCGTGAGTTCCAAGGTCACCGGATCGCCGGCGATGATCCGGATGCGATGCTTGCGCATCCGACCCGATGCATAGCCGATGATCTCGTGACCGTTCTCGAGCTTCACCCGAAAGCGGGCGTCGGGGAGCACCTCGGTCACGGTGCCCTCCATCTCGATCATGTCTTCCTTCGCCATTCCTTCTCCTCGGCACGGCCGGGACCCAGCGACGGCACGGCCGGCGTGCTGTTCCAGTTCAGTGTCACCGCCAACGCAAATGGGCCGACCGTCGCCGGCCGGCCCATCCGGTGTGCGACGGTTGCGGCCTAGACGGCGCGCAGGTTGGTCGCCGAGGTCTTACCGCGACGCGGGTCGGTCGTCACGTCGAACGAGACCTTTTGGCCTTCGTTCAAGCTGCTCATGCCGGCCTGCTCGACGGCCGAGATGTGCACGAACACATCGTTCTGGCCGTTGTCCGGCTGGATGAAGCCATAACCCTTGGTCGCGTTGAACCATTTAACGGTGCCGGTGGACATATTCCATCCCCAAGCTGAAGTTGCCATGGCGCCCATCGCCACGACATCAAGCCACGTTCGGTCAGGAAGTCCCGGCTCCCGAAGGAAACCCGTAGCCGGCGATAGGCCGGTAGAAACAACTTACCTCGGCGGTTCGATGCCGGATATAATGGGCGTTTCCATGCCGACTTGCAAGCGCCACCTTTGTCGCGCAGCGGTGCTAATGTGGGCTCGACGGCGGTGTCGTCGGGTTGCTCTCGAGCCACTCGACCACCGTGGCGGCACTCCGGTCCGGCGGAAAGACCGGATAGAACACCGTCTCGATCCGTCCGTCCCGAACGATCAGCGTCAGCCGCTCGATAAGCCGCATGCCGTCCACGGGGAAGGTGGGAAGCATAAGCGCGTCCGCCAGCGCGCAGTCGGCATCGCTGTGGACGGCGAACGGCAGGTGCAGCCGCGCCACCATCTCCTCTTGGTAGTCGGTCGGTTGCGTGCTGATGCCGTAGACGTCGGCGCCCAGCGCGCGCAGCTCGGCGTGATGATCGCGAAAGCCGCAGGATTGCGGCGTGCAGCCCCGCGCCCCCGGGATGGCGTCCCAGCCGCTCGGCAGCGCCTGGCCCGGCTGGCCGGTGCGCGGGCAGCAATAGAGAACGGTGCGTGGTGCCGAAAGTTCGGCCAGATCGACCATGCCGCCGGCCGTCGAGGCGAGCCGCAGTCGCGGCATCGCCAGGGCCAAGAGATGCGCGCAAGCGCCGTCATCGACGGGCGCGGGCGGGTCGTCGCGCAGCTGATTAGGGTCGTGCATCGGCGTTGAGGTCCACTCCGGCCGGCAGCAGGCGGCGCCTGACGCGTCCTGGCCGGTGGTAGGACGAGCGAGAGCACCTGTGCAAGCTCGCGCTCGCCGGTTGACCCCCGCATCCAGCGGCATAGTGTCTGCAACGGAGCATTATTGCCAGGGACTGGGCGAGGGACTGGGGGGAGGCCGGAATCATGCGGCAGGCCGGCGGGTCGCCGACCGTCGAGCATCGCGATCGCCGTCCGGCACAGGGCGGGATCCGGCGTCGCGCCCCGGCGCTCGGCCTCGTTCTGGCGCTGGCCCTTATGGCGGTAGCACCCGCGACCCGGGCCGACGAGACGACCCAGGCGCGCGAGCTGCTGGTCGAGCAGGTGGTCGAGCATGCCAGGCTCGCCGGGCCAATGACCGGCCGCGAGTCGCTCGACCCGACAATCCTGGAGGCGATCCGCACCCTGCCGCGGCACCTCTTCGTCGAGCCCGACGCCGTCCCCTTCGCCTATCTCGACGTCGCCTTGCCGGCCGCGCACGGGCTCAGGGAATCGCAGCCCTTCATCGTGGCGCTGATGACCGACGTCGTCGCCATCGAGCCCGGCAACGATGTCCTGATCCTGGGCGTCGGCGGCGGCTATCACGCGGCCCTGGCGAGCCGGCTCCGCGCCCGGGTCTATTCGGTCGATCTCGATGCGGCCGCCGTAGACTCGGTCGCCGCCCGCCTCGCCGAGCACGATTACGACGGCATCCAGCTCAGGGCGGCCGACCCCTATGACGGCTGGCCCGAGGCAGGCCTCGCGTTCGATGCGATCATCGTGCGGCTCGCCATCGACCGCGTCCCGCCCATGCTCTATCGCCAGCTGGCCCCTGGCGGCCGGCTCGTGGCGCCCATCGGCCGCGCCGATGACGGCCAAATTCTGACGCTGGTGACCCGCGAGGCCAATGGCGGCTTCGCCACCACCCCGATCCTTCCGGTCCGCTTCATGCGCCTGCCCGG
>DAIRDJ010000116.1:0-8081 GCA_036796215.1 Geminicoccaceae bacterium
TCGAGTTCTTCGCGATCGCGGCCGTGCTCTACTACCTGATCGCCAAGCTGGTGACACTTTCGGCCCGGCTCGCCGCCGCGCGGTTGTTCCGGTACTGAGCGCGATGTTCGAGACCGCGTTTACCCTCAACGACCTGATGTTCATGCTGAAGGGTGCCGGGGTCACGCTTTCGATCACCTTCTGGGCGATGCTCGGCGGAACGGTGATGGGGGTGGTGTTCGGCCTCGTCCGGGCGACGGCACCTTGGTACGTGAATGCGTTGCTGGGCGGCTTGCTCGACATCTTCCGCTCGGTGCCGCTCTTGATCCAGTTCGTGCTCGCCAACTCGTTTAAGTCGATCATCGGCATCGACTGGTCGGCCTTCACCATCGGCTGCGTGGTGCTCGCGGTCTATTCCTCGGCCTATTGTGCCGAGATCGTCAGGGGCGGCATCCTCGCGGTGCCGGCGACGACGCGGCGCGCGGCGCGTTCGCTGGGCTTGACCTGGTGGCAGGACCTCAGGGAGATCGTCTTTCCGATGGCCCTTCGGGTGGCGTTGCCGAGCTGGATCGGGCTGACGCTGGGGGTGATGAAGGACACCTCGCTCGTGCTCTGGATCGGCATCATCGAGCTCTTGCGCTCGTCGCAGACCATCGTGACGCGCATCCACGAGCCGCTTTTCGTGCTCACGATCGCCGGACTCATCTACTTCTTGATGAGCTTTCCCGTGGCCCGGCTCGGCGAGGCCCTGGAGCGCCGCTGGCGCGAGGACGCGTGAGATGATCGAGGTTCAGGACGTGCACAAATCCTTCGGCAAGCTCGAGGTCTTGCGCGGGGTCGACCTCACCGTGCAGCATGGCGAGGTGCTCTCGGTGATCGGCGGGTCGGGCTCCGGCAAGTCGACCATGCTGATGTGCATCAACGGCCTCGAGCCGATCAGCAAGGGCCGCATCCTGGTCGACGGGACGGAGGTCCACAAGCGTTCGACCAACCTCAACAAATTGCGGCAGAAGATCGGCATCGTCTTTCAGCAGTTCAACGCGTTTCCGCATCTGACGGTGCTCGAGAACGTCACGTTGGCGCCGCGCAAGGTCTTGAAGCTCGGGCGGCAGGAGGCCGAGGCGATCGCGGAGAAGCAGCTCGGCCATGTCGGGCTCTCGGACAAGAAGGACGTCTATCCGTCCAAGCTCTCGGGCGGGCAGCAGCAGCGCATGGCGATCGCCCGGGCCCTCGCCATGTCGCCCACCTACATGCTGTTCGACGAGGTGACCTCGGCGCTCGATCCGATGCTGGTGGGCGAGGTCCTGGACACGCTGCGCCTCCTCTCCAAGGAGGGGATGACGATGATCGTCGTCACCCACGAGATGCGTTTCGCCCGCGAGGTTTCCGACCGGGTGGCGTTCTTCTACGAGGGCAAGGTGCACGAGATCGGCCCGCCGATGCAGATCTTCGACGCCCCCCGGAAGCCCGAGACCGCCGACTTCCTCAAGGCCGTGCTCTAGCGCCGGCAGGTCCCCTGATGCGTTCCTCCAAGGTCATTCATGTCGTGAGCTGCCATGCCGCCGGCGAGGTGGGCGATGTCATCGTCGGTGGCGTGCTGCCGCCGCCGGGCGAGACGATCTGGGAGCAGTCGCGCTGGATCGCTCGGGACGAGGGCTTGCGTCGCTTCATGCTGAGCGAGCCAAGGGGTGGCATGTTCCGCCATGTCAATCTCCTGGTGCCGGCCAAGGACCCACGGGCGGTGACCGGGTGGATCATCATGGAGCCCGCCGACACCCCACCCATGTCCGGCTCGAACGCGATGTGCGTGGCGACCGTGCTGCTGGAGAGCGGCATGGTGCCGATGGTCGAGCCCGAGACGCGCCTCGTGCTCGAGCCGCCGGGCGGCATCGTCGAGGTCACCGCCAGCTGCCGGGACGGCAAGGTCGAGCGGGTGGCGGTGCAGAACCACCCCTCCTTCGCCGACCGGCTCGATGCCGCGCTCGAGGTCGAGGGGCTGGGCACGCTCACGGTCGACATCGCCTATGGCGGCGACAGCTTCGTCATCGTCGATGCCACAGCGCTCGGCTTCGCCATCCGGCCGGACGAAGCCAGGGACATCGTCGAGCAGGGGATCAGGATCACCAAGGCTGCCGAGGCGCAGCTGGGCTTTCGCCATCCCCTGAACGCCGGCTGGGACCACATCTCGTTCTGCATGCTGGCAGCCCCCGTCGTGGCCGAGGGCGAGGCGCTGGTCGGGGCCAATGCCGTGGTCATCCGCCCGGGCAAGATCGACCGGTCGCCCTGCGGCACCGGTTGTTCGGCGCGGCTGGCGGTGCTGCACGCCCGAGGCCAGCTGGCAGAGGGCCAGCGCTTCGTCGGCCGGTCGATCATCGGCACCGAGTTCTTCTGCCACATCGCCGGCACCACGACGGTTGCGGGCAAGCCTGCCGTCGTGCCGGTGATCGCCGGGACCGCCTGGATCACCGGGACGCACCAGCACACGCTCGATCCGACCGATCCCTTTCCCCAGGGCTATCGCCTGGCCGACACCTGGGCGATGCCGTGACCGCCCGCCTTATTCGAGGTTGAGAGAGACAGCATGAGCACCAGCATCTTCAGTGGCTGCATCCCCGCCCTGATGACCCCCGTCCTGCCCGACCGCAGCCCCGATTTCGCCGCCCTCGTCCGCAAGGGCCAGGAGCTGATCCGGGCCGGGATGTCGGCCGTGGTCTATTGCGGCTCGATGGGCGACTGGCCGCTCATCGACGACGAGGCCCGGATGGAAGGCGTGGCGCGCCTGGTCGAGGCCGGCGTGCCGGTCGTGGTCGGCACCGGGGCGCAGAGCCCGGCCCGGGCCGCGGCCTTTGCCGCGCACGCCAAGGCGGTTGGTGCCGGCGGGCTCATGGTGATCCCGCGCCTGCTCTCGCGCGGCACCTCGCCCGCCGCCCAGATCGTCCATTTCTCGGCCGTGCTGGAGGCGGCGGGCGGCCTGCCGGCGGTGATCTACAACAGCCCCTATTACGGCTACGAGACCCGGGCCGATGTGTTCTTCGCGCTGCGTCGCCGCTATGCCAATCTCGTGGGCTTCAAGGAGTTCGGCGGCGCTGCCGCCCTCACTTATGCCGCCGAGCACATCACCGGCCAGGACCCGGACCTGACGCTCATGGTGGGTGTGGACACCCAGGTCGTTCACGGCTTCGTCAATTGCGGGGCCAAGGGGGCGATCACCGGGATCGGCAATGTGCTGCCGGAGCCGGTCCTGCAGCTCGTGGCGCTCTCCGAGCGGGCGGCCAGCGGTGACCCCGAGGCCCACGAGCTGGCGCTCGAGCTCGAGCGCGCCCTTTGGGTGCTCTCCTCCTTCGACGAGGGACCGGATCTCGTGCTCTACTACAAGTATCTGATGGTGCTGACGGGCAACCCCGACTACGAGCTGCACATCACCCCCGGCGACGAGCTGAGCCCGAGCCAGCGCCGTTATGCGACCGACCAGTTCGAGACCTTCAAGCGCTGGTACGCCGCCTGGTCGACCAGGGTGGCGGAACGGCAGGCTTGAGACTCGGGCCTGCCCGGGCACCGGGGCTACGGCATCGAGCGCCTCGATCTCGGCCATCAGCCGTGCTGCATCCGGCGAGCCGGGTGCGGCGTCGTTCAGGTGCTTGAAGAGGCCGGTGAACGACCATTTGTGACCGGTGAGCCCGCCCAGGAACACCGCAGCCAACCCGCCGGCCAGGGAGCAGCGGGGCTGCCTGGAGCACGGTCTGGCTCGCGCCGAGCCAAAGGCCGAGGCCGCCCATGATGACGGCGATCCAGCCCA
The DNA here is from genome assembly GCA_036796215.1 of Geminicoccaceae bacterium. Taxonomy (GTDB): domain Bacteria; phylum Pseudomonadota; class Alphaproteobacteria; order Geminicoccales; family Geminicoccaceae; genus SLRI01. Next base: position 3,776 of record DAIRDJ010000116.1, read on the forward strand.
ATGCTGCCAGCCCCTTGCCGCACGCCCGCTCCAGCCAGGCCAAGGCCAGAAGGGCGATGGTGATGTGGGCGGCACCGATCGGGATCGAGACGCGCATCAACGCCTCGAAGTCGGTGACGTCGACGACGACGAGCCGCCGGAGCCAGCCGCCCGCCGGTGGCGGGAAGCCCCGCCGCCTCGGCAGCTTGCGCAGGCTTTCGTGCCTCTTGCTTCCACGGTGCTTCCGCGGGTGATGGAAACGCGAAAGGCGCCCTCCGGCAAGATCGGTCGTTCTTGTCACATCACCGCCGGGCGGCAGCGGCGCCCTGGCATCAGAGGTCAACCCTCCGCCATCAGAAGCAACATGCACCGGCTTGCCGTCGACGGGTGACAAACCGGGCAGAAATGGGGCTCGTTGGCCATGGCGGGCGCCGGCTCCGTTGGTCGCAGGAATTCCGTTTCGGCACCAGAATCCTACACGCTCTCAATGACTTGGGCAACGCCTGCCAGCTGCGCATCCAGGCCTGATGAATTTTCAAGGCTTGTTGCCGCGGTTCCCCCAGATCGAGATCAAGTGGCCCGTCAAAGAGTCGTAAAAAAGATTAGGTGCGGGAAGGTTTTTCTTGACGATTTGGTGGGATAGTCGAATTAAGAAAAACAGTGCGCCGGGATTAGGATATCAGGCATGCACGGTTGCGGCAATGTTCTGGTTCGACTTGCTGGTCCTTTTCGACTGGAAGCGCGAGACGGGCTCGACGTGACTCCACCTGGCAAACGCAGCAAGGCGCTTGTCGCGATGCTGGCGCTCGCGCCCAAGGCCGTTCGAAGTCGCGCGTGGCTGCAAGACCACCTCTGGAGCGATCGGGCACCCGCCCAGGCTGCCGCGAGCTTGCGCCAGGAATTGAGCTCGCTGCGACGCTTTCTCGGTCAGCACGATGCGAATGTATTGACCACCGATCGCGACACCGTGCGCCTCGATCTCGAGCGGGTGCGCCTGGATATAGAAGGTGATGATCTGGGCCTTGCGACGCAGGACCTGCTCGAGGGGCTGGATATTTGCGATCCCGAGTTCGAGGAGTGGCTTCGGCTCGAGCGGGCACGGTGGTGCAACCGCGCCGACGCAATGGCCACGTCGCGAGCCGTTGTGAGAGTCGACGCAGCGGCGGCCAACAAGGCAAGGCCGGTGCTCGGGCTCGCTGCTTCTTGTGCGTCGGGTGCCTTGGCCCCCGGCAACTACCTGATGGATCTCCTGGCTGAGGCGCTCTTGGGTTTCGAGGTGATCGACATCGCCGATTTCCGCTCGCATTCCGAGACCGATCCTGCACCACCGGCCATCGCCGGAATCGATTGGGTGCTGCGCCCATATCTCGCTTGAGCAAGGCTGCCTCCTGGTATCCGCGCATCTGAGCGCCGCCGGCGAGCGCAAGCTTTATTGGTCCCATTCCGGACATCTGCCGATCGAGGACGTGTACCGGCCTGACAGCATCGCCGTCGGTGCATTCGTCAACCGCATCGTCTTTCGAACGCTCGACCTGATCGAGAATCCCCGCAGCTCGAGCGAGTCTTCGCGGCACCAGGCAGCACGCTGGGCGCTCGGCGCGATCTATCAGATCTTCCGGCTGGGCGACCGTGATCTCGACGGTGCAGACAGTCTCCTGGCCCAGGCCCACGCGCTCGAGCCGCGCAGCAGCTTTGTCGGTTGGCGTGTTATGGTCTCGGTGATGCGCTTCGGCGAGCGGCGCACGCGACGGACACCAGCCTTCGATGAGCGGGTGCGCGAGCTCATGGTGCGGGCTGTCGACTCGGACCCCTACAACGCGCTGACCTTGGCGCTCACCGCTCACGCACACTCATTCATCTTTCACGAGTACGAGTGCGCCCTGGGGCTCCTCGACAGAGCGACCAACGTCAATCCGCTGCAGCCAATCGCCTGGGACATGCGCGCCTTGACGCTAGGCTATCTCGGCGAGACCGAGCGTGGCTATGCCGACGCGCTGCGCGCTCGCGCGATCGCCTCGCCTCCACCCTACGAGTTCCTGATCGACGCCACTTGCTGCGTCCTGGCAACGCTGAGCGGACGCTATGCCGAGGGCATTGCGCACGGGCGACGCGTGCTCGCGCGCAAACCCAACTTCTTGCCGGCGCTGCGCTACATGGCTGCCTGCGAGGGCCATCTCGGACGGAATGCCGACGCGACGCGGACAATCAGGCGCCTGCGCGAGTTTGAGCCGGACTTCACGCTCGGGATGCTGCGGCAGCCAGACTATCCGGTGGCCGGCGTGCTTGGTGCATCGTTCATCGAGAAGGGACTATCCGGTCTCGCGCTCGCCCACCACGTCGAGTAGTCGAGCGGAAAGCGGGGCTACACTCGACAAGCGACAACAGCGGAGGAGGTCATGCCTGCTGGTAACGAACTGCATACTCAACTCAGTCTTGCACGGTATCGCGTGCGCTTCACCGATGTCGCCGAGTATCCGGCCATCGTGTTGCGTGAGGATACGCAATCGTTCGCCGATGAAATCACGCAGTTGTTTACCAAATATAAATTGAGGCTGCCTGCCAGTTTAGAACGCTTTGTCAGGACCAGCGTGCAAACCGTCGTCAAGACGGATGAAGGCGCGCCGGGACGTGTGCCCGAGCTGAACGCTGCTGTCTCCGTTGATGACGACAAGGCGTTGATCAGTCTCTCCGGTTTCGCCGGGTTGGCGGCCACCACTTTGGAGGTCCAGGTACGATCGCGCGAGGTTGAGTTGCGGTCGAGTACGATCGGCGGTGGCGCCGCGTTGGGTCGAGGACGCGGCCGTGGTCGAGGACGCGGCCGGGGCCGAGGCAGGGGGCGCGGACGGCGGGACGGGTTCGAATTCGATGGCGGCGACCTGCCGGACTGGTACGAGGCCCGAGCATTGCATCGCACCGGTCTCGGTTTCAAGGACCGCCTACTGGGGCACCTCTGGGAGAACGTTGCGATTCAGCCGCCTCCCGGGCCGAAGCAGTCCCTCGAGGAAGCCGCGCAATTGCTCGACCTGCAAGACCAGCTGCAGACCGACCCGATCCGCCGCGCCGAAATCGAACGCCAGGCGACGTTCGAGATCTCTGACTACACTGCCCCGCTAGGCATCGACACACAGGGCGGTTTCGAGGCCACGCGCAGCCTCATCATCTCGATCCTCGAGCTGACTGAGGCGATCGGCCTGATCTACAAGGATCGCTTCAACAGGCCGCGGCCCAACCAGATCGAGCCGCGGATCAGACCCGCCCTGCCGGTGCCGTCGCATTCGTCGTACGTCTCGAACCATGCGTTCCAGTCGTTTTCAGTTGCCGAGATCTTCCAGCGCATGCTGCCAGAGCATCCGGGCATCACGGCCTTGTACCATCGCGCGCGGCGCGTCGCCGAGAACCGGGAATGGGCTGGTTTGCACTACGCCAGCGACACCGAGGCCGGCGAAGAGCTAGCGGCGCGGGTCGCCCCGTATCTCGTGGACGCCATGGATGAGGCGATCCATCAGGCATTGCTCGAGTGGCGCTGAAGTGGGGAGACCAGCATGACGGGGACAGCAGGACTGAAAGAGCAGGGCTTCGAGTGCTATGACTGGTATCATTACCTTTGGCACTTGATCGCCATTCGTGCCGTCAAGGTCGACACCACGGGAGGCACGCCGTTGGCCGAGCTCGACGGCAAGTACAGCTTGACGACCGACGCCTGGGGCTTGGTACCCGAACCGCCCGGAGGCGGGGAGATCGTCGCGATGATCGACACGGGCGTGAACGATCGCCACCCGAACCTGGCGCCACGCGTTCTCCCGACGGTCGACTTCGGTGCCAACCCGTTCGGTGTTGCACATATAGCCGTCGCCGAGGCACTAGAGCTGCTCCCAACGCCCGCGGTCGAGGTCGCCACGACCATGATACGCGGCCTCGAACGAAAGCGCACGGCGAGCCTCGTCAGCGCTGGCACGTGGGCCTGGATCAAGGGCCAGCCTGGTGTTTCAGCCAGTGCCGTGTCGTTGCTGGATCGGCTCGAGGCGGGGCGCGGTATCGACTTGAGCGTGACGCAGGTTTCGCGGCAGCGCTATTCGGCACATGGAACGGCTTGTGCCGGCCTGATCATGGGGGCGCCAGCCGAATTGGGTGCTGGCGGCTGCAACGTCTGCGGTGTGCCCTTTGACGAGGATGGTGGGCCGCTGCCCTACTGGGGCGTTGCACCTGGCGCGTGCCTGCTGCCGATCACCGTGTCGGCGAAGCCGACCGCGGAGCAGCTTATCCTGGCGTTTCTCTACGCGAGAAGCTTCAGGAAGTCGCCGGAGTCGGAGGATCGGGGCGTGTCTGT
>DAIRDJ010000116.1:8181-13810 GCA_036796215.1 Geminicoccaceae bacterium
TCGGACGATGCCGAAGTCTACACGCGGCATCAGCTGCGCTTCGACAAGGAGGCGGCGTCGTGGCGGGATCACAACCATTTGGTACACTTGTCAGAGGTGTCCGAGGTCGAGTACGCGCCGCAAGCCGTCCTGGCGCCGGATATTCCAGGCCCTCGGGGATATGCCGATGGGTCGCTAGGCGGTGCCCAATCCGGCAGCCGGCTCGATGAAGATCGCGAAGCACTCTACACCCTCTATGGCGGCACGTCGGCCGCTTCCGCCATTGTCGCCGGCGCTGCTGCCCTGCGCCAGGCCAAGGCGCGCGCCGCCGGATTAGCACCGCTCGATGGTCCGGCAATGAAAACCGCGCTGAGCGGCGCCGGGGTGACAGATGTGTCATGGCCGTGGCTGGTAGGCAACACGCCATTGGCGCCTGACCGGCCCAACGGCGACGGCGGGGCGGACGGCGTGCTTCGCACACGGCAATTCGGGGCCGGCTTCCTGGACCTGTCCGTGCTGCTCACATGAAGCTTTGCGGCACCGATGCTGTTTTTTGCATCGCGCTTGCGGTCGTCTGACGGCGTCATCCTCCAGCTCTGACGCCGATCGGCGACAATCCCTCCATTGACCATCGGGATGATGGGCAAGGAGGGCAGAGCGATGACACTCCAACGGCTGTCAGCGTCCGGCTGTGCAACTTCCGAGATCGACGTAAGGCACAGCAAACAAGCGACGATCCTGTTCACGGATCTCGAGGATTCAACTGGTCTCGCATCGACGCTGGATACTACGGTCTATGCCGACCTCGTGCTCGATCATGTGGGCATCGTTGCCAATGTCGTCGATGACCATGCGGGGGCGATTCACCAGTTCACCGGTGACGGCGCACTGGCGCTCTGGATCGAGCAGCCGGATGGCCCGGCACGAGGACTGGCAGCGGCGCTCGCGATTTTTCAACGCGTTACATCGGCGAACGTTTGCCGTCGACGCACCGGCCGGCCATGGCGTCGCGTTCGAATCGGGCTTCATTTTGGCGAAACGGTGATCGCATCGGCCTCAAGGGATCTGCAAAATCTCGCCATCGGCCCCGATGTGAACTTCGCCCGTCGTGTCGAACAGGCTGGCCGATTGCGCCGCTCGATTGGCAGGGACGCCGTCATAACGGCGAGCGGCGTTGTGCTCCGCGCCGCCGGATGTGCAGTGAGCGCTGACCCTGCCCGCCTCCACGATCTCAGCCCACGACCATTCGGCGGCTGTTCGTGGCAAGTCCTCGGCGAGCCGGTGACCGTTTGTGCAAAGTAACGTGCGGATGCTTGGCACATCCAGGCTGCCGAACGGTCGAGTAGGGCCTACCCGACGCGAACGGCTCCTAAATGTCGCCCTGTTGATTTCTGGTCCGACGAGGGCGGACGTCCAGCTCTTGTTCGCGAGTTCTGAGCGAGACGGAGTTGCCTTGGTCGATGTGACCAAAGGTCAGCTTCAGGTCATGCGCCGATGGCGGCCATCGGGATGCAAGATCGTCCAAGGCGGAAAGCGTCCCGCTCAATCGAGCATCGCCAGCGAAACTGCCGCACTCCCGAGAGGAGTGGCGGCCAGCCGGAGGATTAGCCTTGCCTGACGTCAGCTTTCGCCTCGATCCCTTTACTCAAGTCGTCTCCGTCGAATCGTACCGTCCCACGGTTTCGGTCATTTGGGACCGCGCGGTTCAGGAGGCGGTGACCGCCGAGCGTACCGGGCCGACGATCGCGTCGCGCGCCTATGCGCTCACCCACACGGCGATCTACGACGCCTGGGCACAGCTCGACCCGCACGCCGTCGCGACCAGCATCGGCGATGCCCTGCAGCAACCGGCCGAGTGCCAAACCCAAGCCGTCAAGACGGTGGCGATGAGCCATGCCGCCCACGACGTCCTGGTGGCGCTTTTTCCTGACCATGCCGAGTTGTTTGCCCGGACCCTGGTCGAGGCCCTGGGCTACGACCCGGCGCTGCTGCCCAGTGGCGGCGACGACGCGGCGCTCGTCGGTGCCGACATCGGTCGCGAGGTCGCGGCCGCCCTGCTCGAAGCGCGGGCGGCGGATGGGGCGAACAGCGAGAACGGCTATGCCGATCCGCACGGCTACACGCCGGTGAATGCCAACGCGCTAGCGGTAAAGGACATCGCGCGTTGGACGCCGGAAGCCGTGCCGATCGATCCTGAGCGTGCCGAAGATGCCCAGACCTACCTGACGCCGCATTGGGGCAAGGTCGAGCCCTTCGCCCTGCCGAGCACCGATGCACTCCGGCCGCCGCCGCCCGAGCCCTTCTTCCTACCGGGCATTGAGGCCGAACTCGATATCGAGAGCCGGACGATCCGGCTCGCCGACGGCAGCGAGATCGCCGTCTCAAACGACCTTGTCGGCACGATCATCAATCCCGCCTTCATCGAGCAGGCCGAGCGGGTGGTCGAGGCGAGTGCCCGGCTCACCGACAAGGAGAAGTTGATCGCCGAGTTCTGGGAGGACGGCCCTACCACCGGCTTTCCGCCCGGCACCTGGATGACCTTCGGCCAGTACGTCTCGGCGCGCGACGGTCACACCCTCGACGACGACGCCAAGATGTTCATGGCCCTCGCCAATGCGGGCTTCGATGCCGGCATCGCCACCTGGGAAGCCAAGCTGTTCTACGACTATGCCTGCCCGGTGCGCGCTATTCGCATACTCGGCCAGCTGGGTCTGATCGGCGAGGAAGGGGTCGATTCGCAGACCGGCGAGGTCGGTTTCGTGATCGATGCCTGGGCCGGCACGGGCGCGGGAACCAAGACCATCCTCGCCTCGCGCTTCTCGACCTACCAGCCGCCGGGTGGTGATGCCTCGCCGCCGTTCGCCGAGTTCACCTCTGGCCACAGTGGCTTCTCCGCCGCCGGCGCGTTCATCCTCCAGGCCTTCACCGGCGGCCCCGAGTTCGGTGCCGCGATCACCGTCCCGCCGGGGCACAGCCGCTCCGAGCCGAGAATCACCCCGGTCGAGCCCACGACGCTGAGCTGGGACACCTTCTTCGACGCGGCCGATCAGGCCGGCCTCAGCCGGATCCTCGGCGGCATCCATTTCAATGACGGTGATCTGTTCGGCCGGGATCTCGGCCGACAGGCGGGCGAGCTGGCCTGGCGCGAGGCGCAGCGCCTGGTCACCGGCGCCGCCGACAAGGTCGACGAGCTGGCACCGCTGCCGGTGGTCGGGCGCAACGGCGAGCCCCTGGAGGACGCACTGGTCAAGCCGATCCTGCCGGGTCTGCTCACCCTGAACGAGGCGGCGACGGTGGCGCTCGAGGTGACGGCCGACCACGACGATCTCGCCTAACAGCTCTTCGCCTACACCGTGGCCGAGGATCGCACCTTCGCCGACGTCGTCCCGGTGCTGCATGCCGATGGTGCCGACGGTCCGCTGGAACTGCCGCTCGGCGTCATGCCGGCCGGGACCGAGTTCGGTCTCGTCCTCGTTACGGATCTCGCCGGTGCGGGGGAACTGCCGACTGCGGCCGACTATCGGCTGCTGAACGCCCATGGCGAGCCCGCCTCGATCTATCAGGGGACCCCGCCCGAGCTCGCCCTGGTCGACGAGACAGGCGAGCTGCAGGCACTGGACGGCACCCTCCACTTCGCCGTCGACTACGACCTCGCGCCCGGCAACCGCCTCAACAGCTCGGATGAGATCCAGGCCATTGCCGGCCAGAACGACGGCCGGCTCGTCATCGCCTTCGAGGCCGAGCGCCGCGCCGGCGACAGCGATGCCGACTTCGCCGACCTCGTTCTCGCCCTCGACCTCGTGCCTGTCGTCCCGAGCGAGCCGCAGGACGGCAGCCCGACCGCCATGGCCCCGCTCGCGGAGCACGACCCGCGGCCGCCGCTCGCTCTGGCCGACCTCTTGGAGATCGACGGGCCGCTCGCCGACCTCGATGCGGCCACGGCACCCGCGAGCACAGGTCCAGCCGCGGTAGACGCTCCGGCCATTCCCGCGAGCCTTGCCGGATCGACCGCCGTCGACGTCGCCGCCCTGATCACCGAGCAAGTGGGCTGAGCGGCTTGATGCCGGTGCAGTCGCGAAGCTGGCGATTCCACGTCCACGAGCCATTCCCGACAAGAGGGCCGCTGCCGGCGATCGCTCGGCGTCGGACGGAGGAAGCTCGGTGAGCGAGACCGCTACTGGCCGTCGGCGACGACCACCTCCGTTCGTCCAGCCGCTCGGCGAGCCGTCCCCGACTGTCGTGGCTCTGCCGATCCCACCGAAACGCCGGCGGCCCCTGGGGCTGATCTACGCCGTCGACGAGCGGCCACCAACGGGACATCTCGTCCTGCTCGGCCTGCAACATTTGGCGGTGGTCACCACCTCTCTGGTGATCCCGCTGCTCGTCGCCAGAGCGGCGGGCGTCGATCCGGCGTCCTTGCCCGGCATCCTCGCCATGTCGATGCTGGCGATCGGCATCGCCTCGCTGATCCAGGCCTTGCCGCTCGGCCGCTTCGGCTCGGGCTATCTCGTGCCGGGCTTCTGCTCGGTCAACGACTTCCCGGCCCCGATGCTGGCGGCCACAACCGGCGGCATGCCGCTGGTCTTCGGCCTCACCATCTTTGCCGGCTGCCTGCAGATCGGGCTGGCAACGGCGCTCCGCCGCTTGCGCGTCCTTTTCCCGCCCGAGGTCGCCGGTGTCACCGTGGCTCTGGTCGGGCTCGAGGCCGGCTTCATCGCCCTCGATCAGATCGTCCATCCGGGCGATGCGATCGGCCTCCAGACCAGCGTCGGCATCGGTCTCGCCACCTTCGGCGTGGCCGCGGCGGGGCAACCGGTGCGCAGTCCGTAGAGGATCGCGTTCAACACCTCGCGCAAGCTCGTCGTTCGCGACCGCCAACCCGACCTCGGTGGCGGCAACAACGGCTCGACCAGCGCGAACGCGGGGTCGGTCAGATCGGTTGCGTAGCGGCGGCCGGCACGCTCATACCGGCGGCGGGCGGGATCGGTCCACACGACGATGGCTCCTCGTTCCGGGCAGCACTGGGAGTGTCATGACAGACTGATTCCGCTCAGCAACTTTTCAAACGGGCTCTTGGGGCGCATAGATCGACTCAGTTCGGCCGAAAAGCCTGCGATCGAACCCGGCGAATCGACGATCGAACCCGGCTGGGCGACGAATGAATCCGGTTCTTGCGATCGAACCCGAGGGGACAGGTTGACGCAGGCTTGTCGTAATGTCGCATGATTCACAATACCTTGGCGCATTTTCTGGCCAAACGGAAGCAATTCGAGACCAAGCCGGTCGGCCCACCCGGCCATAGGTCGCCGAACGACCCCGACGACCACTTGACGTCGAGGCCATGATCGGCTGGTATTCCCAAATCATTCGAACGAGCATCGCCCCGAAAAGACCGGTGGGGCCACGGCAAGGGGTGCCTCCCCGCCCGTCTTGCCTTGCCTTGCCTCTCCCCTACCGCCGCCCGTCGGCTTCGGCGATGCGGTGATCGAGGCGGCCGACCTGTTGCAGCAGCAGGGCGCCAATCCCTTTCGCGTCAGCGCCTACCGCCACGCCGCCGATACCGTTGCCAGCCTGCCAGAGGACGCCGCCACTTTGCTCTAGGTTCTGTTGACATTTTGGATTAAGTCACGTTTGGAACCTGCTGATCTGA
>DAIRDJ010000117.1:0-13756 GCA_036796215.1 Geminicoccaceae bacterium
CCAAGGTAGAACAGATTCCCCTTATCCGTGGCCCTGATTCAGGGGGCCGAGTCAACCCTGGACGGGCCCCTCGATACCTTCCAGGATCAGACGTTGTTCGGCCCAATCGCACGTCGAGCTGAGCCCGCTGGCGCCGCCAGCGCTGCGTCCACCGCGATCTCGGTGACGCACCCCGGCCGATCGTCCACGCCGCTGCGGCCCAGCTCCGCGTGCGTCCTCAAGCCGTGCGGCGCATCGAGGAGGGCCATGCAAGGACAACTCAAGCCGCCGTAGCATGGACACCATCGCTCGCGTCCGGATATGGGGCATCCATGCTGGCCCGGACCTTGACCAGACCTGCGCTCGGCCCATGTCAGCGATTACTTCGTTGTCGGCCAGCGAGCCACTCGCTGGCACGCGCGCCCGGCGCCAAATGACGAACGCCGCGAGCGCGGCTGGGTGGGATCGGCCTTGATGTTGTTCGAGCACCAGAGCGATCTCCGCGCCGATCAGCTGCCCTACGAGCGGCGGCGCATGTTCACCGTCGAGCAGCACTTCGCGTTCACACCGGCCAAGGCGCCTCGCCTGGCGGTGCGGTGGGCGGAGCTCTCGGGCAGCAGGCCGTTTCGCGTGCAGTCGACCGGTCACCAGATCAGCTTGATCGAGCAGGCCGGCACCACCGTGCTGATGCCGCGTCGCGGCACGATCGCGGTGCGCACACCGCGGTCGACCTTCGTCGCGCGCCCCGGTGCGACGCTCTTGTTCGCGCCGAACAAGCGGGCCACGACGGTCGTCCCGGACCGCTCCGGCGTGTACGAATGCGACTGCCTCTTGATCCCGACCGCCACGGAGGCTGATGGCCAGCATTCGGGCCGGCTGCGACCGCACAACAGCGAGCGGGCGTTCTCAGGAAACGTCGCAGGCCGCCGGGACGCTCCCTTGCGCGGCGTTCTCGAGTACCTGTTCAGCCATGGGATGCTGCCGGGCTCGCCGCTCACTGCGGCCGGGATGCGCAATGGTGCGAGCATCCTGGTGCAAGAGCTCATGGCCGAGCTGATCGACCGGCTCGATGATGCCTGTTCGGGCTGCTACCCCGCATCGCCGCGGGAGACGCGGCTGGTTCGGTTGGCCGAGGAGCTCATGCTGGCGCATCTCGACCAACCACTGACGGTGCGAGAGCTCGCAGCCCGGCTCGGCGCTAGCGTGCGCCGGCTGCAATACGCCTTCAAGCGGGCTCGCGACGCCACCCCACGCACCTTGCTCGGCCAGTTGCGCCTCGACTGGGCCCGCCAGCGCCCTGCCGATCCGGCCGAAGGCCGCACGGTGGCGCAAATTGCCCTCGATTGCGGCATCGCCCATTTCGGCCGCTTCGCCGCCGCCTATGCCAAGCGTTTTGGCGAGCTGCCGTCAGAAACGCTGCGCCGGGCGCAGCGGCAATAGGCCGGGACGACGGGCGATCGTACGTTTGCGGCCGGGCGCGAGCGCAACTGCGAAATTTGCGCAAACTGGATAGGCGGCTGCGCAAAGCGGCTTTCACCCGACGCTCCACTCTTGGTCAACGCCGGCGAGACTGACTGGACGAGCGCCGGTGATCCGCAGGATGGGTCAGTGCGCGCGCAGCATGGTGGTCCGGTTTGCGACTGCCGACCTTATCGAGATCGGACCAGTCGACGGCAAACTGGCAACAAGCCGCCCTTGACATGAGACGAACCAACGTAAAGGGAAACGTCATGAAGCTCGTTCTCAACGCTTCGCTCCTGGCCGCAGTAGTGCTGGTCGGATGTACACCTGTTTCGCGGCAAGATGCCTCGCGCGCCGAGGACGAATGCCGGGCCGAAGCGCGCGATCTGGGCTTTCGCGAGATCTCCGTCACCACCGGGGCGATCGGCATCGGCGACATCATCGACTACGGGCTTTCGGCCCGGCGTCATGGCAACGACTATACCGGTACCTGCGTCTACGACAAAGACAGCCGGCGCGCCGAGGTGACCTTCAACGAGGCGACGGCGGATGGCGACGACGGCTTCGCCCATGCGCGCGAGGTCTGCACCGAGGAGGCGGAGCTGCGCGGCTACGCCCCCGGCACCGTGCTGGACAATCTCGGCTGCCTCGAGGCCGAGGGCCGCGTCTGGTGCGACGTGCAGGAGCTGGGCGGCGGTCCGCGCGGCTACGTCGCCGCCGAGTTCCTCACCCCGGCCATCTCGCCCGACGGCAGCCGAGCCGGCGGCAGTTCAAGGCGACCGGCGGCGGTGGCAATGCGGGTGACCGCAGCGGCCAGCCGGTCGCCGAGCAGGACATGCAGCGGTTCTGCAGAGGCGAGGCGGCGGCTGCGTTCGACCAGCGGCCACAGGACATCCCCACCCTTCCGGTGGAGCGCGACCCGAGCGGCTATGTGGTGTACGGGCAGTATCCGCCGGACGGGAACCGGTTGACATTCTTTTAATGCCACTACGACACTTCACGGATCTTTCGCACCGTGTACCCGACCTAGGCTGGTACTTGCGGTGGCGGCCATCCGCCCTTGTGGTCGAGGGGCGCTTTGCCCTCTCGGCGGTTGGCCGACACAAGGCGTCGTCGTCCGCCGCTCATCGCCTGGCGCCCAGCTCGCTCGTCAGCGGCTGTCGGCGATGGTCACACTGTCTTAGCCCGCGGCCGCGTCAGGATCGGCCAGTAGTGCACGGCAAAGCCGGCGAAGGCGAGCACCCAGAGTGTGGCGGCGAGGTGCTGCAGCCCGGCCGATGCGAGGCTGGTGCCAGCAAGGATGCGGGCAAGTGCGGCCGCGATCACCAGGACGAAGATGGCTGACGTCCAACGATCGGCGGTGAGCGGGCGGCCGGAATGGCCGAGGCTCGCGCGCGTCATGACGGCGAGCGTCATGGAGCCGATGCCACCGGCGGTCCAGGCGTGCAGGGCCGCGAACGGCTGGACCGCAAGCGTGAACTGGCTCAGGGCGAGGAGTAGAAATCCCAGCGGAACGAAGAGATAGCCCACGTGCAGGATGGTAACCAGCGGCTCTCTGAAGGTGCGATCACCCGCCCAGCGGGCGACACGAACGAGATGAAGGAGACCGGCCAGGGCGGCAAGGACAGCTGTCGTCGGACTTGTCGGGGCGGCGATGAAGCTCAGGAGTGTGAGCCCGGCAAAGGCGATGGCGAAGCCGTCGAAGAGGCTCAAGGATGCCGGCAACCGGCCGGCAGCGGCCTCTGAGGCATGGCCCTTGGCGAGCCAGTTGCGGGTGAAGCTCGGAACGATGCGGCCACCGATCAGCATGATCAGGAGAAGGGTGGCGGCAATGCCGATGCGACTGCCGTAGTCAGCGCTGCCGAAGCGCCAAGCTTCGACATGGAAGACGGCGTTGCCCGAGAAGAGCAAGCCAACGAGGAACAGGACGGGCAGGTTGCGTTTGTTCGCACCCGCGATGAGCTCGCGAGCGATGATCAAGATCAAACAGGCTGTAAATGCCAGATCGACGAAAGCAGTGAACAGCGGGCCGAGCCAAAGACCGATCGAGACGACGACCCTGCCCGCCACCCAAACGAGGACAAGGGCGAGAAGCGGCCAGCCAGTTACCGGCAGCAGGCCGGTCCAGTTGGGCACGGCCGTCAGCAAGAAACCCGCGACGATTGCCGGCAGGTAGCCGTAGAGGAGCTCATGGACATGCCAATCGACAGGGCCAAACCCGGTCGGCAGCGTCGCATATCCGGTGAGCACGAGGAGCCAGGCAACCATTGCGACAACCGCCCAGACCGCTCCCACCAGGAAGAACGGCCGAAAGCCGAGACCGAGAACGGCCGGACCGTTGTGCCTTCTGATGCGTTCGGCCGTGGTGGCGGGCATGGCGCTCGACGATGGAGGAGGGGAACCTCGTCGCTCGTCAGTGCAGGCTCAGTGACGCAGGCTGCGGGATCGATGGCGTCACGCCGCGACGCCAACACTGATCGAGCGGTTCACACTCCAGATAGCGGTGGCGGATCAGGTCGTCCACGAGCTTGGCCGTGCCCTCGTAGAGCCGGCGCCATTTGGCGCAGGCATCGGCAGGCGGCCGGTGACCTGCAGTCAGGGTCTCGAGGCAGCACAGATAAGCCTCCAATCGGCTGTGCTCGATCCTGAGCTCCAAAAGCGCGCTGCCACTGCCGGGCTCGATTCGGCGCAATCGCGGAAAGAGCTCGTTCTCCTCCTTGTCCATGTGATCATCGAGCACCTGGGCGAGCTCGTGCAGCACGCCGGCGAGGCCGAACGGCACGTCGGGATGGCCTTGGTGGCGCTGCTCGACCTGCTCCGCCAGACGGGCGAGATCCGGCAGCTCCTGGCGGTGGACCATATGGTAGCGGGCGAGGATATGGCCGATCAGGGGCTCGAGCTTGTGCGGCCGGGTGCTCTCGGTGGACTGCGGCAGGACGGCGAGTGCTGCCTCGACGGCTGTGACGTCGGCATCGTGCGCTGCGGCCACCGTCGCGAGTTTTTGCTCCAGCATGCAGCAGAAATCGAAACGGTACCGGCGGAAGATGTCGGTGGCCCCGGGCAGGGTGGCCGCAAGCTCCAGGACGGTCCGCTCTGCCAGTCCGTGTCTGGTCTGCATCAGATCTCTCCCCTCGACGACCCACAGCCAAGCCTTCAATAGCAAGTCTTGCAGCCGACACTGCACGCCGGTTGCGAGGCGTTCTCAATGTAAATTGTAGGTGGAGCGGCGATGCGTCTCACCTCGTCAATCGAACTGGACGACAGCACGCGGCCCGACTCCGAGGCGGGGCAACCGTGATGGTCGGCTGGGTCAAATAGCTCGTCGCCTTTGCCGTCTTCGTCATCGCTCATGCCTTGCCGGCCCGACCGGTGGTCCGTGGCCGGTTGGTCGCGCTGTCGAGCGAGCGCGTCTATCTCGCGGTAGCCCTGATCTCGCTCGGCCTCCTCTACTGGCTGATTAGTGCCTCCGGCCGAGCCCCGAACGTGGTCCTCTGGGAGTTCGCACCGTGGCAACTCTGGGTGCCTAACCTCGTCATGCCAGTCGTGGTGTTGCTCGCTGTGGCGGGGATCGGCGTGGCCATCCTGCAAACGACGATTGGCGCCGTGATCCTTCTCGTCGTCATCAGGCTGGTCAAGCGCGCCTGACACGGACGCGCCAATTCGCGGTGGTCAGATGCTCGGCGCCATTGCCGGCGACATCATTGGCTCGCGTTTTGAAGGGCATCCTGCCCCGCCTGTCGGATTCGCGCTTTTCCACCCCACTTGCCGCTTCACCGACGACACCATCTGCAGCCTCGCGATCGCCTCGGCACTGATGGGCGACCGTGATTTCGCGGGCGAGCTTCGCCGCTTCGTCCGTCATCATCCGGATGCAGGCTACGGTGGCATGTTCAAGCGCTGGGCGATGCGCGACGCCGCACCCGCCTACGGGAGTTGGGGTAATGGTGCGCCGATGCGGGTCGCGCCCGTTGGCTGGCTCGCTACGAACGAGGCCGACGTGCTGGAGCTCGCTTCGGCACAGGCCGCCATAAGTCACGATCATCCGGATGCGATCAAGGGCGCCCAGGCGGTGGCTCTGACCATCTTTCTCCTTCGCCAAGGCGTTGCTGCTGCTGTCGTCGCCGTCCGGATTGGCGATGATTTCGGCTACGACCTTGCACCCGAGCGGGCGCTCGCGGGCGGCGGGTTCGATGTCTCGGCCGCCGGCACGGTGCCGCCAGCGCTTGCCGCAGCGTTCGCGGCAGGCGATTTCGAGACGGCGGTGCGGACGGCCGTCTGTCTCGGTGGCGACACCGACACACTCGCCTGCATCACCGGAGGCGTGGCCGAGGTGCTGTATGGGTTGCCGGCGGGGATCGCCGGCAAGGCACGCGGATATCTGACGCCGGACCTGCTGGCCGTGCTCGGGCGCTTCAAGGCGGTGGTCGGCGCCAGCGCGCACAAATCCTCAGCGGGCGGCTCGTGACTTGCTGAAGACCGCCATCTGGCTCGGGCCGCCATGGTCCGGGACGCTGCCGCCGACGTCGCGCAGGTCGACGCCATAGCTGTGGCGTGCGGCAACGCCCTTGGCCCACCGGGCGAAGCGCTCGCGGCCCCATTCGAAGCGGTGGTCGGGATGGCGCATCCGGTGCTCGGGCACGCCGAGCAGTGGATTGAAGTCGGCATTGGGGGTGGTAATCACGATGAGGGGAGCTGCGATCAGGGCGAACACCACCTGCTCAAGAGTGGAGAGGCGGGTTGGATGAATGTGCTCGATCGTCTCGACCATGACAATCGCAGCGAAGCCGCGAAATGTCGGGTCCGGGGTCAAGTAGGAGGCGTGCCGGAAGGCGACCTTGGCGCCGATCTCCAGTTGATCGTGCAGCTTGGCCCTCAGCGTCTCGAGCACCTGGGCGTCCAGGTCGACGCCGAGCAGCCGCTCGATCCCTGGCTCTCGCGCCAGGGCCAGGGTGAGCTCGCCGTCGCCACAGCCGAGATCGAGCACAGTTCTGGCGCCGCCTGCCCGGATCACGTCGAGGACGGCGGCGAAGCGCTGGCGGTGCAGGTCGGTGGTCACGCCGGTTTCTGGAAAATGGCGACGTCCTTCACTGGGATATCGATCGTCCAGCCGCGCAGGGCGGCAATATGCCGGAGCGTGGTTTCCTTGTAGAAGACGACGTGGGTCGGATCGCGGCGGTAGTGCCAAGTCGAAAATCGGGTATCGTCGGTCTGAAAACAGGTCATCAGCGCCAGCAGGCCGCCTGACTTCAGGAGAGAGTCCAGCCGGTCGAACTCACTAGCGGGATTGTGGAAATGCTCGGCGACCTCGGTGCAGGTGACAGCTTCGTAGCGAGCCTCGAGGGCCCCTGGATCCGGAGCGAAGAAAGGATCGAAGAGCCTGACGCGATGGCCAACTTCGCCGAGCATGGCGGCCAGGGCCGGGCCTGGACCGCAGCCGTAGTCGAGAATGAAGGAGGCGGGAGCCAAGCGTGCACAGAGCGGTTCCGCGAGCCCGGCGAGAAACCGGCGGTAGCGGGGATCCGCCGGGTCGTTCTCGTGATGGCGGTAGTGGGCGAGCTCGGCCGCCGCATCGAGACGCTGCTTCGGGTCGAGCACGGTCGCCGCGCAAACGTCGCAACGATCATAAGCCTTGTCGTCGACGACGAGGAATGGCCGCAACGCAGCGGCACGGCAGACTGGACAGCGGCTCAAGGGGCCTCGGCGAGAAACATGGGTTTCGTGACGGGCCGGCCCTAAAGCGGGTTCTCGAAGGTGGCCGTCGTCTCCGCTAGCGCAGGCGCGCCAGAGTAGCCGAGACTGAGCCGAAAAAGTGCGATCTGCGACATCGTCAAAGCTGCTCGACCCTAGAAGGGTCTCGCCAAGCTTCACCTCGAAGAGGTCGTCGCCGGCCGTTGGGTCCGGCCGGCGGCGCAGGCTCCAGGCACCGACTGAGGTCGGCCGGCAGTCGAGCTCCTCGCTGGCTGGACGCATGGCGGCATGTTCCAGGGCAGACGGCGGTCCTGCGAGTGCCGGGTCGACGCATTTTTGTCGGGACCACTGGGATCCCCGACACGATTGCCGGTCAACGCGACCTCGTGCAACGATCGAGCCAGTGGCAAGGTGCGGAGACTCGACGCTGAGCTCATCAACAGACGACACGACGGGTGCGGATCGGGCGGCCTTCGTCAAGGTGCTGCACGATGCAGGGCTCGATGCCGACGAGGGGGTGCTGAGCGAGGCCTTGGCCAGGGGCTTTCCGGTGCGCCTCATCGGCACTTTCGAGGGCCTCATCACGTGTGACATCGACGAGCCGCTCGCGGCGGTGTTGGCACGCAAGGATGCCGGACCTTTCGACCAGTTGCCGGTGACCGCTGACGGCCGCATTGTCGGTCTGTTGCGCCGCCGGGCGTTGGCGACGGGCACCTCATCGGATGTCTCCGTTCGCGATGTCTTCGATCGCATCGATGAGACCATGCTGATCGCCGCTGACGCGGGCATCATCAGCTTCCTCTTGAGTGCGAAGTCGAGTCCCTGTCGATTGATCCTCGACGGGGCGCAGATTACCGGGCTCGTGAGCAAGTCGGATCTGCAGAAGCTGCCCGTGCGCTCGCTGCTCTTTCACATCGTGACCCACCTGGAACTCGCGATGGCAGCTTGGATCCGTCGGCACTTCCCGGACGATGCGACCTGGCTCGCCGTCTTGACCGGGAGCCGGCGGCAAGTGGTGGAGGCGCGCTATGAGGGACTCGCCGCGGCGAGACTTGCCATCGACCGGTTAACCGCCTCGATGTTCGCCGACAAGCGCGCCGTGATTCTGCGCACCGCGGCACTCCCGGTGAGCCACAATCGGGCCAAAGAGGATTTCGAGGCGATCGAAGCGTTGCGCGACGCGGTAGCCCATATCGCCGACTATGCCTTGAGCCAAGAAGCAGCGGATCGCACGATCGACACCGTGGCCCTTGCCCGGTTCTGGATCCAAGCGCTCCGTCGACTCGAAGTGGATCCGGCGGCACCGCGCTTGCGCCCTATTCCCGGCAGCTGAGCCACTACATGCCAGGGTCGATCGGGCGCTCCACCCCGCCGCCGCCGTCGACCCGGGCCTTGAAGCCACCAAGATTGCGGACGTCCGGGTAGCCAAGGCCTTTCAAGGCCTTGCCAGCAAGCGCCGAGCGGCCACCGGCGGCGCCGTAGACGATAGCGGTCTTCTCCGGACGCAGACGGTCGTCGCAGAACGGAGATGCAGGGTCGGCTCTGAACACCAGCATGCCACGCGAGATGTGCAGGGCGCCTTGAACCTTGCCGCTGGCCTCGACCTCGGGGGCGTCGCGCACATCGATGACGAGGGCGGTTCCAGATTCGACCTGTTGCCTCGCGTCCTCCGGCGTGATCGCCAGCACCACGGCATTCGCGTCTGCCACCATGTCCTTGAGCGTTGTCGGCATCTCGTTCTCCTGGATGAAACGCGTCCTCACCCCTGTCTGGTCGGAGGTGACGACGCCACGCAACGGCAAAAATGTGTGATCAAGCTTCACGATCAACGAGCGGTGCGATCCCTGTCTTGTGGGCGCGCAGTGAGGCTTCGAGCGTGGGTCGATCATGGCCCTGAAAGCGGCAGAGAAGTGTAACGTAAGCGCGCACGAACTGTGGCCCGTGGCCATCGGCGCTCATCCCGTGGGCGCATTCGTGCAGCACGATCGTGCGCGTGCGGGCCCAGCGTGGCAGCTTGATCACGTCGCGCGAGCCGCAAGCATGGCGGCGGCCGCGACCGTCGCCGAGGCGCGGCGGGCGCCAGGAAAGATCGGCGGCACTCGGTTGGTCGTGCCAGCGAAAGACCTCTTCGATGAGTCGCTCGCAGGCACCGAGCGAGAGCTTGCCACCCCTGGTCGGATTCAGCACCGCCGCTTCCCACGCATAGACCCGTTGTCGCTGGACATCGCGCGGGCGTGCGGCTCGACGCCGTTTCGCTGGCGCCTCGACGGCGGATGCGCGAACCGCGTCCGGCTTGCCCGGCTCCCGGCCGAGCAGGACGAATAGGCGATTGAGCACAGTTGCTGACCATCTACGGTTGACACTGCTTGCCTTTTCCATGGTTTTTCGCGATTTCGCCAGGGAAAGCTCGCTCTGTTGCGGAATCGATCACCCGTGCATCCCCGTTATCAAGAAGGCTCCCGGCATGGCTGCCCGCGGTGACCCCGAAGGTTACTATCGTGCGCTCGGCGTGCCCCGCACGGCGAGCGCGGACGAGATTCGTCATGCGTTCCGTGCCCGCGCGATGGCATCACATCCCGATCGTGCAGGCGAGACGGTGGACGGCGAGACGTTTCGGTTGGTCCGCGAAGCCTACGAGGTGCTACGCGATCCGATGCGGCGGATCGCCTATGATGCCGCGGGTCTAGCTGCTGTTGGAGCGGGCGTCGAGCAGGCGCGGCGGGGGTTTCGGGACGACGTCGATACAGTGGATGAGCGGTGGTCTGGCGCGACGTCCGGCACTCGAGGGGCCGATCTGGATGGCGACGGCTTCGGTCGTGACGATCAGGTCGACGGCAGTGGTGCTGATGGACGGAATTGGGCCAAGGACGCCGCAACTGGTGCAAGCTGGGTGACGGGATTCGGCGCCCGATACCGCCAATCCGGACGGCGGGCGAAGCGGCACGGCCGGACAAATCGCACCCGCCCGTGGCTGCTGGTCGGCAGTGGCGCCCTCGTTTTCGCCCTGCTGCTCGCCTTGGGCGCATTCTGGTCCGCCAATCGTCAGCTCGCCGACCGCGAGGCCGTCCTGGCCGAGGCCTACGAAAGGCTTGCCCGACTAGGCGAGGCGCAAGCCGACCTTAGCACGCGCTATCGGAACCTTGCCTTTCTCGACATCGAACGGGCGCTGCAGCGCGGTTCCCGGCTTTTCAATGGCCCGCCACCGAGCGGACCGGCCACCGGCACGTTCGCGGCCGATTGGGGGCGGGCTGCAGCCCTGCATGAGATCACCTTTCCAAGCGGCCGTTTCGATCTCGGCGACGAGCAAGCGCAAGCACTGGCCCGTGCCCTGGTCGAAATGGCAGGACTGATCGATCGGCTGCCCGTCGATGCCGATTGGCTGATCGTCATCGAGGCCCAGGCAGCCCGAGCCGCGTGGGCCGAGCAAGTCGCGATCGACATTTGGGAGCCGGCACTCCTGCGTCTGGAAGCCGTCCTCAACGCAATCGTGGCACAGGGCTTGCCGAGCGAGCGCTTCGCCGTTCGCTTCAACGCCGGTTTCGCCCCTTTGCCGCAGCCGTCGGGAGCAGCACTGGAAGCCGCCTTCGATCGGGTGCTGATCAAGCTCGTCTGCTGCGGCCCCTGAAACGGGCCCTTGAGCAGCAACACCTACCAACACAACCTTCCTGGAGGAGATCCGCCATGTACATCGCCATGAACAGGTTTCGTGTTCGCAAGGGATCGGAGGAGGCGTTCGCCGCGGTCTGGCAGAACCGCGATTCCCACCTGAAGGACGTCCCCGGTTTCGTCGAGTTCCACCTGTTGCAGGGGCCGTCCGAGGACGAGCATACGCTTTTTGCCTCGCATACGATCTGGGCGAGCCGCGAGGCGTTCTTCGATTGGACGCGCAGCCAGGCTTTTCGTGACGCGCACAAGCATGCCGGCGCGCACAGCGATCTCTACCTCGAGGCACCACGCTTCGAGGGCTTCGAGGTCGTGCAGACGACCGGCTGATCCGACGATGGCCAAGAGGTGCAATCGCTGCCGCGCGATGCTATCGAACGGCAGCCGCCATCGTAGACAGGGGGATGATACTCGTGACGCTGGGCCAGGAACTGCTCGACCACCTCAAGGCCTTCGATACGCCGACCATTTGCAATGCCCTGGAGGTGATCCAAGGGGCGCGACTGACCACTGGCTTCACGACGGCGCACTTGGTCTGCGCCTTTCCCGATCTCGAGCCCATCGTCGGGCTTGCGCGCACCGCGACCATCAAGGCCGCGACCCCCTCATCCTTGCCGCCGGCCGAGGCCAAGGCCCTGCGCATCCGCTATTACGAACAACTGGTCGGCCATCCAGGGCCGGTCATCACCGTGATCCAGGACCTCGATCCCGAGCCGGGCTTCGGTGCGTTCTGGGGCGAGGTCAACACCGCCGTGCATCGCGGGCTCGGCGTTTTGGGCTGTATCACCAACGGCTCGTTTCGCGATCTCGATGCCATCGACCCGCGCTTTCAGCTGCTTGCCGGGAAAGTCGGCCCGAGCCATGCGCATGTCCATGTCGAAGCGATCGACGTGCCCGTCGAGATCTTCGGCATGCAGGTGAAGCCTCTCGACCTGATCCACGCCGACCGCCATGGCGCCGTGGTCATTCCACACGCTGACGCCTTCAAGCTGCCCGAGGCCATCGATCTCTGCATCCGCAAGGAAAAGCCGATCCTGGATGCGGCACGCAGCGGTCATTTCAATATCGAGCAGCTGAAGGCGGCATTTGCCGAAGCCGAGGATATCCACTGACGTCGCGGTATCACTGTGCGTAGCCCGATACGTAATCGGGCGCAACGTCGGACCAAGAAGGAGACGCTGGGATCACCGGGCCGCAGTTCTTCACGCTCTCGTAACGAATGCCATTCATGATCGACTGAATGGCCGCGGCGGAGCGGCAGCGCTACGAGGTCGTGATGCCGGTTGGGACCCCGATCCTGGACAAACTGCGGGCGTTGATCACGCATGACGGGACACCGGCAAACGAGCGGCGGGTGGCCCTCGAGCGCCTCGAACACTTGATCCGTGGCCATGATGGGGTGAGCACCGTGGCGACTCGCATCACGCGCTCGACACGGATCGGACGGCAGCGCCGGATGATGCCCGTAGACGAACGCGAACGTCTGACGAGCTTCACTGAAGGCCTGAGCATCGCCGACTTTATTGCCCTGATCGTTCGCGCGTGCGGCCAGAAGGGCCATATCCCGGAGCAGATCGATTTCGGCTCCTATGGCGGAGATCGTCCAGTGATCGCCGTCCGCTTCCCGATAGCCGCATCACCTCAAGCCGTCGACTTCGCTGCTGCGGTTCGCGAGACCCTGCCGGACACACGGGTCAATCTCGCCAATCGCTCTGGCCCCGAGGAACGGCTCTTCCTGCTCTATCCCCCAGGAAAGCTCGGCGAGGTTGATGCCGCCGCCTGAGCCGTCAGCCTCATCGTCGGAGCCTGAAGAGGCTGCTCGCAATCGATCGGCAGTCTGCCGTTCGATCACCTGTTCGAGCAGCGCGCTGACGGGCCGCAGCGCTGCAGCGGGTCAGTTGGTGGTTGTCGGCGCACTTTGAGCATTCGCCTTCGCAGGTGCTTCGGCCAGCCGCCCGACACAGCTCTCGGTCAGTTCTTGGCCCATCGCGATCAACCGCTGAGCCTCTTCGAGATAGTCGTCGCGGCCGGTCTCGACGAAGGCGGTGTGCAACTCCATGGCGGCCTTCATGTCGCGGCATTCGGCCATCCGCTTGGACATCTCGATGTCCTTGCGCATCCGCTCGCCGACGAAGGTGAGGTAGTCGCGCTGCATCTTGCCCATACCGACCAGCCAATCCCGCTGCATCTCGAGCATGGCTTGACCCGCGCTGTTGAGAAGGTCCGTATCCAGCCCCGGAAACGGCTTGCCATCAGTGGCTTGGTCAGCGGCCGAAGAACGTTTGGTCTGGGTCACTAGTGTCTTCCTCCGCACAGTTGTTCGGGTCGCTCGTTACAAGCGCCGCAACCCAAGCATACGTTGAATATATGTTGAGACGGAACCCTGAAAATGTTCAATCCTGCGTGATGGCAATGGGACGATGGCCCCCTGCAAACGTCGTCGTCTGTCAACGGCGGTGAGAAAGTCGGCCGCGCAATCGGCGGGCTGATCCCGCGGCGGGCGGCGCAATAGTCATCCACCTTTGTCCTTCCTGCAGTCGGTGGGGAGGGTGGGAGGATCATCACCGTGGACATGTATCGCAAGGTTCGTCTGGCTTGCGCGGAGGGCATGGGCCAGCGAGAGGCGGCCCGATGTTTCGGCATCTCGCGCGACAGCGTCCGCAAGATGTCGGGGTTCTCGGTGCCCGCCGGGTTATCGGCGGACGGCCCCGGTGAAGCGGCCGAAGCTGGACGGGTTCACTGGGATCGTCGAAGGCTGGCTGGAGGAGGATCGCGAGGTTTATAGCTCGGCAACCGCAGCGGCTTTCGTGCCACTGGGCTTCGCCCTCCTTCCCGGTGATAGCGGGCGAGCCGTACCAGTTCGCCTGTGCGCGCATCACCTCGTCGAGCCCGTTGCCTGCACGCCGGCGGCGGACCCCGCCGCGGCCTGCTGGCCCTGTCCCTTTCGGATCGGGATAGGGGGAAG
>DAIRDJ010000118.1:0-13748 GCA_036796215.1 Geminicoccaceae bacterium
TGATCGTCTTCAGGAACTGCTTGGGGATGATCATGTCGGTGTCGACATTGATCATCGGCAAAGGGGCGGCGATCCCGGTAAGGCGCTTGAAGGCTTGCATGCGAGGAATCCATGGCACAACGCTGTGGCCGCCGTCATAGGCGACCGGGCGTTCAGGAGCAAGCAGATGGCGGGGCGCTCGCGGGTAGCGCCGCTTGTTGACGGTGAGTGCAGCACGAGACAGCATCGGCGGCGGATCGCGGCAAGAGGCCGAAAATGGACCTGCGCCCGTGGCCCTGAAGGAGACGCAGCATGGAACACTGCACCGGCGGTTGCCTCTGCGGCAACGTCCGATTCGTGGCCTCGGGTCGCCCCTACCGGGTCGGCATCTGTCACTGCCTGGACTGTCGCAAGCATCATGGTGCGCTCTTCTATGCAGCCGCAATATTCCCCGAGGCGGCGGTGACGATCGAGGGCGAGACGCGCGACTGGGCCGGCCGCTTTTTCTGCCCGCGCTGCGGCTCGTCCGTCTTCGCCCGAAGCGGCGACGAGATCGAGGTGCACCTCGGCGCCCTCGATGCGCCGGGCCAACTGACGCCGACCTACGAAAGCTGGACCATCCGCCGCGAATCCTGGCTGCCGCCGTTTCCCGTCACGAAACGCTACGAGCGAGACCGGGACGGCAAGGGCCGGTTCGAGACGTAGTGTAGGAAGAAATGCAGGGAGGATGATCCTCCCTGCACCCACCGATTGTTCTCGCGGTCTTGATGCGCCGTTCCCCGTAGGCTTCACTGGCCGGGGAAGCATAAGTGCTCGGGTCGGTCCGGCTTGGCCCGCGGCAACCATGACGAGAGAAAGGGGAGGTCGCATCATGGCCAAGGTCATTCTGGTCACTGGTGGCAGTCGTGGGATCGGTGCTGCCTGCTGCACGCTGGCGGCGCAGCACGGCTACGACGTTGCGGTGAACTACGCGGGCAACGCCAACGCCGCTGCTGCCGTGGCGGCCGAGGTCGAGGCCGTGGGCCTTCGGGCGATCACCGTCCGGGGCGACATCAGCGACGCCCAAGCGGTGGCGGCGATGTTCGACCGCACCGAAGCCGAACTCGGCCCGGTCACCGCCTTCGTCAGCAATGCCGGCGTGATCAACAAGGCGGGCCCCTTGGCCGAGACACCGGTCGAGGAGATCCGCCGGATCATCGAGATCGATCTCACAGCGCATCTGATCTGCAACCGCGAGGCGGTGCGTCGGATGGCGAGATCACGCGGCGGACAGGGGGGCGCGATCGTCAACATCTCCTCGAAGGCCGCCACGCTCTTCGGCGGCGGCGGCTTCATTTCCTACGGAGCCGCCAAGGGTGGCATCGACGTCCTGACCCAGGGCCTCGGCCGCGAGGTTGCGGCTGACGGTATTCGCGTCAACGGCGTACGCCCCGGGCTGATCGACACCGACATGCAGGACGATACCGGCATCGAGGACCGGATCGCCAGGTTCGGCTCGACCGTGCCGATCGGCCGGGCCGGCACTGCCATGGAGGTCGCCGAGGCCGTGCTCTGGCTGCTCTCCGGCCATGCCGCCTACGTCACCGGGACGGTCTTCGACGTTTCAGGTGGTCGCTGAGCGGGCAATGCCGGATCCGGCAGCGACGGCGTTGGTCGGGCGTCGAGTGGATTTTCGTGCTCGAACAAGCTGCTACTAAATATTGTGGTTGACCGAGATTAAGTCAGCTATATAGTCGGTTGTGCGTACCAAGCTGCATGTCTCGAACGACGTGCGCTGCCACTCTTCCATTGTGCCCGGAAGGAACCAACCGCTTGATCGGTTTCCCTGCCGCACGCCCATTGGGCATCGTGCTGACCCTTCTTTGCGTCGCTTTTTTCGCAAGGAGCCTGCTGCAGCTCGACGCCGACCTGTTGGTCGCAATGTCGCTCAACCAGCTTCTCGCATCGGTCGTCATCTGGTCGCTGCTCTACGCCGGATTGCTGGTCGGCCTGACCGTCGGCTTCGTGTATCTGGTCCGTGCGACGGGCCATCGCGCGGCCACGGCGAGAGAGGGCCTCGTGGTCTGGGGCAAGGCCAACATGGCCAAATACCTGCCGGGCAACGTTCTGCATTTCGCCGGCCGGCAGCTGCTCGGTGGTCGGTTCGGCTGGCCGCAGGGAGGCACCGCTGCGGCGAGCTTCCTCGAGATCGCCCTGCAGATCCTGCTCCCCTGCGGCCTGGCGATGCTGCTGCTGCTTGCGTCCGACAAGCTGGCGATGCTCGCGCACCAAGGCAGTTGGCCGTTGCACCTGGTGCTGCTCGCCGCGCTCACCTTGGCCTCGGCTCTGCTCCTGGTGCGCCTGCGGGCGTGGCTGCCGCCACGCCTCCTGGCGCCAATCGCCCGCCTCGCCCCGCCGAACCCCGCCGCCTTGCTGCCGGCTGTAATTTGGTATCTGGTTTTTTTCCTCGGCATGTCGCTGATCGTTTGGGCGCTCCACGGCCTCGTGACCGGTCGCTTGTCCGCCCGTGAGCTGCCAATCCTCGCCGCCGCGTTCCTTATCAGCTGGGTTATCGGCTTTGTGGTTCCGGGCGCTCCCGGCGGGATCGGGGTGCGCGAAGGGTTCTTCACCGTGCTAGGCGGGGTCTTTCTCGAGCCCGACGCGCTGATCCTCGTCGCGGTGCTGATGCGCATGATTACACTCGTTGGCGAGGGCATGCTCTTTCTGGTCGCCCTGGCCATGGCGCGCGACTGGCCAATCACGTGGGGTGCACGGGATCGCCTCGGCGAGTGGCGAAGCCGGCTCCTCGGTGCCGCCGCCGTCAGTTCACGGCAAACAGGTCGACTGCGTAGTCGCTGACCGGCAGCGCCTTCTCGATCAGGCCCTGCTCGACCAGGAAATCGGCAAACCGGCTGTAGCGGCGATGGTCGAGCCCGGCCGGGCTGAGGGCCAGCCGCGGCAGGGTATCCGCCCAGGCGCGCCGATTGAGCTCGTCGTCGAGCTCCACATCATAGGCCCTGAAGATCTCCCAGGCCTCGTCGGGATGGTTCATGAGCCAGTGCGTCGCCGCCTCCACCGCCTCCATGAAGTGCTGGAGCCTAAGATCGCCCAGAGTATCGACGTGCGCCACATAGATGAGCTCGTCATAGGCCGGCACGCCTTCCTCTTCCGGGTAGAAGGCGCGACCCGGCCGTTCGATGATGTCCATCTGGTTGAGCTCGAAATTGCGAAAGGCGCCGATGACGGCATCGACCTGGCCGGTCACGAGGGCGGGCGAAAGGGCGAAATTGACGTTGACGAGCTCAATGGCGTCGAGACCGAGGTCGTGCTGGGCCAGCATTGCGCCCAAGAGCGCGTCCTCGAAGCCGCCGACCGAGAAGCCCACCTTCTTGCCATCGAGGTCGGCGATCGAGTGGATCGGGCCATCGGCCAGCACCACGAGGCTGTTCAAGGGTGTGGCAACCAGCGTGCCGATGCGGCGGAGCGGCAGGCCCTCGGCGACCTGCAGGTGCAGCTGCGGCTGGTAGCTGACCGCGATCTCGGCCTGCCTCGCCGCCACGAGCTTCGGCGGATCGTTGGGATCGGCGGGCGCGATCAGCTCCACCTCGAGCCAATGCTCGGCGAACAGGCCGCGCTCCTGGGCGATGATCAGCGGCGCGTGGTCGGGGTTGACGAACCAGTCGAGCAGCACGGTGAGCCGCTCCTGGGCCGCGGCCGGCAGGGCCAAGAGGAGGGTCAGGGCAAAGGCGAGAAGGCGGAGCATCGAGGCGGTTTCCCTTTTGTCATCGTTGTGTGTTGGTTTCCGCCTGCCAGGGGGCGAGCCGCCGGCCGAGCCGGTCGACGCTGAGGTAGAGGGTGAGCGCCATGGCGGCGAGGACGACCAGGGCCGCGAACATCAGATCGACCTGCATCCGGGCATTGGCGTGCAGCATCAGGTAGCCGAGCCCGCCGGACGAGCCGACCCATTCGCCGACAATCGCACCGATCGGGGCGACGGATGCTGCCACCCGGAGCCCGGAGGCCAGGGACGGCAAGGCCGCCGGCAGGCGGATCAGCCGGATCGTGTCGAAGCGGCTGGCACCGAGGAGGCGGACGAGGTCCAGCATCTCGGGATCGGCGCGCCTCAGGCCGTCATAGAAAGCGACGGTGACCGGGAAGTAGATGATGAGCACGGCCATCGCGACCTTGGACGTCATGCCGTAGCCGAGCCAGAGGACGAGAAGGGGGGCGAGGGCGAAGACCGGCAGCGCCTGGCTCACGACAAAGACGGGCAGGAGCCAACGCCGGGCGGTCACGAAACTGGCGAGCAGCAGGCCCGAAGCGGCACCGAGGCTGGCGCCCAGGGCAAAGCCCAAGAGGATCTCGGTGGCGGTGATCCAGGCATGGCCGAGGATGAGGGGCCAACGCGCCATCAGCGTCTCGAGCACGGCCAGGGGCCCCGGCAGGATGAAGGGCGGCACGCCGGAGAATGTCACGACGAGCTGCCAGACCGCGAGGAGACCCAAGAGGGTGACCACTGGCCGCAACTTGCCGAGCGACGGCACGGCGATCGGGCGCCGTTCGGCAGGTTTCGCGATCGCCCGGGTTGCCATGGCGCTTAGACCGCGGCCCGGGCGGCGAGATAGGCTGCCATCGATTCCCGCGACCACGGCCGGAGCAGCTCGAGCATCCGGACATAGCTGTCGTGGATTCGCTGGTCGAGCCCGCCCCCGTCCGCGAACTGGCCGAGCACGAGGGGTGCCTGCGCCCGCAACGCCTCGGTGACGTCGGCTG
Organism: Geminicoccaceae bacterium; assembly: GCA_036796215.1. Classification (GTDB taxonomy): domain Bacteria; phylum Pseudomonadota; class Alphaproteobacteria; order Geminicoccales; family Geminicoccaceae; genus SLRI01. Next base: position 4,732 of record DAIRDJ010000118.1, read on the forward strand.
GAAAGCTGCGCAGCTGCACGCCGTGATCCTCGACCAGCGATTTCAGGGCCTCGGCGTTCATCCGCTCGGATTCGGCGAGTGCGAACGCATTCTCGGCCCGACAGGCCTCGACGACCACGGCCTGGAGCTCGGCGGGCAAGGCCGCCAAGCTGCGGCGATTGACGATGCATTCGCCCGTGCCGTTGGGCTCGTGCAGCCCCGGTCCGTAGTAGTAGGAGGCGGCCTGGTGGAAGCCGAGGGCGAGGTCGCTGAAGGGTCCCGCGAATTCCGCAGAATCGATAGCACCACTCTGCAGCGCCGGCAGTGTTTCGCCCGGCGGCAGCGACACCTGGACGATGCCAAAGGGCTGGTAGAGATCACCACCAAGGCCCGGCATGCGAAAGCGCAGACCCTTGAGGTCGCCCACCGACTGGATCTCGTGGCGGAACCAGCCACCCATCGACATGCCCGTGTTGCCCGCCATGAAGGGCTTGACCCCGAAATCGCCGTAGAGCTCGTCCCAGAGCGCCTGGCCACCACCATGCTCGATCCAGGCGACGTGCTCGAGCGGCGTCAGGCCGAAGGGGACGGCGAGGAAGAGCTGGGCCACCGGCATCTTGCCGGCCCAGAAGACCGCCGCCGTATGGGCGAGCTCGGCGACCCCTTCACTGACCGCATCCAAGACCTCAAAGGCCGGGACGATCTCGCCCGCGGCATAGAGCTCGATCTCGATCCGCCCGCCGCTCATGGCCTCGATCCGCCGGGCGAGACGGGTGGCGGTCATGCCGGGGCCGGGCAGGTCGCGCGGCCAGGAGGTGACCATCCGCCAGCGATGGGTGGTCTCGGCACGGAGCGTGGCCGGTGCGGCGACGGCACCGGCACCGGCCAGCAGGGCGCGGCGCCTCGTTGTACTCATGGATCGTTTCCCTCGTTCGGCCACGTCTGGAAGAAATGGTGCACCGGCCCGTGGCCGTGACCGATGGCCAGGCGATCGGCCGCCGCGATGGCGCCCGTGATGTAGGTCTTCGCCCGCCCGACGGCGTCGGGGAGCGCCAGGCCCGAGGCGAGCCCAGCCGCGATCGCGGCCGAGAGCGTGCAGCCCGTTCCGTGGGTATTGCGGGTCTCGATCCGCCTGCCCCGCTGCCAGAGCAGCTCGCCGCCATGCAGCAACAGATCGGCACTCTCGCCCGCCTCGAGGTGGCCGCCCTTGAGCAGGACGTTGGCAACGCCGAGTCCCTGCAGCCGGGCGGCGACGCCGGGCATCTGGCGCTGCTCGGTGACCGGCGCCTCGCCCAGAAGGACCGCGGCCTCGGGCAGGTTCGGGGTGATGATCGAGGCCAAGGGCAAAAGCTCGTGCTGCAGCGCCTCGACCGCTTCGTCCGGCAGGAGCTTGTCGCCCGATTTTGCCACCATCACGGGATCGAGGACGATCCAGCGCGGCTGCCAGTGGCGCAGCCGCTCGGCGACGGTGCGGATGACCTCCGGTCCGCCGAGCATGCCGAGCTTCACCGCATGGACCGGGAGGTCGTCGAAGACGGCGTCGATCTGCGCTGCGATGAAGGCAGGGTCGACCGGCAGAATACCGGTGACGGCGCGCGTGTTCTGGGCGGTAAGGGCGGTGATCGCCGACATGCCGTAGACACCGAGTGCGGAGAAGGTCTTGAGATCGGCCTGAATGCCGGCGCCACCGCCGCTGTCGGAGCCGGCGATGGTGAGCGCTGTTCGGATCATGCCTGCCTCGCCTGCAAGGTGCTGTCGACGACCGCCCGGAGCCGTCGGGCGGCGGCCTTGACGTCGTCCGCCATGAAGATGTTGGAGATGACGGCGATCCCATCGGCACCGGCCCGGATCACCGCCGCCGCATTGCCGTGGTCGATGCCGGCGATGCCGCAGACCGGCAAGCCGGGGTGGAACTGGTGCACGCCCTGGATCAGCCGGGCGAGGCCGTCGGGCCCGAGCGGCGGTTCGCCCGGATTCTTGCTCGCCGTGGCATAGACGGGGCCGAGACCGGCATAGTCGGCGACCCCCGGTGGCACGGCGGCGGCCTCGTGCACGTGATGGATGGTGATGCCGAGCAGGGCTTGCGGCCCGAGCAGCCGTCGCGCGTCCGCGGGCGCCATGTCGGTAAGCCCCACATGCACGCCAGCCGCACCGGCGGCGAGCGCCACATCGACCCGATCGTTGATCAGGAGCGGCACGCCCGAGGCGGCAAGGGCGGCGGCCGTGGCACGGGCGAGGGCCACGAGGTCACGGGTGCAGGCCTCCTTGTCGCGAAGCTGCAAAAGCGTGATGCCGCCGGCCGCGGCCGCGGCCACCAGATCGACGGGATCGCGGCCGCGCGTGCGGCTCGGGTCGAGGACGCCATAGAGACGAAGGTCGAGGGGCTGCTTCATGCGAGCCTCGACTGCGCCTGGAGGGCTTCGCCATCGAGCGCCCAGACCGCGTCGAGGAAGGCCGGGGTGAAGCTGCCGGGGCCGTTGGACTTCAGGGCCGCAAGCGTGCCCGCCGTCTTCATCACCAGCATGGCCGAGGCAGCAGCGATGAAAGGGTCGTCCTCGACGGCGAGAAAGGCCGCGACCAGGGCCGAGCCGGCGCAGCCCATGGCCGTCACCCGGTCCATGAGCGGGCTGCCGCCGCCGATCTCGATCGAGAGGTCGCGCCAGACGAGGCTGTCGACATCGCCGGTCGTGACCACCACGGTTCGGGCACCGACCTCGAGAAAGGGTCGTTCGGCGCGATTGCAACGCAGGACGGCCGGCCCGAGATCGACGAGCGACTGGGCGAAAGTGCGGCGGTCGGCGCTGCGGTCGACCTTGACCGGGTCGAGCACCCACGGGCGGCCGAGAGTCTGTGCGGCCTGGATCGCTTCCGGTGCCGCTTCGCGCCGCCAGGGATCGAGCATGCCGAGATTGACGAGGAGCGCAGCGCTGGAGCCGACGAAGTCGGCCATGGCAGCGGGCTCCATGGTCATCGACGGCACCGCCCCCACCGCCAAGAGCAGGTTCGCCGAGAGCTGCATGGCGACGAAATTGGTGAGGCAATGCACCCGCGGCCGTTCCTGGCGCAAGTGCCGGAGGCCGGTGGTCGCCCGGTCGACGATGTCGGTGGTGGAGGTGGTCGACAAGCCCGATCCCCGCAGCATCGCCGGACAAAGACCGGTAGCGGGGGGCAAAGACGGTCGAAACAGCCGCTCAATCCCTACGCCGGCATCATCCGGATCAGGTTCGACGGGTTTCGCGAGTGGCCTCGCGCTCTCAGTCCCGCGTCAGGGACACCCCGTTGAGACATGACAAGACGTAGACAGCGACGGCGGCCATGACAAGGGCCGGGATCGAATCTCCTGCGTTAACCCGGTGGTAAGGAGCGTTGCCCTAGGCTGCTCGCATGGTCGCTGATCGAGGATGAACGATGCGATACGCGAGCGCCGAGCGGGACCGGCAGGCTCTGCTCGAGCAGGACTGGGAGATCGACGCCGAGCTCTTCGAGGAGCCGTTCGACGGCGAGGCCCTGGCCGGCATAGACGCCGCCCTCGACGATGTGGAGCCCTGGCAGCGCCTCGGCGACGTGCTCGGCCGGCTCACCGGCGAGGCCGAGACCGATTGATCAGCCGCGTCCTTCCCCGGCGAGCCTGAGATTGGCGATCTTGCGATCGGTCAGATGCACCCGGATGCGCAGGATGGTCACCCAGACGAGGTAGAGCTTGAAGACGAGGATCATGGCCAGGAGCGGATAGAGCATGGCCGCGTCCATGGCCGGCCCGTCGGACCTGAGGATCGTCGCCGGTTGGTGCAGGGTGTTCCACCAGTCGACCGAGAAGCGGATGATCGGCAGGTTGATGGCACCGACCAGGGCCAGGATCGAGGCGGCCCGCGCCCCGCGTGCCGGATCCTCGAAGGCGTCATACAGCGCCATGTAGCCGAGATAGAGAAAGAACAGGATGAGCACCGAGGTCAGCCGCGCGTCCCAGACCCACCAGGTGCCCCACATGGGCTTGCCCCAGACCGCACCCGTGACCAGGGCGATGGCGGTGAAGACGGCACCCACCGGCGCCATGGCGCGGGCCGACACCTCGGCCATCGGATGGCGCCAGACGAGGGCCACGAAGCTCGCGACGGCGATGCCGAGATAGGCGAAGCTCGCCATCCAGGCGGCGGGCACGTGCACGAAGATGATCCGGTACGCGTCACCCTGCTGGTAGTCGGCGGGTGCCAGAAAGAGCGCCCAAAAAAATGCCACGGGTGCGATCACCGCCGCGGGCCAGGCCACGAACGGCAGGACGGCGTCGGTCATCTTCTGAAAGCGGAGCGGATTGGCGAGCGCGTGCATGGCCGAGATGTAGCCCCCCGCAGTGCCGCTTTCCAGGTGATTTGCGGTGCCGATGGTGGTGTCGGTCGGGTTGTTGTGGCTCACCCGGAGATTCCGCCGCCTGCCAATGGCCAGCACTTTCGAGACACGACCGATGGTGGCCGGGAGGTGGGTGTCCGGCTGCGCCCCTGGAGGTCATTCGGTGGCAAGGCGCAGGGCTGCGGCGATCGCGAAGGGGGCGAGGCTGGTGGCGGCCAGCAGCATCGCCCCCAGGATGAGAAAGGCGGTGCGCCCGCCGAGGCCGAGCAGCACGCCATCGACAGCCGACATGCCGAAGATCAGGACCGGGATGTAGAGCGGCAGGACGATCAGCGCCGTGAGCACACTGCCTCGGCGACTGCCGACGAGCAGCGACGCGCCGATGGCGCCGATCAGGGTCAGGGTCGGCGTGCCGAGCAGGAGCGCCAGCGGCAGCGACCAGTAGGCCTCGGCCGGCAGGGCCATCAGGAGCGCGAGCAGCGGCGAGGCCACGACCAGGAGCAGGCCACTCGTCAGCCAGTGGACCGCGCATTTGGCCAGGACCACGAGCTCGAGCGGGGTCGGCGCCAGTTGCAGGAGATCGAGTGAGCCGTCCTCGAGATCGGCCTGAAAGAGGCGGTCGAGGGTGAGCAGAACCGCGAGCAGGGCGAGAACCCAGATCACCCCGGCGCCGATGCGGGTCAGGATATCGGGCGAGGCACCAACACCGAGCGGGAACAAGGACAAGGCGACGAGGAAGAAGATGACGCCGAGGAAGGTCTCGGCCGGCGAGCGCAGCGCCAGGCGGAGATCGCGGCGGGCCAGTGCCCAGAGCGGCGGCCACATGGTCGGGGTCAATCGCCGAGATCGAGGACGTGCGGACCGTTCAGGGCCACGTCGCCGTGGCTCGCGACCAGGGCGATACCACCCGCTGTCCGGTGCTCGTCGATCAGGTCCTCGAGACGCCGGCGGTTTTTGGCATCGAGGCCGGTGCCTGGCTCGTCGAGCAGCCAGATCGGCCGGGGCACCGCCAAGAGTCTCGCCAGACACACCCGCCGCCGTTGGCCCGAGGAGAGAAAGCGGGTCGGTGTATCGGCGAGGTCCGAAAGGCCGAAGCGGTCGAGGGCGACGGCCAACCGGTCCGTCCGGCCGCCGAGGAGCGCCGTTGCGGCGGCGAGGTTCTCGGCGACGGACAAGCTCGTTTTGAGGCCATCCTGGTAGCCGATGCAATGCAGCAGGGTGCGCCAGTGCGGCAGGTCGGCGAAGACGTCGCCGCCGGCATGCCGCAGGCTGCCGGCGGCAGGGCGCAGAAAACCGGCGACAAGCCGGAGCAGGCTCGACTTGCCGCTGCCATTGGCGCCGCGCAAGAGGAGCGCGTCACCGGGGACGAGCCGCCAGTCGACGGCATCGAGCAAGAGGCGGCCACCACGTCTGCACGCCAGCCCGTCCGCCTCGAAAGCGGCCGTCGGATCACCTGCCTGGCCCCAGCCAGCGTCAGTCACGGACGACCGCCACGCTCACCCCGGCGTTGCCGCCTCGGCTTCGGCCACCCTGCCGAGCACACCAGCCAGCCGCATATTGGTCCGGCCGCAAGCGCTTTCCCCCGGCAACTGCTTGGTGAGATCACCCGTGGCGAAGCGGATCAAGGGGTAGTCGGGATTGAAGGCGGTCACGACGAGTTCACCAGTCTGGCCCGGCGACAGCGGTCGGCCGGTCGCGGGATCGACGATCTCGACGATCATCGCTTCGTCGACGATGAACCCGTCCGCGATGGCGCTTTGATAGGCGATCAGCCCGAGATCCGCCGTGGCATGGCACTGCAATGCCGAGATCCCGTGCGTTTCAGCGAGCCTCCTGGCGTCGGCTGCGGCCAGCGGCTCGAACGCCAGCAGTGCCTTTTGCAGCGAAGGCCTGGTCACGCCAAGCGCCGCCGCACGGTCGAGCAAGGCCTGCAGCGTGGATGGCCGGCCGGTCAACGCCACGGGAGCGAGACCGGCCAGCAAGCGGACCTGCCGGTCGAGGTCGGCGGAGCCGGCCGGGATGACCGGGCAGCCCATGGCGCGGGCTCCGAAATCGGCCATGAACCCGTCCGGTACCAAATGGTAGTCGAAGGTGTTCAAGACGATGTCGCCACGCCGAAACCCCGCTGCGTACATCGCCCGGGCGAAGCGCCAATAGTCGCTGCGGCTACCCTCCAGACCGTAGAGCGGGCCCGCCGCCGCATAGAGATGGGCCAGCCTGCCCGTCGCGGTTGCCGCCAGACCGCCGAACGGCAGCTGCGCTTGCTGCCGTGCCGCCAGGGCGGACTTGCGGACCAGGGGAATCTCGGCGAGCGCCGCACGGCTGGTAATCGAATCGGGGTCGATGCCAGCCAAATGCTCACGGAAAAAAGGCGCATTGTCGACGGCGTGGCGGATCAGGCCCGGCAACGCGTGAAAGATCGACCGCTCGCGCTCGTGCGGGTCGCGGACCTCCTGCCGGTCGAAATAGGTGCGGCCGTTCTCCGCCATGCTCGCCCCTTTCCCCCCAATGAGCCGCCGCAGGGTCGCTGCCGGTCGACTGCCGCCGGATGCGCGAGAGTCGACTCCTATCGGAGCTTATAGGGCAGTCGGGGCCTCGATGGCCACGGCATAGCGCGCGCGCAGCTCTGCGACCATCTCTCGCAGCCACGCATCGCGAGAAAGCGCCTCCCACTCACTCCAGAGTTCGTCGAAGCTCGAGGCGGCGAAGCCGACGAGCGAGCCGGCGACAGTCTGGGCGAGGCTGTTGATCTCGGCCCGGTGACGGTGGAAGGCCAAGGCCTCGGCGTGCGCGGGCTCCCAGAACAGATAGACGAGCGACAGCTGGTAGCCCGGAAAAGTGCGGGCGAGCCCGATCGCGTTCTTCAGCAGCGAGACGGCATCGAGGTGGCGATAGCGGCCGGGTTCGGCCTGCAGGCTTGCCATGACCGTTTGCCAGCCGGTCATTCCGGCCGGCAGGGTCACCGCCTCGTAGGCGGCCGCCAGGCGCGTCGGCTTGTGGCCGAGGTAGTCGGCGCCGCGGGCGGTGACGGCCACCAGTTGCGCGCCCCTGATCGCCAAGAGGTCGAGGAGCGGCGGCGTGCCGCGGACACCGGTTGGGCAACGGGCGAGAAAACGCAGCTCGGTGAACGGGCCGTGCCCGGCGAGCTGCAGCCGCTCGGGCATGTCGCGCCAGGGCAGAAAGCTGTTGAGCGCCATGGCCGCCGCGGCCTCGGGCTGGCGCAGACGGGCGGGGTCGAACAGCCGGGTTACCTCGCCATTCGCGAGACCGGCGAGCGACGGCAACAGGCCGCGACGCCAATCGACGAGCCGTCCGTCGTGCCCGAAGGCCGCGGCCCCCAGCCTGTCCCGCCACGTCTGCTGCAGCAACGCCACGAAATGCTGCGCCAACGAGGTTTGCATGGATCCGTTACCACCCGCGGCTCGATCGCATAGGCCATCTCGGTCGAAGGCCAAGCGAGCACGTCGTTGTCGTTGTGGTGGCATGCCGGATCGCCGGGCCACCACCGCGCTTTCGGTGTCGCAGGCTCGGCGTCCATTCGTCAAGTTCAACGCGACTAAATACCGTCTCGTACGCCTCTACGTTGAATCCACGCCGCAGCTCAGCGATCGGGCTCGCCCCTGGGCGGCTTGGGCAGGGGCCGGCTCCCCGGTGGTTCGAGGTCACGGATCCTTGGTGCCGGCAGCACGAGATCGAGCTCGGTCGGCGGCTCGCGCCGCTCACCGAGTGTCGGCGGGCGATCGCAGTAGGGTCGCCGCACGCCGCAGTCCCAGCGATGACCGGCGGGCTCGTCGAGCATGCTGCCGCCGCGCTCGAAACCACAGCGGCAGAGCCGGTTGGCGATGCAGGCGACGGTGCCGCTGGTGGCGGCGGTGCAGACGGGCGGCTCGGCAGCGACCCCACCCGTGGTCCAGGGCCGTGGGGCCAGCCCGAACCACGCGAGCAGAAGGAGAAGCATAAGGAGCCGAGCCGCCATGCGCGGCACGCTAGCACCCAAAGGTTACGATTCTCTTTGTCGGGAAGATCGGTCGGGCCGCCCGCGCCTGGCGGCTCAGGCGTCGCTCAATCGGCTGGGCCGAGCATTTTTTCCGGTCGGACCAGCGCGTCGAACTCGGCCTCGTCGAGCAGGGCCAGGGCCAATGCTGCCGCCTTCAACGTGGTCCCTTCGGCATGCGCCTTCTTGGCCACCTTGGCGGCGTTGTCGTAGCCGATCTTGGGGTTGAGCGAGGTCACCAGCATCAGGCTCTCGTGCAACAGCTTGTCGATCCGCTCCCGGTTCGCGCCGATGCCGACGACGCAATTGTCGGCAAAGCTGACGCAGGCATCGGCGATCAGCCGGAGCGACTGGAGCACGTTGTAGATGATGACGGGCTTGAAGACGTTGAGCTCGAAATGGCCGTTGGCGCCGGCCACCGTGACCGCCACGTGGTTGCCCATGACCTGGGCACAGACCTGGGTCATCGCCTCGCACTGGGTCGGATTGACCTTGCCCGGCATGATCGAGGAGCCGGGCTCGTTCTCCGGCAGCTGCAGCTCGCCGAGGCCGCAGCGGGGGCCGGAGCCCAAGAGCCGGATGTCATTGGCGATCTTCATCAGGCTCACGGCCAAGGTGTTCAGCGCACCCGAGAGTTCAACCAGCGCGTCGTGGGCGGCCAGGGCCTCGAACTTGTTGGGGGCGGTCTCGAAGGGCAGGC
>DAIRDJ010000119.1:0-13584 GCA_036796215.1 Geminicoccaceae bacterium
GAGGCGGTCAAGACCATCACGCTGGGCACCCAAGTCTTCATCGGCCAGTTCGTGACCAACTGGAACGCGGTCCTCGCCGGCCTTTCGCTCGCGATCCTGCCGGTGCTCGTCCTCTACCTCGTCTTCTCCAAGCAGCTCATCCGCGGCATCACCTCTGGTGCGGTAAAGTAATCGGCCGGAAAGAAGGAACAGTCTCATGGCACACCTCAAGATCGACAGCGTCAAGAAGTCCTTCGGCAAGACCGAGGTGCTCAAGGGTGTGGACCTCGATATCGCCGACGGCGAGTTCATCGTGCTGCTCGGCCCTTCGGGCTGCGGCAAGTCCACGCTGCTCCGGATCATCGCCGGGCTCGAGGACCAGACCTCTGGGCGCATCTCCATCGGCGGCGAGGTCATCGACCATCTGCCGCCGGCCAAGCGCGGGATCGCCATGGTCTTTCAGTCCTATGCGCTCTACCCCCATCTCGACGTGGCGGGGAACTGGGCCCTGGGCCTGAAGCAGGCCGGCACGGCCAAGGAGGTGATCGACCAGCGGATCAAGGAGGCGGCGCGGATTCTCGAGCTCGGCCCGCTCCTCCAGCGCCGGCCGTCGGAGCTGTCGGGCGGGCAGCGGCAGCGGGTGGCGATCGGCCGGGCGATCGTCCGGCATCCCGGGGTCTTTCTCTTCGACGAGCCGCTTTCCAACCTCGATGCCGCCCTGCGCGCCCAGGTGCGCTTCGAGATCGGCCGGCTGCACAAGGATCTGGGGGCGACCATGGTCTATGTCACCCACGACCAGGTCGAGGCGATGACGCTGGCCGATCGGATCGTCGTCATGCACCAGGGCGTGGTGCAGCAGGTGGGCTCGCCGGCCGATCTCTACCGGCGGCCGGCGAACCTCTTCGTCGCCGGCTTCATCGGCTCGCCCAAGATGAACTTCCTCAAGGCCCAGGCCCGGGAAGCCGGCAGGCTCGATCTCGACCGGGGCGGAGCCCTGCCGATGGCCGAGCTCAGCCGGCCGGTCGGCGACGTGGTGGTCGGCGTGCGGCCAGACGGGTTCGCCGTCGGCTCCAGTGAGACCGCCCCCGTCCGCGGCAAGGTCGTCCTGAACGAGTATCTGGGGCGCGAATCCTACCTCCATCTCGAGCTCGAGGAGGGCAGCCGGATCGTGGTCGAGGTGCCGGCCGAGAACACGGTCCGGCTCGACGAGGTGGTCGGGCTCGACCTCAAGCCAAAGGCGGCGCATCTCTTCGATGCCGGCACCGAGCAGCGGCTGGCTGCTTGAGGGCTTCGATGGCGACCACTCTCGACGACAGCCGGCTCAAGGCGCTCCAGCCGGAGCCGGCGGGCTCCGGCCCGCTCTACCTCCAGCTGGTCGAGCGGCTCGAGGCCGCGATCGCGAGCGGGCTCTACAATGACGGCGACAGCCTGCCGCCGGAGCGGGTCTTGGCCGAGAGCCTGGAGGTCTCCAGGACGACGGTCCGCAAGGCCTTGGACGAGCTGATCCGGCGGGGGCGCGTGGTTTCGCGGCACGGCTCGGGCAACTTCATCGCCGCCCGCTTCGAGCAGCCTCTGGCGCGGCTCTCGGGCTTCACCGACGACATGGCGGCCAGGGGGCGGACATCGAGCTTCCGCTGGCTCGAGCGGGGGCGTGGCCGGGCGAGCCCGGAGGAGACCATGGCGCTCAATCTCGGGCCGGGCGACGATGTCTGCCGCTTCGTGCGGCTGCGCTTTGCCGATGGCGAGCCGATGTGCATCGAACGCGCGGTCATTCCGGCGCGCTACCTGCCGGACCCGACCGTCGTCGATCAGTCGCTCTATGCGGCGTTGCGGGCGGAGGGTCTGGAGCCCGTCCGGGCCTTGCAGCATCTCCGGGCCGCTGCCTTGTCGCCGGCCGATGCCGTGCATCTGGCCTTGCCGGCGGGAACGCCCGTTATGGCGACGGTGCGGCAGGGGTTTTTGGCGGATGATCGGCCGATCGAGTTCACGCGGTCGATCTATCGGGCCGACCGGTATGATTTCGTGGCCGAGATGCGATTGGGGCAAGGCTGATGCAGCATATCGAGGGGCGGATCGTGACGCCCTCAGCCATCGTCCGGGGGCGGCTGGTGTTCGGGGCGGCGATCGAGACGATCGAGCCGGACGAGCGGGTCACGGCCGAGCGGCTGGTGGTGCCGGGCTTCGTCGATCTCCACGTGCATGGGGGTGGCGGGGCGGATGTCATGGAGGGCGCGGATGCCGTGCGCACCATGGCGCGGTTTCATGCGCGGCACGGCACGACCACGCTGCTCGCCACCACGGTGACGCACGACCGCCCTGCCCTCGCTGCGGCTTTCGCCGGGATCGGGGACGCCATGGCGGCCCCTGACGCGGATGGCGCCGAGGTCCTGGGCGTGCATCTCGAGGGGCCGTTCATCAGCCCGGATGCGCTGGGCGCGCAGCCGCCGTTCGCGATCGCGCCCGATCTGGACCTCATGACGGCCTGGCATGCGCAGGCGCCGATCCGGGTCGTGACCATGGCGCCGGAGGTGGACCCTGATCGGCTGCTGCTCGCCTGGTGCGTGGCGCATGGGATTAGGGCACAGATCGGCCATACGCGGTGCAACTACGGCGAGGCCAAGGCGGCGCTGGATGCCGGGGCCGCTGGCTTCACCCATCTCGGCAACGCGATGACCGGGCTGCATCACCGGGCGCCGGGGGCGGTGGGCTGTGCGCTCGCGCACGCCACGCATGCCGAGGTGATCCTCGATTTTCAGCATGTGGCCGAAGGTGCTGTGCTGGCAGCCTTGCGGGCAATTCCCGGGCTCTATGCCGTGACCGATGCGGTGGCGGCGGCGGGGATGCCGGATGGCGCCTATCGGCTGGGCACGCATCCGATCGAGAAGCGCGGGCCGGCGGTCAGGCTCGCCGACGGGACACTGGCGGGCAGCGTGCTGACCATGGACCGAGCCTTTGCCAACTGGCTGGCGCTCGGGCTCGCGGTCGAGGAGGCGGTGCGGCGGACCAGCACGATCGCCGCCGCCTATCTCGGGCTCGAGGATCGCGGGCGGCTGGTGCCGGGGCTGCGCGCCGATGTCGTGGCGCTGGATGCGGGTGGGCGGGTCGAGGCGGTGTGGCTGGAGGGGCGGCGGCTCTAGGCGTCGAGGAGTGCTTGGAGCCTGGCCTCGGCGTCGGTGGGCGGGTCGCTCCAGGTGACGCGCTTTTGCCTGGACGTCAGGCCCCTGGTGATGGCGAGGGCTGCGCGTGGGCAGCCGAGCCGCTCGGCGAGCCAGGCGATGACCGCGGTATTGGCCTTGCCGTCCACGGGTGGGGCCTTCAGGCGGAGCACGAGACAGGGCCGGCGGTCGGCGTCTTGGACGACGCCGCCTGCAGTGTCGGCCTTGGCGTTGGGGATGACCTTCAGGGCGAGGTGAAAAGCCCGGCCGTCATCCCGCCAGGGGCGCTGCCCGATCGTCATGCTGTCGCGTGCTCCCGTCATGCCGACCAGCCGGCTTGCCAAGCAGCCCGTCGCCCCGCAGGTTGGCGGCAATGGGAATTGCCTTGGAGACGATCGCGTGATCGGCAATATGCTCGCGACTTTCTCGTGCGGCCTCAGGTGGCTCGCCGTGCTGCTGCTCCTGACCATCCCGGCCGCGGCCGAGGAGCTGGCGCGCAACCCGTTGAGCCCGCCCGACATCTCGACGCCGGCGGCGACCCTCGACACGTTCATGGAAGAGACCGGAGCGGCCATCGACGCATTTCGGAATGGCGAGGTCGACCTGATGCGCCAGCATGCCGAGCGGGCCTTGCAGACCTTCGCGCTCGACCTGCCGCGGACCGAGGCGGGCTTCGTGCAGGGTGTGGAGATCGCCCTCGACTTGCTCGAGGTGCTGATCAGGATCGAGCTACCGGCGGTCGAGGCGATACCGGGGGGCGATCCGGCACTCGAGGCAACCGATGCCGGCGCCGTCCTGCCCGCTTCCTGGCGGCTTCCCGGGACCGAGATCCGGCTCGTGCGCGTGCTCGACGACGCCGACGAGCTGATCGGCTACAAGTTCTCGACGGAAACGCTGGCCCGCGCCCGCGAGTTCCGCCGCCACACGGGGGACCTGCCGGTCAAGCGCGAGTTCCGGGCCTATCGCGGCATCGCGGACCGCTTCAACATCGGCCCGGGGCTCGCCGCACCTGCGGTCGTGATGTCCACCGTGATCGCCCTGCCCGAGCCGGCGTTCGTCCTGGTCGGCGGCCAGCCGATCTGGAAATGGCTGACCCTAGGCTTTGGCCTCGTCGTCGCCGGGCTGATCTTCCTCGGTGGCTACCGCCTCGCCGCACTGCTCGAAGGCGGCTCGGAAAGCCGGCCCCAGCGGGCGGTCTGGGCACGGCCCCTGATCCTGGTCTCGCTGATCATCGCCGTCGCCTTTATGCAGTACGTGGTGGTCGACATTATCCGGCTGACCGGCACGCAGCTCGCGGTCACCGACGGACTGCTCGCGGTGATCGGCCATCTCGCGACCATTTGGCTCGTCTTTCAGCTGTCGCTGCGCGGCGCCGGCGCGCTTATCGCCGTTCGCCGGATGAAGTTGCAGAGCCTCGATGCACAGCTCCTGCTCCTGATCGCCAAGGTGGTCGCCGTCGTCCTCTCGCTCTTCGTCCTGATCCGACTCGCCGACAGCCTCGCCATCCCGATAGCGCCCATGCTGGCCGGGCTCGGCGTGGGTGGCCTCGCCGTGGCACTGGCCATCCGGCCGACGCTGGAGAACGCCGTCGCCGGTTTCGTTCTGTTCGCCGACAAGCCGGTCAAGGTCGGCGAGTTCTGCGCCTTCGGCGACAAGCTCGGCACGGTCGAGGCGGTCGGCCTCCGCTCGGTGCAGGTCAGAGGCCTGGACCGCACGCTGATCACCATCCCCAACGCCCAGTTCTGCGATTTGCAGATCACCAACTTCTCGAGGCGCGATTCCAACCTCTTCCAGACCACGCTCGGCCTGCGCTACGAGACGAGCTCGGACCAGCTCAGGCTCGTGCTCGTCCGCCTGCGCGAGCTCTTGATCCGCCACCCGATGGTGGCGATGGACCCGGCCCGGGTGCGCTTTGTCGGCTACGGCGATTTTGCGCTCAATGTCGAGATTTTCGCCTTCGTGCACACCCGCGACTGGGGCGAGTTCCTGGCCGTCCAGGAGGATCTCAACCTGCGGATCAAGGACATCGTCGAGGGCGCCGGCAGCGGCTTCGCCTTCCCCTCGCAGACGCTCTACATGGAGCGTGGCCAGGGCCTCGATGCCGCGGCGACCGAGAAGGCCGAAAAGCTGGTCGAACGCTGGCGGGACGAGGACCGGCTGCCCTTCCCCGAGCACGAGGCGGGCTTTCGCTTCGAATTGTCCAACACGCTCGACTATCCGCCCAGGGGCTCGCCCGGCAATCGCCAAGAGCGGCAGGTCCAGCTGGCGGCGCAGTAGCAGCCGGCCCGCCTTGAACCTGCCGCACCGCATCAGCGGACCGCGATGGCGGCGATTTCGATCTTGACGTCGCGCGGCAGGCGGGCGGCCTGGACGGTGGCGCGGGCCGGCGGGTTCTCGGGGAAGAAGGTGGCGTAGACCTCGTTCATCGCCCCGAACTCGTCGAGATCGGCCATGAAGACCGTGGTCGAGACGACATTGGCCAAGGACATGCCGGCGGCCTCCAGCACGGCCGAAAGGTTGTTCAGAACCAGCGTGGTCTCCGCCTCGATGGTCCCGGGCGTGAGCTCGCCGGTCGCGGGATCGATGGCGATCTGCCCGGCGAGATAGAGTGTGTCGCCCGCCATGATTGCCTGGCTGTAGGGGCCGATGGCGGCTGGTGCGTTTTCGGTGCTGATCACCTCGTTGGCCGCGAGCGGGGTGGCGAGGCCGGCGCCGATGAAGGCGGCGGTGGCGAGGGTTGCGATGCGCATGAGTTCCTCCATTGTCGCGTTGCGCTCGAAGCTTGCCGAATCAGCTGCGCCTTGGAAATGGCGAATAGTCTCGCCGCCCTTCAGCCTTCGCCGTTGCAGTAGGTCTGGGTGCCGGTCGCCGAGATGGCGCTGCAGAGGCGTCGCAGGGCCCGGATGGAAGCGGATGCCGCCCTTGGTCGGGCCGCGGACCTCGCTCTAGCGACAGCGAAAGGCCTTCAGGCTCTCGATGCTGCCGTCGTCCATGCGGATCGGCAGGCTGGCCGAGAGGGTTTCCTTCGGGTAGCGGAGCACCTCCATGACGTCCGGGTGGACGCCGAGGATTTCCGCCGCGCGCTCCAGGCGCGCCTTGACGTCGTGGAACATCCCGTCTCCTCGGGTCTTCGGGCCGGCCACGGCCGTCCGTGGCGTTTGGCGCCCGCTCTTGATGCCGCGCTGGGTCAACCTCGGGGTGCTGACAACCGTTCCGCACGGGCGTTCCACGGGCCTCGGCCGGCCGGGCGCGTGTCGGCATCGAAAACTGATGGAACCTTCGAGCGAGTAGCTCAGTTGATTGCACAGCCGGCCAGCGAGTGGCTGTTTGCACAATCCTCGAGGACGAGGTGTCAATGAATTGGGATCGTGTCGACGGCAAATGGAAGCAACTCAAGGGCCGCGCCAAGCAACAGTGGCGCAACCTCACAGACGACGACCTCGATGTCGCCGCCGGGAAGTGCCACGAGCTCGCCGGCAAGGTGCAGGAGCGTTGCGGCATCGCCAAGGACGAGGCCGAGCGCCAGGTCGACGAGTGGCAGCGGACGATGAAGGACTGGCTTTCGCCGCAAAGCGCGGCAGCGAGGCCGGTCACGAATGGGTAAGGCACCCCCGCCCGGCAAAAGCGCCGTCAATGAACCACCATCAAGACTGGAAAGACACGTGCGCACCAAGAATATCGCAACGGTTTCGGCCGTCATGTTTGGCCTGACGGCAGCCCTGATGGGCGGCACCGCGCTCGGCCAGATGACAGCGCAGGATCCCGCTGCCCGGCAGCCCATCCCCGAGCAGGGCCAGACCGGGACGCAGGCCCAGGATCAGACCGGCACGCAGACGCAGGGCGACACGACGGCGCCCGACACGGGTGTCGCCGAGGATGCCGACCCGACCACGTCCGACACGGGTGTCGCCGAGGACGCCGATCCTCTGCAATCCGAGACTGGCACCGGCATGGCGGCGGACGACGGCATGCCGCGGCGCTCGGTCACCGATACTGCCGAGCCCTGCACCGGCGATGTTCTCGCCGGTGTCACCGCCGAGGGGTTGATCGGCATGGACGTGGTCGACACCACGGGTGAGAGCGTGGGCCCGGTGACCGACCTCTTGCTCGGCGACAACAACCAGGTCGATCATGCCATCATCGACGTCGGTGGCTTCCTCGGCTTCGGTGCCAAGTCGGTCGCGATCCCGCTGGACGAGCTGATGATCGCCGAGGGCGAGGTCGTGCTCGACACGACGCGCGACCAGCTCGACTTGATGCCCGAGTGGTCGCGGGGCGACGAGGGCTGGATGAGCAACTGACGCCGCCAGCGTCGTGAGTTCGACCAACTGATGCAGGCGGGAATCGAACGATTCCCGCCCTTTCAGTTTGTGATCGCGTCGGTCCAGACACGAAAGTCCGCCAGGATGTTGGGACCGAAGGTGTGCGTCAACGGCACGTCGGCGGCGTCGCGACCGGTGGCGATCAGGATGCGGCCGATGCGGGGCGTGTTGTTGCGCGGATCGAAGACGTGCCAGGCGCCGCCGAGCCAGACCTCGATCCAGGCCGCGAAATCCATGAGCGCGTAGGGCGGCGGCTGGCCGATGTCGCTGATGTAGCCGGTGCAGTAGCGGGTGGGGATGTTGAGGGCGCGGCAGAAGGCGACAGCCAGATGGGCGAAATCACGGCAGACGCCCCGGCCCTCGCGATACGTCTCCAACGCAGTGCGGGTCGGCCGGGAATGCTCGTAGCCGAAGGTGACGTGCTGGTGGACGAAATCGCAGACGGCCTGGACGCGGGCCCAGCCGGGCGGCGTCTGGCCGAACAGCCGCCATGCCTCGTCGGCGAGACAGTCGCTCTCGCAGTAGCGACTGCCGAGCAGAAAGAGGATGGTCTCGGCCGACAGGTCCTCCACTCGATGCTGGACGGCGTCGGGTGCCATCGGGTCCGGCAGGCCGGAGTCGCGGATCACCCCGTCGGTGCCAAGACTGAAGCGGCCAGCCGGCGCCACCAGCCTCGAGCACCAGTTGCCGTAGCTGTCGCGATAGCTCTCGATCGGCACACTGGGCGAGGTGGTGAGATAATCCGGGCGCTCGAGGTCGGCGAAGCGCGAGAAGTGGACGTTCAGCATCACGATCATCGGCGTCAGCACCTGAAAATCGTAGACGAACTCACAACCCAACCGAATGCGCATCGCTGTCATCTGCATAGGGGTACCTTGTTGCTCATGCCGACAGCACTGGGGCTTCGACCTCGCGCACGGCACTCGCGATGACCTTGCCGAGCGTGGCGTGGGTCAGGGCGTCGTAGTGGATGCCATCGACCGGGCTGACGGCGATGTGCTCGCCGGCATCGAGGAAGGCTGTTCCCAGGCGGTCGGCGGAGCGGCGGATGGCGGCCCCGAGCTTCCTCGACTTCTCGGCACCGCCGACGAACTTCTCCGCCAGCCAGTCGACCTCCTTGATCGGTGGAGGGGCCACGAGCAGGATGCCAGGCTGGGTGCGGCCGGGGGCGCTGCAGAGGAAGCGCAGCGTGATAACCAGCCGCTCGAGTGAGGCGGCGATGTCGGCAGCGGTGACGGCGAAGCGGTTCTTGAGGTCGTTGGTGCCGAGCATCAGGATGACGATGCCCAAGGGCGAGTGGGAGCCCACGAGCATCGGCAGGGCGGTGAGCCCGTTCATGTGCGCCCCCTCGATCGGGTCGTCATGGACGGTGGTGCGGCCGGGCAGCCCCTCCTCGATGACCCGATAGCCCGGACCCAGGTCGGCGGCAATGAGCCCGGGCCAGCGGACATCGGGTCCGTGCCGGTCGATCACGTCAGGAGCCGGCAGCGGCTTGGTGCCGTGGGTGTTGCTGTCGCCGAAGCAGAGAATCGTCGTCATCGCTGGTGCTGCCTCCCCTCGCCCGCGCCGCGCGGGCGGCCACTGCCGGCAGACTAGCGGGCTCGGGCGGCGGTGGCGAGCGGCGCCGCCCGATGGAACCCTGCCACCGGCCCGGCCGTTGATCTCGATGAGCGCTGTCGGAACGAGCCTTGGATTTGCATCTCACGCGGCCATCGGCTTGCCGGCAGCCGTCCTTATCCGGGCCCGGCCGCCCCCTTTCGGCCACGGCCCTACGACCGCAACGGGAGCAAGGCCAAAATGGGCATCGAAATCGGTGGACTGATCGGTCTCATCATCCTGATCGCCGATGTCTGGGCGATCGTCAACGTGATCGGCAGTCCGGCCTCGACGGGGAGCAAGGTCATCTGGGTGGTCATCATCCTCCTCCTGCGGGCGATCGGGCTGATCGCCTGGCTGCTGATGGGTCCCCGCGCCGCCCGCAGCACCGTCTGAGCGCCGTACGCGTGGCTGGCCAGCTTGTCGAAGGCAAGCCACCGTGCGGCGCGAAAGCGCTGTTGGGCCTCGACGCTGCGGTCATGTCGCGATTTGTGGCGTCATGACGAACGTGCATACGCCGTCGACAACGCCGAGCCGGCGCACTGCCGGTATCCCTGTCTCAGCCGGTGCCGTACCGCGCCTCGACGTGTGCGAGAAAGGCGCCCGCGTCGAGTTCGCGACCGGTGGCCTCCTCGATCAGCTGCTGCATCGGCAGGCTCGAGGCCTTGGTGTGGATGGTGTTGCCGAGCCACTCGCGCAACGCGGTGAAGTCGCCCGCCTCGATCTCGCCGAGAAGGTCGGGAAGCTGTCGCTCGGCGGCCCGGAAGAGCTGTGCTGCTAGCAGCGCACCGAGCGTGTAGTTGGGGAAATAGCCGAAGGCACCCACCGGCCAGTGGATGTCCTGCAGGCAGCCTTCGCGGTCGGTCCCCGGCACGATGCCGAGAAGCTCCTGCATCCCGTCGTTCCACGCAGCCGGCAGGTCGTGGAGGTCGAGGTCACCGTGGATGAGCGCTTTTTCCAGGCGATAGCGCAGCACGATGTGCAGCGGATAGGTGAGCTCGTCGGCATCAACGCGAATCATGCCCTTTGCGACGTGGGTGTAGCGGGCGACGAGGTTCTCGGACCGAAACGCGGGCTGGTCGCCGAAGGTGGCCGCCAGACGACCGGAGAGATAACGCAGAAAGGCCGGTGAGCGGCAGGCCTGCATCTCGATGATGAGCGACTGGCTCTCGTGGATCGCCATGCCGTGGCTGGTACCCACCGGCTGGCCGCGCCAGGGCTCGGGCAGGCCCGCCTCGTAGAGGGCGTGGCCGGTCTCGTGGAGGACGCCCATGAGCGCCGAGACGGTCTCGTTCTCGTCGTAGCGGGTGGTGATGCGGATGTCGGTGGGCGTGCCGCCGCAGAAAGGGTGCGTGCTCTCGTCCAGGCGGCCGTGGTCGAAGTCGAAGCCGAGCCGCGCCATCAGTGCCACGGCGAGGGCTTTCTGCTGAGCCTTGGGAAACGGGCCGCGCGGCTGTTCAGGCGTGGGCTGGGTGACCAGCCGGGCTTCGATCAGGGCCGGCAGCTGCGCCCGCAGCGGGGCGAACAGTCGATCGATGGTGGCCTCGTCGAGGCCGGGCTGGAACTGGTCGAGGAGTGCTGCATAACGGTCGAGGCCGAGCTTCTGCCCCTGCAGTAGTGCCGCCTCGCGGGTGAGCCTGAGCACCTCCTCGAGAAAGGGGCGCAGGCTCGGATAGTCATCGTCCGCCCGGGCCTGGCGCCAGGCCATCTCGCATTGGTTGGTGGCGCGGGCCTTGGCCTCGACCAGGTCCTGCGGCAGGGCGACAGCACGGCTGTAGCGGTCCTCGATCAGGCGCAGGTTTGCCGCCTGCCACTGGTCGAGCGCCTCGCCGCGCGCCCGCTCGATCAGCTCCGCGGTGGCCTCGGCTGTCAGGATCTCGTGCATCAGCCCACCCAGGGCTGCGAGCTGCTCGCCGCGCGCGGCATTGCCGCCCGTGGGCATGACGGCCGCCTGGTCCCAGTGGAGGACCGAAGCCGCCCCGCCGAGATCGGCGAGCCGCTTAAAGCGGCGCTCGAGCGCTACGTAGGCCGACATGCATGGGCTCCGGGGTGGCAAAGGTCGGCGCGCGCCAGACGGTGGCGAGGCCCGCTGCGACGACAGCGAACAGCAGAACACCGATCGCCTGATGCGCTACGGCCATCCAGACGGGGACCAAGAGGACGATGACCAGGGCACCGAGCGAGATCTGCGCGATGACAGCGGCAGTGGCCACGAGCGCCAGGCGCCGCAAGATCGGATTGTCGCCGCGATAGGCGAGGATCAGGAAGCCCAGGACGCCGAGCCCCGTGAGGGCTGCGAGCGTGCGATGGAAGAAGTGGATCCTGACCTGCGGGTCGCCGAGGTCCGGCAGGTAACCCCCATTGCAGGATGGCCATTCGTAGCAGGCGAGCGACGCCCCGCTTTTCGCCGTCACGGCAGCGGTGAGCATGGTGCCGAGCACAACGAACCAGAGGCCCAGGAGGAACGGGCGCCACCAGGCGGGCTCAGGAACGGCGAAGGGGTGCGCGGGCAGCAGCCGGCTGGTGAAGATGATCAAGAGGGTGAAGAGGAAGAGCGCGTTGCCGAGATGCAGCGCCACCGACCACGGGCTGTTCTCGTCGAGCACGGTGATGCCGCCAATCTTCGCCTGGATCAAAAGCACCACGCAGATGCCGAGCGCCAAACGCCAGCCTCCACTGTCGACGTGGCGGCGCCAGAAGGCGAGCACAGCGATCACCAGGATCAAGGGGCCGAGGAAGACGCCCGCGATCAGCCGGTGCACCCACTCCAGCATGACCTGGAAATAACTGTAGCCGACATCACCCAATGCCGCGAAGTCGGCTGGCGTGAGCCACCACTGGCCGTAGCAGGTGGGCCAGTCCGGGCAGGAGAGACCCGAGTTGGTGGCACGGACCCAGCCGCCAAGGATGATCAGGCAGTAGGTAAGGACGAGGCTCAAGACCGAGAGGTTGCGGAGACTGCTCATGGGCGGGGTTCCTTGGCGCGCGCGCGACCCAGAAGAAGGTAGATGACGGCAAGGCCGAGGGCGAGGCCGTACCAGGTGAGCGCATAGCCCAGATGATCGTTCGAGAGGGTCATGGCGGGCGGATCGGCGATCGGCGGGGTGCGCTCGACGCCATCCGGCCGGCGGACCAGCGAGGCGGCAGCGAGGTCGGGCATACCCGTCCATCGGCGAAGGTCGGTGGTATCCAGCCAGAACCAGCGACGCGCCTCGACCTCGTTGGCCGGACGGAACGGGGGTTTCGTCTCGGGGTGGTCGAGATAGAGCGTGGCGGCCAGTGCCTCGACCGGCTCGGGTGTTTCGCCGAAATGGCCGCTTACCGGTTCGGGGATCCAGCCGAGATCGACCACTATGGGCATGGCACCCTCGCGCTCCAAGGGGACCAGGAGGCGGGCGCCCGGGATGCCGCCCTTCTGCTCGCTGCCCCTGGCGATGGCGAGATCATGGCGGAGCGTGCCGGTGGCGGTTACCGGCCGCTGGTCGAGGGCATCAAGTGCGCCAGCGGTTGCCGGGAGTGGCACGGGTTCGGCGGCAAGCCCGGCCTCGACCCGCTCGATGAGATCGAGCTTCCAGTACAGCCGCTGCACCTGCCACGTGCCGAGTGTGACGAGGATGGCGAGTGCCGCAGCGACGACGATCGTCAGCGGCCAGCCCGGGCGGAAGCGTTGGGCGAGCAAGGCGGCCATCTAGCGCTGCCGCTCGAAGTCGCTCCGCCGGTGTTTGTATTGGAGCGCGATGGTGAGGCCCTTGAGCGGCCGCATCAGGGCGACGCTCAGCCCGGCCGCGAGCGGCAGCCAGACCACCATGTGCAGCCAGATCGGCCAGCCGTATTTGACCTCGACGACGAGGCCGGCGATGACGACGACAGCACCGGCGATCAGGGTGATGAAGGCGACGGGGCCGTCCCCGCTATCCTGCTCTCTCAGGTCCACGCCGCAGGTTTCACAATGGTCGACCACGGTCAGGAAGCCCTTGAAGAGCCGTCCCTCGCCGCAGGCGGGACAGCGGCCCCGAAGGCCAGTCGACCAGGGTGACGCAACGACGCTCAAGGGTCGGTCCGGATCATTGGAGGGCCGGCGACACCCAGGTCATGTTGCCGCCCCACCAGTAGACCGAGACGAAGAGGAAGAGCCAGACGACGTCGACGAAATGCCAGTACCACGCAGCGGCCTCGAAGCCGACATGGCGCTCCTGCTTCATCGTCCCATACCAGGCGCGCATGGTGCAGACGATGAGGAAGGTGGTGCCGACCAGGACGTGAAAGCCGTGAAAGCCGGTCGCCATGTAGAAGGCCGAGCCGAAGATCCCCTGGCTGATGGTCAGGCCCTCGTGGACGAGCTCGACATACTCGAAGATCTGAAAGCCGAGGAAGATGACGCCCAAGGCCACGGTGATGGCGAGCGCCTTGAAGGTGGTGTCCTTGTCGCCCTCGCGGAGCGCATGGTGCGCCCAGGTGATGGTGCAGCCGGAGAGCAGCAGGATCAGCGTGTTGAGGAAGGGGATCTGCCAGGTCGGCAGGGCATGCACGCC
>DAIRDJ010000120.1:0-1403 GCA_036796215.1 Geminicoccaceae bacterium
GTCTGGACCTATGCCAACATCGCCGAGATGCGCAGCCAGTTCCAGCAGATGGGCCTGGCGCTCGACTGGTCGCGCGAACTTGCGACCTGCGATGTCGACTACTACCGCCACGAGCAGGCGATGTTCCTCGACATGCTGGAGCAGGGGCTGGTCTACCGCAAGGAGAGCTGGGTCAACTGGGACCCGGTCGACCAGACGGTGCTCGCCAACGAGCAGGTGATCGACGGCAAGGGCTGGCGCTCTGGCGCCGAGGTCGAAAGGCGCAAGCTGAACCAGTGGTTCTTCAGGATCACCGCCTTTGCCGAGGAGCTCCTGGCCGCGATCGACGGGCTCGAGCGCTGGCCGGAGAAGGTCCGGCTGATGCAGACCAACTGGCTCGGCCGCTCGGAAGGGGCGCTGGTCCGCTTTCCCTTGGCCGGCCATGCCGAAAGCCTCGAGGTCTTCACCACCCGCCCCGACACGCTCTGGGGCGCCTCCTTCATGGCGATCGCCCCGGACCACCCCCTGGCGCAGCAGCTGGCGGCCCGCAACCCGGAGCTCGCCGCCTTCATCGAGGCGTGCCTGAAGCTCGGCACTTCGGAGGAGGCCTTGGAGCGGGCCGAGAAGCGGGGCTTCGATACCGGTCTCAGCTGCCGGCATCCCTTGGCCGCGACCCCGGACCTGCCGGTCTACGTCGCCAATTTCGTGCTCATGGGCTACGGCACCGGCGCCATCTTCGGCTGCCCGGCGCACGACCAGCGCGATCTCGATTTCGCCCGCCGGTACGATCTGCCGGTGGTCCCGGTGGTCCTGCCGCCGGAAGCCGATGCCGCCACGTTCGAGATCGGCAGCGAGGCCTATATCGGCGACGGGGCCATCTTCAATTCGGGCTTTCTCGACGGGCTCGACGTGCCGGCCGCCAAGGCGCGGATCATCGATCATCTGGAGGCCGAAGGCTGCGGCACCCGGCAGGTCACCTGGCGGCTCAGGGACTGGGGCGTCTCGCGCCAGCGCTACTGGGGCTGCCCGATCCCGATCATCTATGCCGAGGACGGCGAGATCGTGCCGGTGCCCAGGGACGAACTGCCGGTCCGGCTGCCCGAGGACGTCGATTTCACCAGCCCCGGCAATCCCCTCGACCGGCACCCGACCTGGAAGCACGTGACCCTGCCGGACGGCAGGAAGGGCGTGCGCGAGACCGACACCTTCGACACCTTCGTCGAGAGCTCCTGGTATTTCGCCCGGTTCTGTTCGGCCGATTACGCCGCGGGGCCGTTCGACCGTGCCGCCGTCGACTACTGGCTGCCGGTCGACCAGTATATCGGCGGCGTCGAGCACGCCGTTCTCCATCTGCTCTATTCCCGCTTCTTCACCCGCGCCATGTCGGCCTGCGGCCATCTCGATCTCGCCGAGCCTTTCGCCGG
>DAIRDJ010000120.1:1503-13524 GCA_036796215.1 Geminicoccaceae bacterium
GAGCGCGACCTCGAGTGGACCGACGAGGGCATCGTCGGCGCCTGGCGCTATCTCAACCGGCTCTGGCGGCTGGTCGAGGAGCGGCGTGAGGCATTGCCCGCGGACACCGGCGGAGCGGCCAACCCGGGCGGTGCTGCGGCGATCGGCCTCAAGCGGCTCGTCCATCGCAGCATCGCGAGTGTGACAAACGAGATCGAGCGGCTGCATTTCAACAAGGCCGTGGCCCTGGTGCGCGAGCTCTCCAACGCCATCGAGGCCTTCACCCCCGGGACTTCCGAGGACCGGGCGGTGCTGCGCGAGGCGACCCTGACCCTGGTGCAGCTGATCGGCCCCATGCTGCCGCATCTGGCGGAGGAGCTCTGGCAGCGGCTCGGCCAGCCCACCATCCTCGCGGATACCGCCTGGCCCGTGGCCGATCCCGCCTGGCTGGTGGCCGACAGCGTCACCCTGGCACTCCAGGTCAACGGCAAGCGGCGTGGCGAGATCCAGCTGCCGGCCGGCAGCGACGAGGCCCTGGTGCGCGAGCGGGCCCTTGCGGACGAGGCGGTGATCCGGGCGATGGCCGGCAAGGAGCCCAGGCGGGTGATCGTGGTGCCCGACCGGATCGTCAATGTGGTCGTCTAGCCCCACGAAGGCGCCGCGGCGCGCACCCGTCACCCGCCGCCGGCAGCTGCTCGCGGCCCTGTCGCTGGCACCGGGCCTGGCGCTTCTCGCCGGTTGCGGCTTTCGCCCGCTCTATGCCGGGCCGGGCGGCGAGGCGGTCGCCGAGGAACTCGCCGCGATCGAGGTCCGCGCCCCGCTGACCCGCCTCGGCAGTTTCTTGCAGAACCGGCTGATCGACGACCTCAACCCGGCAGGGCTCAGGCTCGCCAAGCGCCACTGGCTCGACGTGCGGCTCCGGCAGAGCCGCCAGGCGCTGGCGATCCAGCTGGATGATACCATCACCCGCTTTGACCTGACCCTGGCGGCGTTCTTCACCCTGCGCGACATCGGCGATGCGCCCGAGCCGCGGCCCGATGACGTGGACGAGGTCGAGATCGAGGTCGACACTGCTCTCGCCATGCCCGATCTCTCCGACCTCGAGCCGGACGTCCCGCTCGCCGACCGGGACGACGACGACGAAGCGGCCGAGGACGGCTCAGCGGAAACACCAGCCGCCCCCCTCTACCGCTCGGCCGTGCGGCGGGTCGCCAGCTACAACGTCATCCGCGAGCCCTTCGCGACGCTGATCGCCGAGCAGGATGCCGAGCAGCGGGCGGCGATCGAAGTGAGCCGGTCGATCCGCACCCTCCTGACGATCCACTTCGAGAGCCTGGCTGCATGATCGTCAAGCCGCAGCAGGCGCAGGCCTTCTGCCAAAGGCCCGAGCCCGGGATCGGCCTCGTCCTCCTCTACGGCCCCGACCAGGGGCTCGTCGCCGAGCGCCGGCGACAGCTGATCCAGGCGGTGCTGGGCCAGCCGGACGATCCGTTTCGCCTGGCCGAGCTGGCCATGGACAAGCTCGCCACCGCACCGGGCCTCTTGCTCGAGGAGGCGCAGGCGATGTCGCTGATCGGCGGGCAGCGGGTGGTCCTGGTCCGCCAGGCGACCGACGGGCTCGCCAAGGCGCTCGAGACACTGGTCGGCATGGGCGGCCACGAGGCGCTGGTCATCGTCGAGGCCGGCGAACTCGGCACCGCCTCGCCGCTCCGCCGGCTCGCCGAGAAGACGAAGACCGCGGCCGCGATCGCCTGCTACCGGGCCGACGGGCGCGGGCTCGAGGCCGAGCTGCGCGACTTGTTGCGAACGCACGGGCTCGGCATCGAGGCCGATGCCATGACCTTCCTGGCCGCGCATGTCGGCGCCAATCGCGAGCTCACCCGCAACGAGGTGGCCAAGCTCGCCCTCTACAAGGGTGATGACCAGGGCAGGGTCACGCTGGCCGACGTCGAGGCCGTCGTCGGCAACACCTCCGCCCTCGGTATCGACCGGCTGGTCTGGGCGGGGCTGATCGGCCGGCCCGGCGATACCGCACGGGCACTCGACCGGCTCCTGGGCGAGGGGCAGGCACCGATCCGGCTGATCCGTGCCGTTGCCGGCACGCTGCTCCGCCTTCTGCCGCTGCGCGCCCGGGTCGAGGCCGGCGAGACACCGCTCGCCGTGGTCGAGAGTGCGAGGCCGCCCATCCATTTCAGCCAGAAGCCGTCGATGCAGCAGGCCCTGGAGCGCTGGTCCACCCAGCGCCTGGAGGCCGGCCTCGCCTCGGCGCTCGAGGCGGAGCTTCGCGTCAAGCGGGCGCAGTCGCCCGATCGCCTGCTGTTGCGCCGGTTGCTCCTGGACCTGCGGCAAAGCGAGGAAGTGGCCCGGATGCCCAGTTAGCGGCTGGTCGGATCGGCGTGGCGCGCTAGACTGACCTGGGACGGACATGACATGGCCAGCGGGCAGTCCTGCCTCCGGTCCGCGCCCTAGGGAAGGCATTGTGCTCCGCTACGTCGCTCACCGCCTCCTCGTGATGATCCCCACGGTGATCGCCATCAGCGTGGTCACCTTCGTCATCATCAATCTGCCGCCCGGCGACTTCCTCTCGGCGCAGATCGGCGAGCTGCAGGCGCAGGGCGAGGGCGTGCAGCTCGAGCAGATCGAGTATCTGCGCGAGCTCTACGGCCTCGATCGACCCCTCTGGCAGCAGTATCTCTACTGGGTCTGGGGCATGCTGCACGGCGATCTCGGCTGGTCCTTCGAATATGACCGGCCGGTGACCGAGGTCATCGGCGACAAGATCTTCCTCACCGTCGTCATCTCGCTCGCCACGGTCGTCTTCACCTGGATCGTGGCCTTTCCGATCGCGATCTACTCGGCCACGCACAAATACAGCTGGGGCGACCACGGGCTGACGCTGCTCGGCTTTCTCGGGCTCGCCACGCCGAACTTCCTCCTGGCCCTGGTGATGCTCTACTTCGCCAACGTCTATTTCGGCACGACCATCGGCGGGCTGATGGAGCCGCAATATCTCGACCAGCCGATGAGCTGGGACAAGTTCGTCTCAGTGCTGCAGCATTTGTGGATCCCGGTGATCATCATCGGCACCAGCGGTACGGCGGCCATGATCCGCCGCCTCAGGGCCAACCTCTTGGACGAGCTGCAAAAGCCCTACTACGTCACCGCCAAGGCCAAGGGCCTGCCGCCGGGCAAGGCCCTGTTGAAGTATCCGCTCCGGATGTCCTTGAACCCCTTCATCGCCGATATCGGCAATCTCCTGCCCGACCTCATCTCCGGCTCGGCGCTCGTTGCCGTGGTGCTCAGCCTGCCGACCACGGGGCCGGTCCTGGTGCGGGCATTGCAGAGCCAGGACATGTACCTCGCCGGCTCCTTCCTGATGCTGGAATCCTTCCTGGTCGTCATCGGCGTCCTGATCTCCGATCTTCTGCTCGCCTGGCTCGATCCGCGCATCCGCTTCGGCGGCGGGCAGGCCCGCTGATGGCGACCGGGCGCGAGCATCCCTTGGACCAGCGGCCAGCCGAGACCGTGGGTGAGGCGCCCCCGCCACCCTATCGCTCGACCGCCCAGGGCGATGCCGCAGGGCGCGCACCACACTGGGTCGATCCCGAGCCCTTCGAACCCTACCGCGAGAAGCCGCTGACGCCGGAGCAGGAGCGCTTCTATACGGCCTCGCAGTGGCAGCTGATGTGGTGGCGGTTCAAGCGCCACAAGCTCGCCATGGTGTCGCTGTGGTTTTTGGCGTTCTGCTATTTCGTCGTCGTCTTCGCCGAGATGGTCGCCCCCTACAACCCGCACAGCCGCGACCCGCAGCATATCTTCTCGCCGCCGCAGCGCGTTCACCTCTTCCACGAGGGACGCTTCGTCGGCCCCTTCGCCTACGGCTACGGCATGGAGCTCGACATGCGCACCATGCGCCGGGTGTATGTGGCGGACCCGGAACAGGTGCAGCCGTTGCGCTTCTTCTGCCGCGGCGACAGCTACCGGTTCTGGGGACAGGTCGAGCTGGATTTCCACTTCGTCTGCCCGGCCGAGGGGGGCACCTTCTACCTCTGGGGCACCGACCGGCTCGGCCGCGATCTCTTCTCGCGCATCGTCTACGGCGCCCGGGTGTCGCTCACCGTCGGCCTCGTCGGCATCGCCATCAGCTTCGTCATGGGCCTCGTCCTGGGTGGCGTCTCGGGCTACTACGGCGGCTGGGTCGACAGTGTCGTGCAGCGGGTGATCGAGGTGATCCGGAGCTTTCCGATGATCCCCTTGTGGCTCGCCTTGTCCGCCGCCCTGCCGCCGACCTGGCCACCCATCTGGGTCTATTTCGGCATCACCCTGATCCTCGGCCTCGTCGACTGGACCGGCCTCGCCCGGGCCGTGCGCTCGAAGATCCTGGCCCTGCGCGAGGAGGAGTTCGCCCAGGCAGCAAGGCTGATGGGGGCGAAGCCGCAGCGGATCATCGGCCGGCACCTGATCCCCTCCTTCATGTCCCACCTGATCGCCTCGGCCACGCTCTCGATCCCCGGCATGATCCTGGGCGAGACCGCCCTCTCCTTTCTCGGGCTCGGGGTCAGAGCCCCCATGGTGAGCTGGGGCGTGCTCCTGAACGACGCGCAGAACGTCAATGTCGTAGCACTCTACCCCTGGCTGATGCTGCCCGTGGTCCCGGTCATCCTCGTCGTCCTCGCCTTCAACTTCCTCGGCGACGGCCTGCGCGACGCCGCCGACCCCTACAGCTGAGGTCGCTGTCGAGCAGCGGCGTCGTCGCCGCTGTTCCGGCAGCCCATAAGCAATGCTTATGGCTGATTGTAGGTCTACCAACGAACAGTCCGAATCGGGTGTCGTCTGATGCGCCATAACCCGAGAAATGAGTCGGTATATGCGCCATGAACCCGGGCGATGGCGCATATACCGACTCATGCGTCCAAAAATAGATCGTTTCATGCGCCATTAGCATTGCTTATGGCGCAGATTCGGGCGCTTTTCGTTACAAACGACCGTTCTTGAACCCGAGAGGCTGACGAACGAACCCAGCGACACGACGAGCGAACCCAAAAATCGGCAAAGCGAACCCGAGTTCTGCAAACGAACCCAAGAGGGCGGTTTGTCGCACGCGGGGCGGAAAAAGCTTTTTACACAGAGCCTTGTGGCGTCCGGATGAGAGAAAGCATGTTCCGCGGCCGAGGCATGACCACCCGCTCGACCCCGATCTGCCGAGCGAACCCGAGCCGCGGTTGACAGGACATCGCTTCTAGGATAAAATGCCTAAACCGAGAAAGCCGCCCGCGCCGCTGGCGGGGATCGGTATGCGACGCCGAATGGTGGATGCCAGATCGTCGGGGAATGGTGGAGCCGATCGGGATCGAACCGACGACCTCCTGAATGCCATTCAGGCGCTCTCCCAGCTGAGCTACGGCCCCGTCGCGATCTGGTCGCGAGTTGGTAGGCAAATCGGCGTCCGTTCGCAAGTCAAATGTCGGGCGCTCCGGTGGTGCTCGCACCGGCACTCGCGCCTGGGCCGGGCAGCTGCACGGTGGCGCGCAGGCCGCCCGCGGCACGGTTCGCGAG
Organism: Geminicoccaceae bacterium; assembly: GCA_036796215.1. Taxonomy (GTDB): domain Bacteria; phylum Pseudomonadota; class Alphaproteobacteria; order Geminicoccales; family Geminicoccaceae; genus SLRI01. The sequence continues at coordinate 7,039 of DAIRDJ010000120.1, forward strand.
CGTGATGTCGCCGCCATGGCCGCGGATGATGGCCCGCGCGATGGCGAGGCCGAGGCCACTGCCGCCGGTCTCCGGGCTGCGGCTGGCCTCGAGGCGGAAGAAGGGCTCGAACACCCGCTCGAGCATCGCCTCGGGCAGGCCGGGCCCTCGGTCGTCGATGGCAAGCGTGACCAGAGAGGGTGTTGCCGTGATGGCGATTTCGGCCGCGCCACCGTAGCGAAGGGCGTTCTCGACGAGGTTGCGGAGCGCCCGGGTGAGCGCCAGCTTGCGGCAGCGATAGGCCAGCGGGGCCGCGGCCGTCACCCGGACGTCGCGGCCCTGATCGATGAAGTCGGCGGCGATGCTCTCGACCAGGGCCGGAAGATCGATGGCCCGGGTCGGCTCGTCGCTCGCGGTGTCGCGGGCGAGCAGGAGGCCGGCCTCGGTCAGCGCCTGCATCTCGTCGAGGGTGGCGAGCATCCGCTCGCGCAAGGCCGCGTCGTCGACCATCTCGCTGCGCAGCCTGAGCGTGGTGATCGGGGTCCGCAGATCGTGGCTGATCGCTGCCAGGAGCCGGGTGCGGTCGGTCATCGCTCGGGCGATCCGCTCCTGCATTGCGTTGAAGGCCATGGCCGTGCGCCGCACCTCGAGCGGCCCGCGATCGGCCGCGAGCTTCTGCGGCTCGCCGCGCCCGACCGCGTCGGCGGCCGCCGCCAGCGCCGCGAGCGGTCGGGTCAGCCGGCGCAGCGACAGGGCGGCAACCAGGCTGATGGCGATCGCCGTGGCGACAAGGGCGGCCAATGGTGCCACGCCGAAGCCGGGGCGCCGGGGCGGCAGCAGCATCGCCGCATTCAGCCACGAGGTGTCATCGAGGCGGATGGCGAGGAGGAGGCCCGAGGCCGGCAGGGTCTCGGGCACAGCGCCGAGCTCGGGTGCCTCGCCCGCCGCCCGCCGCCGATGCGCCTGCCAGGCCGCCCGGCGCTCGGCGGCCCGGGGTAGGGCACCTGGGGCGACCCGCACCTCGAGCCTGCGGTCGTCGTCCAAGAGCTCCTCGAGGCGGCGGGCCAAGTGTCGCACCCGGGCATCCTCGGCCGCCTCGACCACGGGCTCGGTCGCGAACCAGAAGCGGAGCTGGCGGGTCGAGAAGGCCCTGAGCGCGCGGCGCCGCTCGCTCTCGCTCGCTGTCGATTCGGTCAGGCGGACGAGGGCCGCCGCCCGCTCCAGCACCTGCTCGCGGGCCAGGGCCTCGACCGCGGCACGGCGCTCGTCGTGCAGAATGGCGAAGGTGACGAGCTGGGCCGCGACCAAAGCGAGCAGCAGCAGGAGCACGAGCTGGGCGGTCAGCGTCCTCGGCCACAGCCGCCTCATTCGCGCGTCACCCGCCCGCCGAAGCTGTAGCCACCGCCCCAGTGGGTCTTGATCAGGGCGGGGTTCTTGGGGTCGCGCTCGAGCTTCTTGCGCAGCCGGCTCACCTGGTTGTCGACGCTGCGGTCGAAGGGCACCGCCTCGCGGCCGCGGGTCAGATCGAGCAGCTGGTCGCGGCTGAGCACCAGCCCCGGATGCTGCAGCAGGGCGGTGAGCAGCAGGTATTCGCCGGTGCTCAAGGGCACCACCGTGCCCGCCTCGTCGAGCAGCTCGCGGGCGGCGGGATCGAAGCGCCAGCGATCGAAACGCAGCCGGCCCGTGGGCTGGGCCGCGGCACCCGGGCGGTGCGGCAGGCTCTGCGCCCGGCGCAGCACCGCCTTGATCCGGGCCAGAAGCTCGCGCGGGGCAAAGGGCTTGGTCACATAGTCGTCGGCCCCCATCTCGAGGCCGATGATCCGGTCGGTCTCCTCGGCAAGTGCGGTCAGCATGATGATCGGCACAGGCCCTCGCGCCCGGAGCTCGCGGCAGAGGCTGAGCCCGTCCTCGCCTGGCATCATGACATCCAGGATGACGAGATCGATCGCATTGACCGAAAGCTCGCGCCGGGCCGCGGCGGCACTGTCGGCCGTGGCCACCCGATAGCCGTGCTTGACGAGATACTGCCGCAGCGCGTCGCGCACGTCGCGGGTGTCGTCGACCACGAGAAGATGCGGGCTGTCGTTCATGCCCGAGCGGATAGGCCGACCGGGCACGTCGTGGGAACGGAAAAATGTAACAGGCTGTGTCAGACGGGCCGGTTGGCAGGAATGGTGACCAAAAGGGCCCGCCGGCGCCGCATTTCGGCGACAAGCAGCGGCCAGGATGCGCGCATCGGTTCAGCAAGGAAAGACACGATCATGACCAAGAAGATTCTGCTCGGCTCCGCCGCCGCCCTCCTCACCCTGGCCCTGATCGGCGGCTCCATCGCCCTGGCGCAAGGGTCGCGGCACGGCCACGGTTTCGGCGGCTGGGACGAGGGCTGGGGCGGTGGTCCCGGTGCCGGCATGCCAGCTGCCCGCATGATCGAGCGGTTCGATCGCAATGGCGACGGCGAGGTCAGCCAGGCGGACGTCGATGCGGTGCGTGCCGAGCGATTGGCCGCGTTCGATACCGACGGCAACGGCGTGCTCAGCCTCGAGGAATACGAGGCGCTCTGGCTCGATGCCATGCGCACCCAGATGGTCCAAGGCTTCCAGAGGCTCGATGTCGACGGCGATACCGGGGTGACCGAGGCCGAGTTCCTCGCCCCCTACGCGCGGCTGGTCGAGCGGTTCGACCGCGACGGTGACGGCGTGATCACCGAGGACGAGATCCAGGAGCATATGCGCGAGCGGCGCTCCGGGATGCGCGGCCGCCAGGGCGGGCGCATGGGTGACGGGTGGGGCGAGGGCAGGGGCGATGGCCGGGGCCCGCGCGGCCCCGTCGACTGAGCCAACCGGCGCTAGCCAAGCGCTACCTGGCGAGCGGCGTCGGCGGATCCCCGCCGCCGCTTCAATCCCGAAGCCGTCGCCCTCGGGTTTCGGGCCGGCGGGAGGACGACGGCCGCCCGGTCACCGGCGGTCGTCCTCCTCGCCCACCGCCGGATCGATGACCTCGCCCAAGGCATCGTCGTCGGCGAGCTCGTCGGCGTCCTCGATCAAGGGGTCGTCCTCTTCCTCGTCGTCGTCGGCGACCGGTACGTCCGGCTCCTCCTCGGCCTCGGCCTCGGTCTCGTCGACCTCCTCGATCTCGTCGTCGACCTCTTCGTCGATCTCGTCCGCCTCGACGGTCTCGTCGATCTCGTCCTCGTCGGCCTCGGCGACTGCCTCCTTGGCCGAGGCAGCGGCGACCGCACGCACGGGGTTGCGCGGCCGGCGGGCACGCGCCAGCTGCTCGAGATCGAACGCCGCACCGCAGGCCGGACAGGCAATCGCCACGGTCTTGCCGAAGTCGTAAAAGCGGGCCCCGCAGGCGAGGCAGGTGCGCTTGGTTCCAAGTTCCGGCTTGGGCAAGAGCGGTCCCCTGTAAATTGAGCAATGGGCGACCCTGAAACAGTCGGGCCTGAAACGGTCGGGACTCCGCTCGACCCGACCGATCGGCAGCATGGCGCCGCCGGGAGGCTTCAGCGGTGTCGAGCGAGCGGGCAATTGCCATGATCGCCCAACACTGTCAAAAGCAAAACGCAGGCGCCAGCCACGGCTCGGGGCGGTGCTGCTGCGGGTGCCGGATTGGGGCAGCACCCGCGAGCGTTCCCGGATCGTTCGAGGTCGTTCTCATGCAGCTCAGGGCGGCACCGCACGGTGCCCTTGCGGGTGATGTCCGCGTCCCAGGCGACAAATCCATCTCCCATCGCGCGTTGATGCTGGCCGGCCTCGCGGTCGGCGAGAGCCGGATCGATGGGCTCCTGGAAGGGGCCGACGTGCTGGCAACGGCCAAAGCGCTGCGGCAGCTCGGCGTCACGCTCGAGCGGCTGGGCCCGGGAAGCTGGCGCGTCATGGGCTGCGGCATCGCCGGGCTCGCCGAGCCCGAGACGGTGCTCGATCTCGGCAATGCCGGCACCGGGGTCAGGCTCCTGATGGGGATCCTCGCCGGCCATGGCTTCACGAGCTTCCTTTGCGGTGACGCATCGCTTCGCCGGCGGCCGATGCGGCGGATCACCGAGCCGCTCGCGGCTATGGGTGCCGAGGTGCTCACGCGCAGCGGCGGCCGGCTGCCGCTGGCGCTGACCGGCCGGATCGATCTGCTCCCGGTCACCTGGCGCTCGCCCGTGGCTTCGGCACAGATCAAATCGGCCGTGCTGCTGGCCGGTCTGCACGCGCCGGGGCGGACCACGGTGATCGAGCCCCTGGCATCCCGCGACCACACCGAGCGGATGCTGGCGGCCATGGGGGCGAAGCTGACGAGTGGCGCCACGGCCGACGGCTGGGTGGTCGAGATCGAGGGCGAGCCGGAACTCGTGCCGCAGCATTTCGTGGTGCCGGCCGACCCGTCGTCGGCCGCCTTTCCGCTCGTTGCTGCCGTGGTCGCAGCCGAGAGTGCCGTCACCATCCGCGGCATCTCGGTCAATTCGTTGCGCACGGGCCTGCTCACCACACTGCGCGAGATGGGGGCCGACGTCGCGCTCGCCGACGAACGCGAGGCCGCAGGCGAGCCCGTGGCCGATCTCGTCGTGCGCGGCAGCACGCTTCGTGCCGTCGACGTGCCGGCCGAACGGGCACCGTCGATGATCGACGAGTACCCGATCCTCGCGGTCGCGGCATGCTTCGCCCGTGGGACCACACGGATGCGCGGGCTCGCAGAGCTCAGGGTCAAGGAGAGCGACCGGCTGGCGCTGATGGCCGAGGGGCTGGCGGCGGCCGGCGTCGCTGTCGCGATCGACGGCGACGATCTCCTGGTCACCGGGCCCGTCGCTGCCACCCGGGCCGTCACCATCGACGCCCAGCACGACCACCGCATCGCCATGAGCTTTCTCGTCCTCGGTGGTCTGGCTACGGCACCGATCACGGTCACAGGGGCGGAGACCATTCTCACGAGCTTTCCGGGCTTTGCCGAGCTGATGAACGGCCTCGGCAGCTTGATCGAGGAGGTGGCCGGTTGACCGCAACCATCGTGGTCGCGGTCGACGGGCCGGTCGCCTCCGGCAAGACGACCCTGGCCCGGCGTCTAGCCTCGGCCAATGGCCTGCGCTTTCTCGACACCGGGCTGCTCTACCGCGCCGTCGCCAAGCGCCTGCTCGACCGGGGCCAGGCGCCCGAGGACGAAGCGGCGGCAGCGGCAGCGGCAGCGGCGATCGGCGCGGGCGACCTCGACCCCGACGCCCTCAGGGCCGAGCGGATCGGCGAGAGGGCATCGATCGTTGCTGTCCACCCGGCCGTCCGGCGCGCCCTGCTCGCCTTTCAGCGCGCGTTTGCCGCCGAGCCGCCCGGGGCCGTGCTCGCCGGCCGCGATATCGGCTCCGTCGTCTGTCCCGATGCCCCGCTCAAGCTCTTCATCACGGCCTCGCCCGAGGAGCGTGCCCGGCGACGCTTCGAGGAGTTGCGCGAGCGCGGCGATGCGGCTATGTACGAGCGCGTTTTGCAGGACGTGGTCGAGCGTGATCGCCGGGATCGGGACCGGGCGGTCGCGCCGCTTGTCGCTGCCGCGGATGCCGTCCGCATCGATACCTCGACGCTCGACCTCGAGGCGTCGCTCGAGGCATTGCAGGCAGCCTTCGACAAGCATTGCGCCACGCCTCGCCGCAAGACCTGAACCTGAACCCCTGCCCCGTCCGGCAAGCCTTGGTTGCGCCGGCGGTTTTGGAGACAGAATGCAAGAAGCCATCGCGACCGCCGACGCTCCGACGCAAGCCGATTTCGCGTCGATGCTGGACGAGAGCCTGGGCGGTAGCAACAAGCTCGAAGGCTCGGTGGTCAAGGGCACGGTGATCGCCCTCGACAACGAGGACGCCGTCGTCGATGTCGGTCTCAAGTCCGAAGGTCGCGTGCCGATCAAGGAGTTCTCGACCCCCGGCCACCCCGTCGAGGTGAAAATCGGCGACGAGGTCGAGGTCTATGTCGAGCGGTTCGAGAACAAGAGCGGCGAGGCCGTGCTCAGCCGTGAGAAGGCGCGTCGCGAGGAGAGCTGGAACCGGCTCGAGCGGGCCTTCAACGAGCAGGAGAAGTGCGAGGGTGCGATCTTCGGCCGGGTCAAGGGCGGCTTTGCCGTCGATCTCGGCGGTGCCGTGGCCTTCCTGCCGGGCAGCCAGGTCGATATCCGCCCGGTCCGCGATGTCGCACCCCTGGTCAACAAGCCCGAGCCCTTCCTGATCCTGAAAATGGATCGCCGCCGCGGCAACATCGTGGTCTCGAGGCGCGCCGTGCTCGAGGAGAGCCGCAAGGAGCAGCGCGACGAACTCCTGGCCACGCTCGGCGAGGGTCAGGTGCTGGACGGTGTGGTCAAGAACATCACCGACTACGGTGCGTTCGTCGATCTCGGCGGCCTCGATGGCCTGTTGCACGTGACCGACATCTCCTGGAAGCGGGTCAACCACCCCACCGAGGTCCTGTCGGTCGGCCAGCAGGTCAAGGTGCAGGTGATCCGCTTCAACCGCGAGACCCAGCGCATCAGCCTCGGCATGAAGCAGCT
>DAIRDJ010000121.1:0-13473 GCA_036796215.1 Geminicoccaceae bacterium
CCGCGGAGCTGTCGATCGACGAAGCGGTAGGGCGGCTCCCAGTGGTCGATCATCGTGAGCCAGCCGAACGGGACACCGAACAGTGCTAGCCGGTACTCGATGGTAGCGCCTTTGCGCATCTCGATCGGCAGACGGCTGAGGATGCGAAAGCGCAGCTCCGGCGGCGTGATGCGTTCCAGATTGCCCGCATCGGCGAAGAACGCGAATACCTCCGCTATCGGTCGCGCAATCCACGTGCTGCGTTCGAGCAGATGGGGCAAAGCGGACACCTTCCGTCCAAAGCCGTGTGCGAGAGTCGTGGCCAAGAGACCAATGTGTCGGTCGGCATGCTGCGCAATGCGCCACCCCCAGCCGCAGCGACCCCACGAGAATGCCCCACCCACGCCCACGCGGCAACAGCCCGAAGTTGCGGAGGGGGCGCGGGGGAACTCAGTTCCCCCGATCCTCTTGCGGCACGCCGAGCAAGCGTTGCCGATCTGGTGATTTACGTTAGAAACGCGGCCGGCACGTCACCGTCGCGCGCGTCGACCACAGCCATCCGGGGATCCGTCGCCTTGCAGCATTTGCGGTGCCTTTGGTTCGGCGACCTGCCGCTACGCGAGGCCTTCTGGACCTGGGCCGTGGGCATCGGTCTCGCCGTCAATGTCCTCACCAGCCTGGGGTTCCTGGCACTGGTCTCGAACGACCGGCTGCTGCTCGCGTTCATCGTCGGCTACGGCTTCTCGATCCCCTACAACGTCGCTGCCCTGGTCGGCGTCTGGCGTTCCGCCGACCGCTACACCGGCGATCCAGCACTGGCCAGTGCCGCCCGCATCATCGCGGCTGTCGGCCTCTTCCTGTTGAGCGTGACATGACCATCGTTCAGCCGGCGACCGGCCCATGGGCAAACCTCCCATTTTAGCCTTTCGACCTCTCGACGACCTGTCGGTCGGGGCGTGAACCTGCATCACCCACTCGATCCCGAAAAGACCGGAGGGAGGCGCTGCCGCCCCGCGATTCCACCTATAACGAACGCTTATGGCAAATCATAAGCCTACACATGAGTGTCGACTTCATGCGCCCTATGCCGACTCATTCGCGCTCTGGATGCATCGTTTGATGCGCCATAACCCGAGAAATGAGTCGGTATAGGACGCAGAACCCGAGAAATGAGTCGATCCATGCGCCATTAGCATTGCTTATGGCGCAGAATCCGTCAGTTCTCGTTACAAATGCCGACGAACGAACCCGGCGAACCGACGAAGGAACCTGCGGAATCGACGATTGAACCCGATCCTGCAGCGAACGAACCCGGCTTTTGCGAGCGAACCCAAGCGGGCGGAATGCCGCAGGCAGAGCCCGATTCGCCGAGTTTGTCAGAGGCTTGGCAGCACCGAGCACGGACATCGCCGGGTCGACCCGAAGGCCGCCCGCCAAAGCCTGCCGAACGACCCCGGGCGCCGCTTGACGATTGCGCCGTTATCCGCTATTATTCCTATAATGGCGTAGCAGGCTCAGCGCTGGCGCGTTGCGACCAGGGCCGCGGCCAGCATCAGCGCCGCACAGACCGTCATGCCGATGGCCATGGGGTAGGCGCTGCCGGTCTGGATCGAGCCGATGGTCTGGGCCGCGATCGCCGCGACCCCCATCTGGACGAAGCCGGCGAGACCGGAGGCGGCACCCGCGATCTCCGGCTTGATGCTGACGACCGCAGCCAGGCTGTTGGGCATCGCCGCGCCCTGGGTATAGGCGACCAGCATCATCGGCAGGAACAGCGCCCAGGGCGTGGACCAGGTGAGCGGCACGGCCAACAGGATGAGGCTGCAGCCGACCAGCGTGCCGACGGAGCCGGCCACGATCATCCGCTCGATGCCGAGCCGGCGGGTGTAGCGGGCGGCCGTGTAGTTGCCGGCCATGAAGCAGGCGGAGACCAGGATGAACATGAGCCCGTATTCGGAGGGCGGGCGCTCGAGGACCGTGATCATGACGTAGGGTGCTGCGGCCAGGAAGCTGAAGAAGACCGCCATCGAGAAGCCGCCCTGCAGCGCGTAGCCGTTGAACGCCCGCTCCTCGAGCAGGGAGCGGAAGTCGGCGAGCATCGCCCGGACCGTCGTCGGCCGGTCGTTGGGCACCAGCGTCTCGGGCAGGCCGAGCAGCACGGCGACCAGGACGACCAGGCCCAAGGCACCGCCCAGGAGGAAGACGGCGCTCCAGTCGATGAGGTCGGTGAGCACCCCGCCGATCGCCGGCGCCAGCATGGGGGCCACCACCATGGCCATGGTAATGTAGGCGATGGCGGCGGCCGACTGCTCGCGGTCGTAGACGTCGCGGACGATGGCGCGCGAGAGGACCATGCCGGCGACCCCGCCCGCCGCCTGCACGACACGGCCGATGACCAGCCAGGTGATGGTGGTGGCAAAGGCGCAGACGAGCGAGCCCACGAGAAAGATCACGAGCCCCACCACCAGGGCCTTCTTGCGCCCGACCCGGTCGGAGACGGGGCCATAGAAGAGGGTGGCCACGGCCATGGACAGGGCCGAGAGGGAGAACGAGAGCTGGGCCGTGGCGGCGCTGACGGCGTAGCTGCTCTGGATCGCGGGCAAGGCCGGCAGGAAGACCTGCATCGAGAACGGGCCGATGGCGGTCGCGACCACCAGCACCAGGATCAGCCGCCATTGGCTGACCCGCGTGCCGTCGGCCGTTGCCACCGACGCTCCGACTGCCATGTCCTCGTCCTCTTCAGTCCGCCCGGCGGCCAAGGCCCGTCGGCGGCTCGCCCGGCCGGGTCTCGCCCCGGGGCCGGACGCGTGCTAAGGTCATCCGGTGACCGAGACCGATACGCTGGCCCGGGCCCTTCCGATCGCCGGCCGGCAGCTTTGTGGAGCCTCAGCCAGTGACGACGCCCGGCCGCCAGCCCCTCACCCTGCTGCTCGCCAACCCCCGCGGCTTCTGCGCCGGCGTGGACCGGGCGATCGCCATCGTCAAGGAAGCCTTGGCGAAGAACGGCCCGCCTATCTACGTCCGCCACGAGATCGTGCACAACCGCCATGTCGTCGACGAGCTCAGGGCCAAGGGCGCCGTCTTCGTCGACGAGCTCGACCAGGTGCCCGACGATGGCATCGTCGTCTTCTCCGCCCACGGCGTGCCCAAGCGGGTGCCGGACGAGGCGAGACGCCGCCAGCTGATCTTCGCCGATGCCACCTGCCCGCTCGTCAGCAAGGTGCACCGCGAGGTCGAGCGCCACAGCCGAGCCGGCCGCACCGTGCTGCTCATCGGCCATGCCGGCCACCCCGAGGTCGAGGGGACCATGGGCCAATTGCAAGAGGGCTCGGTGCTCCTGGTCGAGACCGTCGAGGACGCCCGGACGATCACCGTCCCCGATCCCAAAAACGTGGCCTTCGCCACCCAGACGACCCTCTCGGTCACCGACACGGCGGCCATCGTCGCAGCCCTCAAGGCCCGCTTCCCGGCGATCGAGGGGCCGCGCAGCGAGGACATCTGCTACGCCACCACCAACCGCCAGGAGGCGGTGGCGGTCATGGCGCCCAAATGCGACCTGGCGCTGGTCGTCGGTGCTCCCAACTCCTCGAACTCGCTGCGTCTGGTCGAGGTGGCGCTGAACAACGGTGCCGCCCGGGCATCGCTGATCCAGACCGCGGCGGACATCGACTGGCAGGGCATGGCCGGCATCGCGACCGTCGGCCTCACCGCTGGCGCCTCGGCCCCGGAAATCCTGGTCCAGCAGGTGATCGAGGCGTTCCAGGCCCGCTTCGATGTCACCCTCGAGACCGTCCACCACACCGACGAGAACGTCTACTTCCGGGTCCCGCCGATCCCGTCCCGCAAGCTCGAGGCTGCCTCCTGAGACCACCGCAGCTTCACCGTGACAAGCCGGCGACGAGCCGCCATAAGCGCTTGCATCTGACGTGCCTGCAGTGGTGACGGATGGCGGTCTACACCTCGGTTCCCGACGACGCACTCCGCGCGCTCCTGGCACGCTACGATATCGGCGAACCGCAGGCTCTCCGCCCCATTGCGGAGGGGGTCGAGAACTCGAACTTCCGCCTCGAGACGACCAGCGGACGCTTCATCCTCACGATCTACGAAAAGCGGGTCGATCCCGCCGATCTGCCGTTTTTCCTGGCCCTGATGGACCATCTTGCGGCCAAGGCCATCGCCTGTCCCGTGCCGATCCACGACCGCGGGGGCGAGAGCCTGCAGACCCTGTGTAGCAGGCCCGCGGCGATCGTGAGCTTCCTCGACGGCCGCTCGCCCAAGCGGATCGACGCCGCCCGCTGCCGGGCCCTGGGTGCCACCCTGGCGGAGCTGCATCTGGCGGTGGGCGATTTTCAGGGCTACCGGCGGAACGCCCTTTCGCTCGGCGACTGGCGCCCGCTCTATGCCGCCTGTGCGGCGAGCCCCACCCCCCTGCCCGACGGCCTCGCCACCCTGGTCGTGCCCAGCCTCGACCACCTCGAGGCGGCCTGGCCCGGCGACCTGCCGGCCGGCGTCATCCACGCCGACCTCTTCCCGGACAATGTCTTCTTCGCCAATGACCACGTCACCGGGGTGATCGATTTCTACTTCGCCTGCAACGACCTCTTCGCCTACGACGTCGCGATCTGCCTCAATGCCTGGTGCTTCGAGCCCTTGGGCGACTACAACCTGACCAAGGGCCGGGCCTTTCTCGAGGGCTATCGCCAGGTCCGGCCCCTGTCGCCCGCCGAACTCGAGGCCCTGCCGACGCTCGCCACCGGGGCCGCGATGCGCTTTCTGCTCACCCGCCTCTACGACTGGCTCAATCAGGTCGAAGGGGCGCTGGTCAAGCCCAAGGATCCCATGGAATACGCCAAGAAGCTCGCCTTTCACAACGCCGCACGGGGTCCGGCCGACTATGGCCTCGGCTGAGCCCGTGACCGAGCCCGACATCGTCGAGATCCACACCGACGGCGGCTGCAGCGGCAATCCGGGGCCGGGCGGCTGGGGCGCGGTGCTGCGCTGGCGCGGCCACGAACGGGAGCTCTCCGGCTTCGAGCCCGAGACGACCAACAACCGCATGGAGCTCATGGCTGCGATCCGCGCCCTCGAGAGCCTCAAGCGACCCATGCGGGTCCGGCTGGTGACCGACAGCAGCTATCTGCGCAAGGGCATCACCGAGTGGCTCAGGGCCTGGCAGGCCCGGGGCTGGAAAACCGCGGAGAAGAAGCCGGTCAAGAACGTCGACCTCTGGCAGCGCCTCGAAGCTGCGGCCGAGAAGCACGAGATCGACTGGGCCTGGACCAGGGGCCATGCCGGCGATCCGTTGAACGAGCGGGCGGATGCGCTGGCGACCCAGGCGATCAAGGACGGTATCGCCGGGCTGAACGGCAACGGTGCCGAGGCAGCCCGCTGACGGCTCAGAGCCGTCGCGGCCGGAGCCGTGGTCCCCGGGACTCAAGTAGGCCGACCGGCCGATAGTCCCGGGGATCTGAGAGACTAGAGCGCTTTCAGGATCTCGGCCGCTCCGGACACTTCCATCATCGGCGGCGCCTCCTCGACGGCGAGCGTCTTCACCACGCCATCCTCGACCGCCATGGCGTAGCGCTTGGAGCGGGTGCCGAGCTTGAAGCCGCTGCCGTCGAAATCGAGGCCGATGGCCTTGGTGAACTCCGCATTGCCGTCCGAAAGCAGCATGATCTTGTCGCCGCAGCCGGTGGTCTTCGCCCATTCGCCGAGCACGAACGGGTCGTTGACCGCAACACAGGCGATCGTGTCGACCCCCTTGGCCTTCAGGGCGTCGTAATGCTCGAGATAGCTCGGCACGTGCTTGGCGTGGCAGGTGGGGGTGAAGGCACCCGGCACGGCGAACAGCACCACCTTCTTGCCCTGGGTGAGCTCGGCCACGCTGACATCGACCATGTCGCCGCCCTGGTTGACCTTGAAGGTCGCATTGGGGAGGCGGTCGCCAACCTTGATCGTCATGAAGCAGTCCTCGCGATTGGGATTTTGCGTGTTCGGCGGCACGGGCGGCAGCCGCTCTCTTGTTGCGCCGGCCCCGACCGGTTATCTCTTAGCCATGCAGGACGACGACGCCAACGACAACCATTTGGCCGGCATGCTGCTCGTGGCAATGCCCGGCATGCCCGATCCGCGCTTCGACCGGTCGGTGATCTTCCTCTGTGCGCATTCGGCCGAGGGGGCGATGGGCATCATCGTCAACCAGATCGCCCCCAATGTCGCGTTCGACTCGATCATCGAGCAGCTCGGCATCGAGCCCTCGCCCGAGGCCGCCGGGATCAAGGTGCATGTCGGCGGCCCGGTCGAGAGCAGCCGTGGCTTCGTCCTCCACACCGCGGACTACGTCCACGCGAACACGTTGATGATCGACGAGAGCTTCGCGCTCACCGCCACCGTCGACGTGCTCCGGGCGATCGCCGGCGGCGAGGGCCCGAAGCAGAAGGTCTTCGCGCTCGGCTATGCCGGCTGGGCACCGGGCCAGCTCGACGCCGAGATCCAGAAGAACGGCTGGCTGATCGCCCCACCCGACGAGCGGGTCGTCTTCGAGATCGCCGACGCCGACAAATGGACGGCGGCGCTGCGCAAGATCGGCGTCGACCCGTCGCTCCTCTCCTCGACCGCCGGTCACGCCTGAAAAGGATCGAAGTTGGCCGCCGAGGCCAGCTTCGCCCCTACGTCCGAGACCGTCTTCTGGTCGCGCCAGGGCGCGCCGGTCACTCAGTGCTGCGGGATCGGTGCGGCTGCCGCTTCGGCGGCACCCGTGGCCTCCATGCCGCGGATCGCCTTCTGGAGCTTCTCGAAGGCACGGACCTCGATCTGCCGCACCCGCTCGCGGCTGATGCCGTATTGCGTGCTCAGATCCTCGAGCGTGGTCGGGCTCTCCTTGAGCCGGCGCTCGTGCAGGATGTGCTTCTCGCGGTCGTTCAGCACGTGCATCGCACTCGCCAGGAGCTCGCGCCTGTGGTCGAGCTCGTCGTCCTCGGCGATCAGCGTGTCCTGGGTGGCGCGCTCGTCGACCAGCCAGTCCTGCCACTCCATGTCGCTCTCGGCCCGAAGCGTCGCGTTCAAGGAGTGATCCGGGCCATCGAGGCGCCGGTTCATGCTGATCACGTCGTCCTCGGTGACGGCCAGCGTCTCGGCGATCTTCTTGACCGCCTCGGGGCTGAGATCCCCCTCCTCGATCGCCTGCATCTGGCTCTTCAGCCGCCGCAGATTGAAGAAGAGCTTCTTCTGCGCGGCGGTGGTGCCGAGCTTCACCAGCGACCAGGAATGCAGGATATACTCCTGGATCGCGGCCCGGATCCACCACATGGCATAGGTCGCGAGCCTGAAGCCGCGCTCCGGCTCGAAGCGCTTGACCGCCTGCATCAGCCCGACATTGCCCTCGGAGATGATCTCGTTCATCGGCAGGCCGTAGCCGCGATAGCCCATGGCGATCTTGGCAACCAGGCGCAGATGGCTCGTCACCAGCGTATGCGCGGCGGCGACGTCGTCATCCTCGCGCCAGCGCTTGGCCAGCATGTACTCTTCCTGCGGCTCCAGCATCGGGAACCGGCGGATCTCCTCGAGGTAACGGGAAAGACCACTGCCCTCGAGTGGGACGGTCGGGAGACTGGCCATGGGCGACGTCCGTTCGGTCAACTGTTGCTAAAGAACGCGCTCACCAAGCGAATAGTTCCTGGGCACGCGTTCAATCGAGGTGATAACATCACAGGCCGCGCCTTGGGCAATGAAAAATCCGTAACGGCAAGATCGCTGGCGTATCGAAATCAGCCTACACGCGCCAGATCGAGGAGTCGACCAAATATCGCCGGCAGCGCGGATTCGAAGCGCAGTCTTTCGCCTGTTCGCGGATGGGTGAAGCCCAGCACCTTGGCGTGCAGAGCGACCCGGTCGAGCTCTGCTATCGCCTCGGCCAGGGCCTGGGGCAGCGCCGGCTTCTTGCGTGGCTTGTAGATCCGATCCCCCAGCAGCGGATGGCCGAGGCTGGTGAGATGCACCCGGATCTGGTGCGTACGGCCGGTCTCGAGCGCCAGCTCCAGCCGCGCCACCCGGGTGCCGGCGGCCTCCAGCAGCCGATAGCGGGTGACCGCCCGCTTGCCGCTCGAAACGATCGCCATGCGCTTCCTATCGGTCGGATGGCGGCCGAGCGGCTGGTCGATGACACCCTCGGCCGGGCTCGGCACGCCATACACCAGGGCCTCGTAGAGCCGCTCGACGCTGTGCACGGTGAACTGCCCGGCGAGCCCCTGATGCACCCGATCATGCTTGGCGACGACCAGAAGCCCGCTGACGTCCTTGTCGATCCGGTGCACGATCCCGGGCCTCGCCACCCCGCCGATGCCGGAGAGGCTCTTGCCGCAATGGGCGAGGAGGGCATGGACCAAGGTACCCTTGCTGTGGCCCGCCGCCGGGTGGACCACGAGGCCGGCGGGCTTGTCGAGCACCAGGAGGTCCTCGTCCTCGTAGACGATGTCGAGCGGCCGGTCCTCGGGCAAGAGCTCGGAGGGCTCGGCCGGGGGAACCGTGAGGCTGTAGCGCTCGCCCGGTTTGACCCGCCGCTTGCCCTCGGTTACCACCTCGTCGCCGAGCGTGAGCCGGCCCTCGCGCAAGAGGGCCTGCAGGCGCGAGCGGGAAAGGTCGACGAGCCTTTCGGCCAGCACCGTATCGAGCCGCCGCCCGGCCTCGTCCTCCTTGATCTCGACGAAGGGTGCCGTCGTGCTCTCGGCCATCGCCATGGCGTCAGCCATGAAGCGAAGCGGGCGTGGCGAGGGCTTCTTGCGGCAGGCGGCGGATGGAACGGTATCTCGGCATCATCAAGATCTTCACCATCGTGGCTGGCATACTCATCGTGCTGGGGGTGGTGGCGCTCGGCTGGCTCTTGGTCGAGCGCTCGCGCGGCCTGCATGCGGACCGCACAGCGCTCGAGGACGGCCTGATCGCCCTGCCCGCCGGCTTCACCATAGAGCAAATGGCGGCGACCAGTGAGTTTCTCTTTCTCCTGGTGAAAAGCGAGGCCGGCGACATGCTCCTGTTGCGCCTCGACCCGCGCGATCCGGCGGCAACCGCGAGCTTCGTCATCGAGACCGCCAGACCTTGAGACGGCAACGCCGCAAGCCGGCGACACCGCCCGAAACCCTGGAGCTCCAGATCGAGGCACTGGGCTTTCAGGGCGACGGTATCGCCCACCACGAGGGCGAGCGGCTGCTCGTTCCCCTCGCACTGCCGGGCGAAAGCTGGCGGGTCCGGCGCCGTGGCAAGCTCGTCGAGCCCCAGGCCTGCCTTATCGCCAGCCCCGAGCGGCAGGCGCCCGTCTGCCCGCATTTCGGCGTTTGCGGCGGCTGTGCGCTCCAGCATTTGCCCACCGCCGCCTACGACGCGCTGAAGATCCGCCGAATCGAGGGAGCGCTCGCCGCCCGTGGCCTCGCCTCGCCCGGACCGATCACGCTGCACAAGAGCCCGCTGCACAGCCGCCGGCGGCTCCGGCTGGGCTTCAGCCGCGACGGCCGGCTCGGCTTTCGCCGCCGGGCCAGCCGGGAGATCGTCGAGATCCGGACCTGTCCCATCGCCCTGCCGGCGCTCGCAGCACTGATCGAGCCGCTGCGCCACTGCCTGCGGCGGCTGGGGGCCGCACGCCGCGGCGGCGAAGTGACCCTGACGGCCCTCGATGCCGGACCCGAGATGGTGTTGCATCTCGAAACGGGTCTCGACCTCGCCGACCGCGAGACATTGGCGGCCTTCGCCGATGCGCAAAAGCTCGCCCGGCTCGCGTTCAGCGTCGGCGATGCCGAGCCCGAGCCCCTGGCGGTCGAGGGCGACGCCACGCTCACCATTGCCGGGCAGCCCGTGCGCGTGCCGCCAGCGGCGTTCCTCCAGGCGACACGGGAAGGCGAAGCGGTGCTCCAGGCCTTCACCGCCCGCCATCTCGAGGGGGCGCGCAAGATCGTCGATCTCTTTGCCGGGGTCGGTACGCTCGGCCGGGCACTCCTGCCCCATGGCGCCACGGTGCGGGCCTTCGACGCCTCGCGCGAGCTGGTTGCGGCGTGTCGTCATCCCCACATCGACGCCACCCGGCGGGACCTCTTCATGGCCCCCTTGCAGCCGGACGAGCTCCGTGGTGTGGACGGCGTCATCCTCGACCCGCCGCGCGCCGGGGCGCTGGCGCAGGCCGAGGCTCTGGCGGAAGCGCAGGTCCCACGGTTGGTCTATGCATCCTGCGCGCCCGCGAGCTTCGCCCGCGATGCGGCGCTGCTGGTCGCTGCCGGCTATCGTCTGGTCGCGGTCGAGGCCGTGGATCAGTTCCTCTTCGCCCCGGAGATCGAGCTCGCCGCAGGCTTCGTGCGCGATCCCACTTGATCAGCGATGCGGCAGCCTCTACCTACGAGATGTTCCTCGTCGACCCCTTCGTCTAGCGGTCAGGACGTCAGCCTCTCACGCTGAAAACACGGGTTCGATTCCCGTAGGGGTCGCCATCTTATCTCACAGACGCGCCATCACCTCGAACCCCTCGAACGCGGGGTGGCCGAGATAGAGGTCCTTGTGCTCGCCGGCATTGCGATGGGCGTTGCGCAACGCGTCGCTGTGGTTCCAGGCAACGAACGCGTCGCGCGAGGCCCAGACGGTGTGCGAGGCGAAGAGCGTGTGATCGTCAAGGGTCGGGCCGCGCAACAGGTGGAACGACTGGAAGCCGGGCGTATCGGTGAGCCTGGTCTCGCGATTGCGCCAGACGGCCTCGAAGCGGTGCTCCTCGCCGTGCCGAACGCGAAAGCGGTTCATCGCGATGACCATCAGCTGTCGTCCTCGGTCGAGGGTTGCGGAGCGAGCTGGTCGATGCCGCGCCTGAAGCACGACGCACTCGCACTCCTCAGCGGCACGAACGGCTTGGCGTAGCGGCGGCAGAGGGCGCGGGCGCGGAGACTGGCACCATGGCTGACGCAGTCGACCGGGCAGAACACGACGTCGGCCTGCGGCACCCGCTCGTCGAGCCGCGCCACGTTCTCCTCGACGCCGCCGTCGTGGTGCAGCAGCCGGGCGTCGATCCGGGCGGCATCGGCGCGCAGATGCGGCAGGGCACTCGGCCTGCCGCCGACAGAGAGCAGCGCGCAGTATCGCGGCGCGGCAGGCGGCCGGGCGTTCCGGCGGCTGCTGGCGGGCGAGATCGGCGAGCCCGGCCGGCAGCGGCGGCAGCCGGTCCCGGCCGGCGAGCAGGGCCCTCAGGTCCTCATTGGCCGCCTGCAGCCGGGCGGCCTGCTCGCGCTGGCCGGCAAGCCGGCGTCCCTGCTTCACCAGTCGCCGCGCCAGCCGGGCCTCGGCATCGGTGCGCGACGGCACGGGTCGTGCCGCGGCCGTTGCGGCGGCCCGGGCCGAAGCCAGCTCGCGCTCGAGGACATCGATCCGGGCTCGCTCGGCCAGATCCCGCTCCTCGGCCCGTGCCCGCACCTTCTGCAGCCGCTGCTCGAGCTCGGCGTTGCGCTGCTCGACCGCCCAGAGTTCTGCCTGCTGCTCGCGGCTGGCGCCGGCCATGAAGTGGCCGAGCATGTGGACATCGCCGAAAATGCGGTTGGCGAGCTGCTGCGGCAGGTCGGACAGCGTCAGAAGCGCCCAATAGGGACCGGCGATCGCCCCTCGCCTGCAGGCCTCCTGCCACCAGGCGAGGATCGCCTCCGAGCCTGAGGCTCTGGCGGATGGCCCCGGCGTATTTCCGGCCGAGATGGGCGTCGATGACCCGGCCCACCGGCCCCTGCCGGGCCGCCTCGTTCACGAGAAAGCCGTGCACCTGGTAGTCGGGTGCACCGGCTTCCCGCTCCAGCCTGGCCTTGCGCAGCACGGCCTTGACGTCGGCGGGGCCGAGGCAGGTGCCGATCACCGAGCAGTGCACCCCGTTCCTGATTTCCCAGAGTTCCAGGCGCTGTCGCTGTTTCATGGTCAGGCCACTTCCTCGAGTGGAGGCTGAAGGTCACGCGCGCCGAGCCGTGAGGCCAGGAGCGGCCGGCCGCTCGCCGGATGGCGCAGCACATCGACCGCGATGCCGAAGACGGCGTCGATGCGCTCGGCGGTCAGAACTGCCTCGGGCGGGCCGTCGGCGACGATCCGTCCCTGGTCCAACATGACGATCCGGTCGGCGACGAGGGCGGCGAGATTGAGGTCGTGGACCACGGCTGTGACCAGGACCGAGGCCCGGGCGAGGCTTCCCGCGATGACGAAGAGCCGTTCCTGGTGCGCCGGGTCGAGGCTGGCACTAGGCTCGTCGAGCAGCAGAATGCCGCCCTCGACCAGGCCATCGGGAGTGGCCAGCTGGGCGAGGGCGCGGGCGAACTGGACCCGCTGGCGCTCGCCACCGGAAAGGGTCGGGTAGCTGCGGGTGGCGAGGTGATCGACGCCGGCTTCGGCCAGTGCACGCTCGATCAGCCGTGTCTCGATCGCCCGGCGATAGCGGCCGTGATGCGGGCTGCGGCCCAATGCCACCACTTCGCCCGCGGTGAAGGCGAAGGCGAGTTCGTTGTGCTGCCGGAGCACCGCCCGACAACGGGCGAGGTCGCGCGGCGGCCAAGCCTCGAGCGGCCTGCCGGCGAGGGCTACGCTGCCCCGATCGGGGCGACTGATGCCGGCCAGCACCTCGAGCAGGCTCGATTTGCCGGCCCCATTGGGGCCGACGAGGGCCGTCACCTCGCCCGGATGCAGCTCCAGGCTGAGCGGGCCGAGGATGCGGCGGCCCTGGCATTCGACCTCGATGGTCGTGGCGCTGAGCATCACCGTTGGCGCTCAAAAAGCGGTGTGCCGCACCCGCCGCTGCAGCATCCAGAGGAAGAACGGGCTGCCGACCAGGGCCGTGACGATGCCGATCGGCAGTTCGGCGGGCAGCACCACGAGCCGTGCCACGAGGTCGGCGCCGACCAGGAGCGTGCCGCCGAGGAGGGCCGAGGCCGGCAGCATCCGCCGGTGGTCGACGCCGACCAGCAGCCGCGCGAGATGCGGGGCGACGAGGCCGACAAAGCCGATGATGCCGGAGATCGCGACACCGGCGCCGATCGCGAGAGCGGTGACGACGACGACCAGCGCCTTGGTCCGCTCGACGGCGAAGCCCAGGAGCCGCGCGTCGGCCTCGCCGAGCAAGAGCGCGTTCAGTGCCCTTGCGGCATAAGGGATGGCGAGCAGCGGCAGGACGAGGAGCGGCAGGGTCTGCGGAAGAGCCGGCCAGGTGATCGCGGCGAGCGAGCCCATCATCCAGAAGGTCGCCTCGCGCAGCTGCTGATCGTCGCTGATGAAGACCAGGACGCCGGTCAGTGGTGAGCGTCCGGTGAGCTACGCGGCCTTTTGAGTTGACGTGGCGTCGGAATGGCTGGCTTCCCATGCCCAAGGGAGCAGCTCGTCGATCTTGTTGATCTTGTGGTCGGCGATGCGCCCGAGGATGTCGGTGAGCCAGGCTTGCGGGTCGATACCGCTGAGCTTGGCGGTCTCGATCAGGGTGTAGGCGATGGCGGCCGCCTTGCCGCCGCC
>DAIRDJ010000122.1:0-13365 GCA_036796215.1 Geminicoccaceae bacterium
GTCTCGGGGTCTTCGAGGAACATCCGACCATCAACCAGGGCCGAAAGCAAGAAGGGCGGCTCGATGCCGATACCCGAGCGATGGCGCTCGCGGGCAAAACCGCGCAGCACGCCGCGAACGAAGCCGCTATTGGTCCCCGGCTCGATCATGTAGACGAGCGTGTTCTCGGGGCTCTCGAAGACTAGGAGGGCACCATCCTCGCGATCTTCGAAGCGCAGCTCGCGGACGATCGCCACGGCAGCCTCCGGATTCTTCACCGTGCCGACATCGAACTCCTTGCCACCGATGGTAGCGAGGAGGGTGAAGCCGAGGAGCAGGGCGATGCCCAGCAGCGCCGGCTTCGGAACAGACGCTGCAGTTGCTGTCGTGGTTGGTTTGCTCTGCATGACCGGGTCTCCCTCCAGACCTGGAAATTCAGCGCGCGGCGGCGGCGAGGCCCGATGACCTCGAAGCCCTCGGAACGGCCTGCCAAGACCGCTCCGGCCGCGCGCCCGCCGTCTCGACGCCGACGAGTTCGGGTGGATTCTCGGGCGTGATCGCCCGGCCGAGGGTCTCGGCTGCTTGCAAAGGCTCAGGGATGCACCGCAGCATTGGCTCCGGGCGCTTGAACCGCCAGCGGCGGACATGCGGCCAGAGATGCAAATAGGCGATGCGGTCGTTGCCGACGATCTTCAGGATCACGTCCCCGGTGCCGTCGCGATGCAGCTTGAGATTGCCCTCGGCCAAGCTCTTGAACGGGATGTTGATGCTCATCGGCAGAGCGATCCCGGCGCGCATCACGATCCGCCGGTTGGTGATCGTATAGATCGTGGTCCGGGCACTCAGCCACGCCAGCCCGGCAAGGAGCGCTGTCACGGCGATCGTCAAGAGCAGCGGGATCATCAGCGCGTTGAGCGCCATGGCGACCGAGTAGCCATCATGGATCCGGCCGTAGAAGTGCCACGCCATCAAGACGATGCAGTAGATCGCGACCTTTCGGGCGTGAAAAGCGCGGATCGCCAGGCTCCGCCAGTCCGGCGCCCCCTGCCAGAGGACGTGCTCGCCCTTTGGCAGGCGCCCGGGCAGCCCAGGCGTGGGCTCGTAATCATACTCGCCCATCGCCTCGCTGTGGTGTGGCTCGAGATGCCCGCTCATAGAACCGGCCCGAGCCGATCAGCCGTGGCGTAGAGTTGGCCGCCGGCGTAGTAGGCGCAGATCCTGTCCTCTTCGAGATGTGTGACCTGGTCCGGCCGCTTGGTCTTGGGCACGTCCTTGAAGTGGGCACCGAGGATCGACTTGACGCGGACATAGCCCTCGCGCTTGTGCAGCCGCGCCATGGTGACCGGCAACAACACCCGGCCGCCACCGGCGACATCCACCTCATAGTAGCGCGCGATGGCCTCCGAGCGGTCCACCCAGATATCGACGATCTTGCCACCCTCGGCGTAGTCGGCGCCGAGCACCCGCATGCCACGCGGATCGACGTCCTCGGGTGCAACCTCGAAATGATCCTCGACGCGCATCGGTGCGAGGCGGATCTTGCCGTCGAAGGTGATGTCGAGCACGTCCTGCCGCTCGGTGTAGGAAGCGGGGCCCACCGCATCGAGCATCGGATTGCCGGTCGGCTCCAA
Source organism: Geminicoccaceae bacterium (assembly GCA_036796215.1). Taxonomy (GTDB): domain Bacteria; phylum Pseudomonadota; class Alphaproteobacteria; order Geminicoccales; family Geminicoccaceae; genus SLRI01. The sequence continues at coordinate 1,611 of DAIRDJ010000122.1, forward strand.
GGGTGCGCCCGGGAACCTCTCCAGTGCCTCGGCCTTGATCGGCCGGGTATCGAAAATACCATCGGGCACCGAATAGGTGCCGCCCTCGGCGCGCTGGAAGGTCTTGGCGGCCGGGATCGGCAAGAGGAAGTTGCCGATGTCGTTGCGCCCGCCGTCCGGGTCGAGCGGGTAGCCCTCCCGCTTGCCTTCGCGCAGGAGGTAGATCACCAAGCTGAAGAAAAAGGCCCAAAAGATGTAGAGCACGACTTGAGCAACGTCGATATACTCGGTGATTGCGCCTGTTTCCATGGAACGTCTCCTTGGCACTTGGATCAGGCCGGGAACTCGGCGAGGCCGAGCTTGCCGGAAGGTTGCGACGAGGATCGCGTTGGCTGCGAGCGGACAAGGGGGCCGATCGCGACCAGCGTGATGAAGAGAAGAGCGATCTCGAGGTGGTAGACGACGCTGTAGCCGACCTCGGGCCCGGTCATGGCCGGCCCCAAAGCACCCGAAGTCGCGAGCCTGGTGACGATATCGCGGATCGCCCCGCCCAGCCCCACCGCGATGCCGGTGGAGGTGGCGACGACGGCCCCCCAGGCACCAAGGGCGAGGCCACTCTGGCCGTCTCGGGCGAGCTGCATGGAGGCGGTCAGCATGCCGACGGCAAAAAGCCCGCCGCCAAAGCCAATGAACGCTGTGCCGATCCGAAAGATCAGGGCGGAGTCGAGGGGCTCGGCGAAGATAACGGCGGAGAAGGCGACCACACCGGCAATCACGCCGAGGCTCGCCAGGCGGAAGGGGTCGCTGCCCCGGCCGAGGCGCCTTGCCGCCAGAGCAAAACCCGCGAGCGAGCCACCGGCGAGAAGGGCGGTCAGCATCGTCGTCTGCCCGACGGTGAGGCCCAGGATCTCGCCGCCATAGGGTTCCAGCAGCACATCCTGCATCGAAAAGGCGGCCGTCCCCAGGCCGACGGCGACCAGGATGCGCGCCGCCTTGCCGCCCTCGACAAAGGCCTTCCACGAGGTGCGGAAATCTGGCCGGGGCGCATCATGACGGGTAGCGACCGGGTGGCGGGCCTCCTGCTTCCAGAGTGCGATGATGTTCAACGCCATGGTGATCACCGCCGCCCCCTGGATCACCTGGATCAGTTTCACCTGGTTGAAGTCGCGCAGCAGCCAGCCGAAGACCAGCGACGTGCCGACCATCCCGAGCAGCAGCGTCACGTAGAGGAGGGCCACGACCCGCGGCCGCTTATCCTCGGGTGCCAAGTCGGTCGCGAGAGCCAAGCCCGCCGTCTGGGTCGTGTGCAGGCCCGCGCCGACCATGAGGAAGGCCAAGGCAGCCCCTGCCGGGCCGAGCCATTCCGGCGCGTTGGTGGTGTCGCCGGAGAGCACGATCAGCGCGAAGGGCATGATCGCGAGGCCGCCGAACTGGATCATCGTGCCCATCCAGATATAGGGCACCCGGCGCCAGCCGAGGAACGAGCGGTGGTTGTCGGACTTGAAGCCGATCAGGGTCCGCAAGGGGGCGAAGAGCAGCGGCAGCGAGACCATCAGCGCCACCAGCCAGGTGGCGACGCCCAGCTCGACGATCATCACACGGTTGAGCGTGCCGGTGAGCAGGACCACGGCCATGCCGACCGAGATCTGGAAGAGCGAGAGACGTAGGAGGCGCGGCAACGGCAGGTCGGCACTCGCGGCATCGGCGAACGGCAAGAAGCGCGGGCCGAGGATGATCCACGGCTGGGCGAGCGAGGTGTTGAGCTTGTCGACCGCTGCCGCTGCCTTCATGGCCGCCGGAGCTCCATGGCTTGGCTCGTATAGAAGCCACTGGCGACGCGCTTGGTCCGGGCCGGCATCCACTCGACTAGATCGTGAGCGTCGACAATCAGCCGTCGCAGCTGCTGTTCCGCCACGGGCTCGATCGCCGGGGCGCGGTCGCTCTTCGGGAAGAACTTGCCGACCGCGTGCATGGCGGCAAGCGCCGGGGTCTTCGGCGCAAAAGTGAAGGCGATTGCCCCGGTCGTCCGCTCGGCGAAGCCCGAGAGCACCCGGACGATGTCCCTTGCCGTGTAGTGAATGAGCGAATCCATGGCGACGACGAAGTCGAAGCGGCCCAGTGCCGGATCGAGCATGTCACCGCTCTTGAAGGTGATCCGCCCGGGTCCCTCGATCGTCGGCATGCGCTCTTGCGCGAGCCCGACGAGCGTCGGTGAGAGGTCGATCGCCAAGACGTCGGCGCCGCGCTTGGCGGCCTCGACCGAAAGTGCGCCGGTGCCGCAGCCGGCATCGAGCAGCCGGCAGCCGGTGAGATCGTGCGGCAGCCAATCGAGCAGCGTCGTGCGCATCTCGTCGCGGCCGGCCCGAACCGTCGCACGGATGCCACTGACCGGCGCATCGCTCGTCAGGCGCGCCCAGGCATCCACTGCGGTGCGGTCGAAGTAGGTCAGGAGCTGCGAGCGCCTGAGCTGGTAGCTGGAGGTGGTCATCAGTCGAATCCGAGCAGCTCGAAGATGTCGCGGTCCCGCATCGGCGTCGCTTCCATGGGCTCGACGCCACTCCACAAAGTCTCGGCGACGCGCAGATACTCCTGCTGCACGGCCAGGACCTCGGGCGTCGGCTCGAGCTCGAAGAGCGTCGATTTCTGCAGGCGCGAGCGGCGAATGACGTCGAGATCCTGGAAGTGACCCATGGTCTTCAGGCCGACGACCGCGTTGAACTTGTCGATCTGGTCGGTGTCACGGGAGCGATTGGCGATCACGCCGCCGAGCCGGACCTCGTAGTTCTTCGACTTCGCCTTGATGGCGGCAACGATCCGGTTCATCGCGTAGATCGAGTCGAAATCGTTGGCGGTGACGATAATCGCCCGGTCGGCGTGCTGCAGCGGGGCGGCAAAGCCACCGCAGACGACGTCGCCCAGGACGTCGAAGATGACGACGTCGGTCTCCTCGAGCAGGTGATGCTCCTTCAAGAGCTTGACCGTCTGGCCGACGACGTAGCCGCCGCAGCCGGTGCCGGCCGGCGGCCCGCCCGCCTCGACGCACATCACACCATTGTAGCCCTCGTAGACGAAGTCCTCGACCTGCAACTCCTCAGCGTGGAAGTTGACCGACTCCAGGACGTCGATCACCGTCGGCACCAATCGCTTGGTCAGCGTGAAGGTCGAATCGTGCTTGGGATCGCAGCCGATCTGCAGCACTCGTTTGCCGAGCTTCGAGAAGGCGACCGACAGGTTGGACGAGGTCGTACTCTTGCCGATCCCGCCCTTGCCGTAGACGGCGAAGACCTTGGCTCCCTCGATCTTGACGTTCGGGTCGAGCTTGACCTGCACGCTGCCCTCGCCGTCCTCCCGCTTCGGGCTGGTCGGATGGAGCTTGTGGCGGGGCATATCCAGGGTAAGGGTGCTCACGCTGCCATCTCCTTCGTGACCGCTCCAGGCGCGATCGGTGTCGGTTGAGCTTTTGTTGTGGCGGTCTCGGGCATGATGCCCTCGAGCCGGTCCTCGAGATCCTCGCCGGCCTGCCTGAGTGCCTTGAGCGTCGCCGCATCAGGCTCCCAGTATTGCCGCTCGTAGGCCTCCAGGAGGCGGTGGGCGACCTTGGCCGAGGCCTTGGGATTGAGGGCGGCGATGCGCTCGCGCATCGCGGGGTCGAGGACGAAGGTCTGGGTAATCTCGCGATAGACCCAGGGCGCCACCTGCCCGGTCGTCGCCGACCAGCCCATGGTGTTGGTGACATGCGCCTCGATCTGCCGCACACCCTCGTAGCCGTGCTGCAGCATCCCTTCGTACCACTTGGGATTGAGCATGCGGGTCCGGGTCTCGAGTGCCACCTGCTCGCCGAGCGAGCGCACGGTGCCGGCACCCTTGGTCTGGTCGCCGATATAGACGGGCACGGACTGGCCCTGCGTCTTCTCGCCTTTGGCCCGCGACACCGCCCGGCTGATGCCGCCGAGATTGTCGAAATAGTGGTCGACCGTGGTGACCCCGAGTTCGACCGATTCGAGGTTTTGGTAGGCGAGCTCAACGCCGGAGAGCACGCTCGAGAGCAACTCCGCCTGGCGCACGGGCTTGCCGCTGCGCCCATAGGCGAAGCACTTGCGACGGGCGTAGGTCTCGGCGAGTTCGTCCTCGTCATCCCAGGCACTGCTGTCGATCAGCTGGTTGACGTTGGAGCCGTAGGCACCGTCGGCATTGCTGAACACGCGCAGTGCTGCGGTCTCCAGATCACACCCGTGCTTCGCCATATGTGCCAACGCATTGCGGCGGATGAAATTCATCTCGGCCGGCTCGTCGGCGCTGGCGGCCAGAAAGCAGGCCTCGGCCAAGAGCTTCGTCTGCAACGGCAGGAGATCGCGGAAGATGCCGGAAAGCGTCACCGCGACGTCGATCCTCGGCCGACCCAGCTCTTCGAGCGGAATAAGCTCAGCGCCTGCCAGGCGACCATAGGAGTCGAAGCGCGGCCGAGCACCGATCAGGGCCAGGACCTGGGCGATCGGCCCGCCCTCCGACTTCAGATTGTCGGTCCCCCAGAGCACCATGGCGACGGTCTCTGGCAGCTTGTTGCCGTCGGCCATGTGCCGCTCGAGCAAACGAGCGGCCTGCTTGGCACCATCCGCCACGGCGAAGGCCGACGGCAGGCGAAAGGGGTCGAAGCCGTGCACGTTGCGGCCGGTCGGCAGGATCGCGGGCTGGCGCAGGATGTCACCACCCGGCACCGGCCGGACGAAGCGGCCATCGAGGGCCTGGATGATCGCTGGCAATTCGTGGTCTTCGGCGAGCAGTCGATCACTCTTCGCCAGAGAGCGCAGCTGCTCCAGCATGGCGGTTTCGCGTGGGCTTTCGGTCAGTGCCAGGGCCGCTTCGGGCCTCGTACCCTCGGCGAGGGCCTCCAGCGCGGCGCGCGGCGGCACCGGTCCTGCGTTGGCCTCTGCCATCGCTGCCAGCATGTCGACCCGGGCCTCGAGCGACAGCGGCTCGCCGATGATGTGCAGGCCGTGCGGGATAAGGGTATATTCTAGATCGAGCACCGCAGTCGTGAGCTTGGCGATCTCGGCTTGGGGGTCCTCCCAGGCCGGCTCGGCCGGGGCGAGTTCGAGCTCGGACGCCTGCAGCTGCACCAGTTCCGCGAGCTTGACCCGCTCCTCGCCGACATCCGGGGCGAGGCTCCGCCAGCGATCGAGCGAGTTCTTGAGCTCGATAAGCCCCTTGTAGAGCCCGGCATGCGCCACGGGTGGGGTCAGGTGGCTGATCAGGGTGGCGGCGGCCCGCCGCTTGGCGATCGTGCCCTCGGACGGGTTGTTGGCGGCGTAAAGGTAGAGGTTCGGCAGATCGCCGATCAGCCGCTCCGGCCAGCAGGCGGCGGACATCCCGGCCTGCTTGCCCGGCATGAACTCGAGCGCCCCGTGCGTGCCGAAATGGAGGACCGCGTGTGCTGCGTAATCCTCGCGCAGCCAGCGATAGAAAGCCGAGAAGGCGTGCGTCGGGGCGAAGCCCTTCTCGAAGAGCAGCCGCATCGGATCGCCTTCGTAGCCGAAGCCCGGCTGGACGCCGACGAAGACGTTGCCGAACTGCTCGCCCAGCACGAAGAGGCTCTGCCCATCCGTGAGCTGCCGCCCGGGGGCGGGGCCCCAGGCACTCTCGATCTCGGCCAGATGCGGCTCGCGGCGGACATGGTCCTCGACCGGGATGCGGTGGAAAACGTTGGCGTCGGCTCCAAAGAGGTCGGCGTTGCCCTGCAAGAGGCGATTGCGCAGCGCGTCCTCGCTCTCCGGGACCTCGACCGTGTAGCCGGCCGCACGCATCGCCTTCAGGGTGCGGAAGAGCGAGGCGAAGACGGAAAGATAAGCGGCCGTCCCCGTCGCGCCGGCGTTGGGCGGGAAATTGAACAGGACGATCGCGACCTTGCGCTCGGCACGGGCGCTGCGGCGCAGGGCGACCAGCCGGTCGACCCGTGCCGCGAGCAGTGCCGCACGATCGCCGTGCGCCTGCATGTCGCCCGCCCGATCGTTGTGTGCCACGGCTGGCCGGCCACCATAGATCATCGGCCCGGTCGAGCCGTCGAGCTCCGGAATCGCCACCATCATCGTGGCCTCGACCGGCTGCAGCCCGCGATCCGAGGCTTCCCACTCGGGCAGCGTCTGGAACTCGAGCGCGTGGGCGGCGATGTAGGGCACGTCGAGCCGGGCGAGCATGTCCTCGGCCGCCTTGGCGTCATTGTAGGCGGGCCCGCCGACCAGCGAGAAGCCGGTGAGCGAGACGACCGCGTCGACGGCGGGTGCGCCGTCTTCGAAGAAGTACTGCTCGACCGCCGGCCGCGAATCGAGCCCCGAGGCGAAGGCCGGAATGACTCTGAGCCCGCGCGACTCGAGGGCGGCGATCACGCCGTCGTAGTGACCGCTGTCGCAAGCCAGCACATAGGAGCGCATGACCAGGAGCCCGACCGTGCCCTTGGTCCCAGTGCCGCGCGGCAATTCGGCCAGGGTCTCGGTGACCCGGCCCTTCAGCCGCGGATGGTAGAGTCCCATGTCCGGATGATCGACCGGCAGCTTCGCATCGAGCGTGCCCTTGAGCACCGCCCGGGGACCGGCCGCGTAGCGATTGATCAGCCAGCGGACCATGTTGGCGATGTTCTCGTCCGAGCCGGCGAGCCAATACTGCATGCAGAGGAAGTAGGCGCGGAGATCCTGGGCGGCACCCGGCACGAAGCGGAGGATCTTCGGCAGCCGGCGCAGCATGGTCATCTGCCGGGCACCGTCGCTCTGCCGGTTGGTGTCGCGCTTGGGCTTCAGGCGCTTGAGCAGGGCCAAGGGGCCGCTCTGCTTCGCCTGCATATCGAAGCGGCCCATCCTGGTGAGCTTGACCACCTCGGTCGCCGAGATGCAGGAAACCATGGCATCGCATCGGTCGCGCCGCGCCTGAAGCCACGGCAGCACCGCCTGGATGTGATCCTCGAGGAACAGCATGCAGGCGAAGACGATGTCTGCTTCCTCGATGTCTCGCCGGCAGCGCTCGAGCGCCGCTTCGTCGTTGCCGAACTCGGTCGCTGCATGGAGCGTCAGTTCCAACCCGGGGATCTCGTGGCGCAGCACCATCCGCGCCCGGGCGAAGGCACCGGCCGCGTGGTTGTCCAGGGTGACGATCGCCACCCGGACCGGGACGGCACCAGCCCCGGGCTGGTCAGCGGCCGAAATGCGCTTTGGCATCATACAGGGTCTCGACGGTGATCAGCGCCAAGCCCCGATCGGCAGCGAAGCGCTCGGTGTTGCGGCGGGCCCTGCCGCGGACGAAGAACGGGATCTTTTTCAGCTCTTTTTCGGCGTCTGACGCCCAGGTCGGCGTACTGCCGTTGGCGACGGGTGGCGGGGCTGCGACCGATGCCGCCTCGGCGAGCACAGGCTCGGGCGCGACCGCTGCCGCCGGCTTGGCGTGGCCATGGCCGAGATGCGAGGGGGCGGCGTGATCGCCGAATTCGAAGTCCTCGCGGAACATGCCGAGCAGATGCTCTTCGAGGCCCATGTAGAGGGGGTGCACCCAGCTGTCCCAGAGGACGTTGGCGCCCTCGAAGCCCATCTGCGGCGAGTAGCGCGCGGGGAAGTCCTGGACGTGGACCGGGGCCGAGATCACCGCACAGCCGATGCCCAGGCGCTTGGCGATATGCCGCTCCATTTGGGTACCCAAGAGAAGTTCCACCTGCGCCTCGGCGACCGCCTGCTCGACCTCGAGATAATCGTCGGTGATCAGTGCCTCGAGGCCGAACCGCTCGGCGGCTTTCCGGACGTCCTTGGCGAACTCGCGGCTGTAGGTGCCGAGCCCCACCACCTCGAAGCCGAACTCGTCGGCGGCGACCCGGGCCGCGGCGATGGCGTGGGTCGCATCAGCGAAGATGAAGACGCGCTTGGCCGTCAGGTAGGTCGAATCGATCGAGCGCGAGTACCAGGGCAGCCTCGAGGTGCCCCCCTTCAGCACAGACGACGGATCGATGCCGGTGATCGCGGCCACCTCGTGCACAAAATCGATCGTCGCGCCGTAGCCGATCGGCACGGTCTTGGTCCGCGGCTGCTTGAAGGTCCGCTCCAGCCAGCCCGCCGCCTGACCCGCCGTCTCTGGGTAGAGAACGACGTTGAAATCAGCTTCGCCCAGCCGGGCGAGATCGGCCGGCCGGGCCCCCATCGGGGCCACGACCTGCACCGCGACGCCGAGCTCCCCCAAGAGCTTGGTGACCTCCGTCACGTCGTCGCGATGGCGAAAACCCATGGCCGTGGGGCCGAGGATATTGCAGCAGGGCTGCGCACTCGGCTCGCGCACGACGCCGGGCGGCGGCGCGTGCGGCGCGGCGAGGTGGCGGACCATCTGGTAGAAGGTCTCGGCCGAGCCCCAGTTCTCTTTTTTGGAGTAGGCCGGCAGCTCCAGCGGCACCACCGGCACCGGCAGGTCGAGTGCCTTGGCGAGCCCGCCCGGATCGTCCTGGATCAGCTCGGCCGTGCAGGAGGCGCCCACCATCAGGGCCTCGGGCTTGAACCGGGCATAGGCCTCGGCAGTCGAGGTCTTGAACAGTTCTGCCGTGTCGGAGCCCAGGTCGCGAGCCTGAAAGGTCGTGTAGGTGACGGGTGGCCGCTTGTCGCGGCGCTCGATCATCGTGAAGAGAAGGTCGGCATAAGTGTCGCCCTGCGGTGCATGAAGGACGTAGTGAACACCCTCCATGGCGGTCGCGATGCGCATGGCACCGACATGCGGGGGGCCTTCATATGTCCAGAGCGTCAGCTGCATCGCTACACCATCAGCCGGGCGCGGCGGTTGAAGGGGCGAGTGAAGAGCTCGGCCAGATCGGCCGCCTGCTCGAAACCCTGGATCGGGGTGAACAGAAGCTCGATCGACCACTTGGTCGTCAGCCCGAGGGATTCGAGCGGATTGGCGAGACCGAGACCGCAAACGATCATGTCGGGACGTGCCGCGACCGCCCGGTCGAGCTGTTTCTCGACGTCCTGTCCTTCCGAGAGCGCGGTGCCCGACGGCAGCATCGCGAGCTCGTGCGCCAGATGCTGGCGGTGGAGGTAGGGGGTCCCGACTTCGACCAGCTGCATGCCCATCTCGCGCGCGAGGAACCGGGCAAGGGGGATCTCGAGCTGTGAATCGGGGAAGAAGAAGATGCGCTTGCCGGCAAGCCCCTCGCGATGGCGGGCTAGTCCCTTCTCGGCCCGCTCGCGTGGGGCCTGCGTTACCTCGACCACTCGATCGGCGGCTACTCCCCACTCGCTGGCGGCCGCTTGCAGCCAAGCGGTGGTGCCTTCGACGCCCAATGGGAAAGGCCCGGCGATGCGTTGGCAGCCGCGACTGTCGAGCACCTTGCCGGTATCACCGAGGAACGGCTGGGCCAGCAGGTAACGGGTTTCGGGGCCTACCGGTGGCAGCTCGGTGCTGGCGCGCGGCGGCAGGAAGTGGACGGGCCCGATGCCGAGCTGATCGAACAGGCGACGGAACTGATCCTCGACGATATCGGCCAGCGCGCCGACAACCAGGAGCGAGCGCTCATTGCTCGCCGGCAGCTCGGGGACCATGGCCGCGAGGCAGGCGTCCTCGCCCTGGGTGAAGGTCGTCTCGATGCCGGAGCCCGAGTAGTTCAGGACCCGAACCCGCGGGCTGAACGCGCGACTGAGGCGCTGGGCGGCGCGGCCGAGATCGAGCTTGATCACCTCGGACGGGCAGGAGCCCACGAGAAACAGAAGCTTGATGTCGGGCCGTCGCTCGAGCAGGCGGGCGACGACCCGGTCGAGCTCGTCATTGGCATCCGCCATTCCGGCGAGATCGCGCTCCTCCAGAATGGCCGTCGCGAAGCGCGGTTCGGCGAAGATCATCACACCGGCCGCCGATTGGATCAGATGCGCGCAGGTTCTGGAGCCGACGACGAGGAAGAAGGCGTCCTGGATCTTGCGGTGCAGCCAGATGATCCCGGTAAGGCCGCAGAAGACCTCGCGCTGGCCGCGCTCGAACAGGACCGGAGCTTCCGTACAGCCACCGACGCCAGCAGGTGCGAGATTGGTCACCACCGTCATGTTGCCGGCTCCAGCTCGGCCGAGTCCATCGGCTCGGCAGGCGTTGCCAGCCGGGCCATCCGCAGTTTCCACAGGAACTGGGCGGCGTTGAGGACGTAAATGGCGTAGGCCGCAAGGGCGAGGAGCATCTGCTCGACGGGGTTCAGCCAGCCGGTGAAAAGCGCCACGAGATAGACGGTGTGCAGGGCGATGACGCCCATGCTCACCACGTCCTCCCAGAAGAACTGCCGGGCGAAAAGCCAGTGGCCGAAGACTTCCTTCTCCCAGATCGAACCCGTGATCATGATGGTGTAGAGCACGAGGGTCTTGAGGACGATCGAGACAGAGGCTGCGGCAAAGCCGTCGCCGGTCCACAAGCAGCGTAGGACGAGGGCAACGCTGACCAGGAAGACCAGGAACTGCACGGGCGCCAGAATGCCCTGAACCAGGGTCCAGCGTGACGCGTCGCGGCGACGGCGCTCTTCGGGCGTGTACAGCGGCTGGGCACTCGACGCTGCCTGACGACGGCCGTTTGCCTCGGGTCGTCCTGCGTGCATTGTCCGAAAGCCCTCCCTGTCGGTCTATGCGATCTCGCAGGAAGCTAGCCGGGTTGGGCAGCGGCTGTCAACATAACTACACGTCAATCATCCTTGACAGGTGCCGTTTCTCCGCCGAACGTGTCTGTCGGTTGACGGTTCGTCCCTTCGCGTTTGCTTCCTCCGGGAACGACATTTTGTCCATGCCAGATACGGTTGGGGCTTGAGGTCGGTCGGATCGGCGGTGTAAGCGTGGAAGAACTCGGGAGGGCGATATGGCATCGTCGGATGGCTGGTTAACGGGTTATGCGCCCGATCTCCTCGACATCGGGAGCGCCGATACAGAGGGAGCGCCGCACGGTGCGGCGGGCTCTGCACGCGGTACTATCGCCCCCAAGCACCACCTGCTGCAGACCATCGAAGGCGAGATCATCCCACGTCTGGTCTTGGCCCGACGAGGTACCGGCGAAGCGCCGGTGTTGACGGCGCCGGCGGGGTTGACACTGGGCCACGAACTGATTGCCGAAATTGCTGATCTGGTCGCACGTAAGGACGTAGGTGCCGCGGCCACCCGGATCGACGCCTTGCGTCAATCGGGATTGACCGTTGAAACACTCTATCTCGAGTTGTTGGCGCCCGCCGCGCGCTATCTGGGTGAGTTATGGGAAGCCGACATCCTCGACTTCACCACCGTTACGCTCGGGTGCACCCGTCTGCAGCAGTTGCTGCACGAGCTGAGTCCGAGCTTCTTCCGTGAGGCCGAGCAGCATGAGCATCGGCGGCGCGTCCTGCTGGTGCCGGTCCCGGGCGAGCAGCATACCTTCGGCCTCTACATGGTCGCCGAGTTCTTTCGCCGTGCCGGGTGGGACGTCTGGAGTGGCTGCATGCCGACCCGGGAGCTGACCGAACTCGTTGGCAAGGAAGCATTCTCGCTGGTCGGTTTCTCACTGAGCGGAGATCAGCGGCTCGATTCGCTGGCGTCCAGCATCCGCTCGGTGCGCCGCGCCTCGTGCAATCGAGGCATTGGTGTGTTGGTCGGTGGTCCCGTCTTCGTCGGTCATCCAGAGCTCGTCAGCCTGGTCGGTGCCGACGCCACGGCGCAAGACGGCCGGCAAGCGACCCTTCAGGCGCAGAATACCTTGTCCCTGCTCAGCCGCGCGAGCTGAGAGCCTGAAAATGAATCGATTTTCGGGGTGCTGGTAGTGGTGGGAC
>DAIRDJ010000123.1:0-8116 GCA_036796215.1 Geminicoccaceae bacterium
GCATCACCTATGTGGGCGAGCTCGGCTACGAGCTCTACATCCCGGCCGAGTTCGCCACCCACGTGTTCGATGTGCTGCATGAAGCGGGAGCGGATTTCGGTCTCGGCCCAGCGGGTTATCACAGCATGAACGCCTGCCGCATGGAAAAGGCCTACCGCCATTACGGCCACGATATCGGCGTCGAGGATACACCGCTCGAGTCCGGGCTCGGCTTCGCTGTCGGCTGGGCAAAGCCCGACTTCATCGGCCGCGACGCGCTGCTGCGCCAGCGCGAGGCCGGAATCGAACGCCGCCTCGTCCAGTTCCGCCTCGACGAAGATGGCCAACTCCTGCACCACGAGGAGCCGATCTGGGCGGATGGCGAGATCGTGGGCTCGATCACCTCGGGCATGTACGGCCACCGTATCGACGCGTCTCTCGGCATGGGCTATGTGCGGCAGGCGGGAGGGGTGACCAGGGACTGGCTGGACGGGCAGCGGTTCGAGATCGAGATCGGCTGGGAGCGCTTTGCGGCCGCGGCCTCGCTTCGCCCCTTCTACGACCCGAAGAACGAGAAAATCCGCGCCTGACCGGTGCCTTGCCTGGGGATGCTGAGATGACCCTGATGACGCCGTCCGAAGCCTTCGTCGAGACCCTGGTGGCCCAGGGCGTCACCCATGTCTTCGGCATCGTCGGCTCCGCCTACATGGATGCTCTCGACATCTTCGAGCCCGCCGGTATCCGCTTCATCTCCGTGGCGCACGAGCAGGGTGCCGGGCACATGGCCGATGGCTTCTCGCGCGCATCGGGCCGGCACGGCGTCTGCATCGCCCAGAACGGGCCGGGCATCACCAATTTCGTGACCGCGGTCGCGGCCGCCTATTGGGCGCATTCGCCAGTCGTGGTCATCACGCCCAAGACGGGCTCCAACACGCAAGGACTGGGTGGTTCTCAGGAAGCGGAGCAGCTTCCCTTCTTCGAGAAGATCACCAAGTTCCAGGCGCATTGCGGCAATGTCGGGCGCGTGGCGGAACTGGTCTCGCGCTGCTTCGACTACGCCATGCTGGAGCGTGGCCCGACCCAGTTCAACATCCCGCGCGATCTCTTCTACGGCGAGGCCGACTACACCATCTCGAAGCCGATCCGGGTCGAGCGCGGGCCGGGTGGCCCCGAAAGCCTCGACGAGGCAGCCGCACTGATCGCCGAGGCCAAATTCCCGGTCATCCTTTCGGGCGGCGGTGTGGTGATGAGCAACGGCGTCGACGAGGTCGTCGAGCTCGCCGAGCATCTCCAGGCCCCGGTCATCAACACCTATCTGCACAATGACAGTTTCCCGAAGTCGCACCCGCTCTGGTGTGGCCCGATCGGCTATCAGGGCGCGAAGGCGGCGATGAAGGTTTTGGCCCAGGCCGACGTCGTCATCGCACTCGGCACCCGCCTCGGCCCCTTCGGCACCCTGCCGCAGCACGGCATCGACTACTGGCCCAAGGACGCCAAGCTCGTCCAGGTCGAAGCCAACCCGCGCCGCATCGGCCTCGTCAAGCAGGCGTCGGTGGGGGTCTGCGGCGATGCGCGGGCGGCAGCCCAGGCGATCCGCGAACGCCTGGAGACCGGCAACAGGGCGATCGCCGCACACACCAATCGCGACCAGCGCAAGGCCGAGATCGACAAGCAGAAGAGCGCCTGGGAGGCCGAGCTCAACGAGTGGGGGCAGGGCGGGGGCTCGCCCATCGCCCCCCGCCGGGCCCTCCGCGAACTCGAGAAGGCGATGCCCAAAAACGCCATGGTGACCACCGACATCGGCAATATCTGTTCGGTCTCGAACTCCTATCTCCGCTTCGAGGAGCCGCAGAGCTTCTTTGCCGCCATGAGCTTCGGCAATTGCGGCTATGCCTATCCGACGGCCATTGGGGCGAAGGTGGCGCGCCCCGATCGACCCGCCGTCGCCTATGTCGGCGACGGGGCCTGGGGGATGTCGCTGCAGGAGACCTTGACCGCGGTGCGCGAGAACATCCCGACCGTGGCCGTCGTCTTCAACAACCAGCAATGGGGGGCGGAGAAGAAGAACCAGGTCGATTACTACGCCGACCGCTATGTCGGCACCAACCTCGAGAACCCGAGCTTTGCCGGCATCGCCAAGGCCATGGGGGCCAACGGCATCACCGTCGACGGCCCGGACCAGGTCGGCGATGCGCTGAAAGAGGCCATTGCCAGCAACCGGCCTGCTGTGATCGAAATTATGGTGACGCAGGAACTGGGCGACCCCTTCCGCCGCGATGCGTTGAAGAAGCCGCACCGGCTCCTGCCGAAATACCAGGCCTACTCAGTAGCCGCCGAATAGGGAGACGTCCGTTGTCCAGCCTCAAGAAGCTCCTTTCCTCGATCGTCCTCGCCGGAGCGCTCGCCGCCCCCTGGGCCACGCCAGCCCAGGCGCAGGATGCCCTGGTCGAGCGCGTCGCCACGGTCTCGGCAATCGTGCACGATGTCGATCTCACCACACGCCAAGTGTTGCTGCAGACCGGCGATGGCGAGTTCGTCACCATCGTGGCCCCGGAGGAGGTGCGCAACCTGCCGCAGGTCGAGGTCGGCGATACCGTCAATCTGGGCTTTTACGGTGGCATCGCCGCGAGCCTGGCACCGAAGGGCGAAGCGCCGATCGTCGCGGATACCACCGAGGCCATGGTCCGGGCCGAGGAAGGTCAGCGGCCGTCGGGTGGCATCCTGCGCGAGCTGACCACCACCGTGACGTTCGATGCCTACGATCCGGACTCGCACATCGTCACCTTCACCGGCCAGTCCGGTGTGCAGCGGATGGTGGAAGTGCAGGACGACGAGATGCGCGCCTTCGTCGCTGGCCTCGAGCCGGGTGACGAGGTGGACGTCACCATCATCGAGATCGTCGCCCTCGAGGTCACCGGCGACTGACGACCGCGTCGCGCTTTTGACAAGGGTCAATGCGCCTTGGACAAATCCGTGACAAGGCCGCCCGACCAGGAGGTGGCACGATGCCGGGCAACCGAGGGGAAGCGGGATGAAGAAGGACCAGGTGCCGACGGATGGGGTCGAGTCGGGCAACGGCGCGGCGCCAGCGATCGACACCGCTCTCGGCGACGGCAACGGAGCTGATCCGCTGGCCGCGGCAATACCCACGATCGAGCCGCCGCCCACCGCTGCCAGCCCGGATGGAGCGAAGGGGAAAGCGACCCGTGCGCGCAACAGCGCTGGTGAGCTGCGCCACGAGCTTGCCCGCCTCAAACGCGATCCCTCGGCCATCCGCCGCCTGTTCGAGACCGGTGAGTACCCCTATCGCAGCCAGATGCCGCGGCGCGCCTACGAGCGTCACAAGGCCGAACTGCAGGTCGAACTCCTGAAGGCGCAGCGCTGGGTCAAGGAATCCGACCAGCAGATCGTGATCCTCTTCGAGGGGCGCGACGCCGCCGGCAAGGGTGGTACGATCAAGCGTTTCATGGAGCATCTGAACCCGCGCGGGGCCCGGGTCGTCGCCCTCGAAAAGCCCAACGAGCGCGAGCGCAAGCAGTGGTACTTCCAGCGCTATGTCGGGCATCTGCCGAGCGGTGGCGAGATCGTCTTCTTCGACCGCTCGTGGTACAACCGTGCCGGGGTCGAGCGGGTGATGGGCTTTTGCTCGCCCAACGAGTATCTTGAGTTCATGCGGCAATGCCCGCAATACGAGCAGATGCTGGTGCGCAGCGGGGTCTGGCTCTTCAAGTACTGGTTCTCGGTGACCCGTGACGAGCAGCGCCGCCGCTTCACCCAACGGCAGCACGATCCGCTCAAGCACTGGAAGCTCTCGCCCATCGACCTCGCCTCGCTCGACAAATGGGACGACTACACCGAGGCCAAGGAGGCGATGTTCTTCTACACCGACACGGCCGATGCACCCTGGACCGTGGTCAAGTCGGACGACAAGAAGCGCGCCCGGCTCGAGACCATGCGCCATCTCCTGGCGACGCTGCCCTATCCCGAAAAGAACCACCACATCATCCACATGCCGGACCCGCTGATCGTCGGCTCCAGCATGCACGTTATCGGTGCGAGCCGGCACGTCGTCGGCGGTACGCCCCCGGCCGTCCCCGCAGCGCCCTGAAAATTGTCCGGCCTCGGCCAGGTGCGACATCCGGCCGGACGAACGGCCGGCAAGGCTCCCTTCGCCAACGCTGCCTCGATGCAGCGGCAGCGCGGACGGCTGGCGAGGCCATGCTGCGGCCGGGCCCTGGCCCTGCTGTCGTGCCTCCTGTGCCCGACGGTCGCGGCCGCCTGGTGGCCCGAGTCGATCCGGATCGCCCGAATGAACCTCTCCTATGCCGAGCAGCGCGTCGACCTGCAGCGTCTGGAGATCGCCTGGCAACCCGCTCGGCCGATCGCACTCAGCATCGAGCGGATCGACGGGCCGAGCGGCAGTCTGCCGCTCTGGGCCTCGGCCCGGTTGCGCCCGACCGACGCCGGCTGGGAGCTGACGGGTGTGCTGGCGAGCGGCCCGGGCGATGTGGTCCTGCGCCTCGAGGGTAGCGGTCTCGGCGGCGACGACGCCAGGCTCGACGTTCGAGCCGAGCCCGTGCGCTTTTTGCCCGGTGGCCTGCAGCCGGCGTGGCTCTGGCCGCCGCTCGGCACCTTTGCTCGGGACGTGACGGGCACGCTCGGGCTCGAGCTCAGCTGGCCGGACGGCCCCTTGCGGCTCACCGTCGAGGCTGTCCACCTCGTCACCGATTACGGGGCTTTGGGTCCGATCGACGGGCGGATCACGCTTGATCGCCTGAGCCCGCCCCGAACGGCCGAACCGCAGCTGTTGCGCCTCGAGGGGATGAACCTCGCCCCACTCGTCGCCGGCCTGGAGATCGCAGCCCTCGGGGCCGAGGGCACGATCGATGCAGATCTCCGCTTCAGCTTTCTCGAGGATGGCCGGCTCTATATCGACGACACGGTCGTGACGGCTCGCGGCCCGGGTGTGCTCCGCTATCGGGATGACCGGCCCCCCGATGTGCTCGCCGGGCAAGGGCAGGGGGTGGACCTCCTGTTCACCGCCCTTGCCGACTTCCGCTACGAGAGCCTGCGCGCTAAGTTCGATGGATATCTCGCCGACGAGATGACCGTCGAGCTCCAGCTCCGCGGTGCCAATCCCGAGCTTTACGAGGGCTACCCCATTGAGCTCAACGTCAATCTCGAAGCCCCCATCCTGCCGCTGGCGCTTGCCGGCCGGGACGTCATGGGGTTGCCGGAGGCCGTCCGCCGGTCGATCGGGCAGGAGCCTCAGTGACATGCGCCATGGCCTGCTTCTCCTTGCCCTCCTCCTGCTGCCGGTCACCGCCTGCCAACCCACGGCCCGGGTCCAGCTCGAAGCGCCCAAGGAGCCAATCGTCATCAATCTCAATGTTCGGATCGAGCAGGATGTACGAGTTCGGGTTGAGCGTGAACTCGACGAGCTGCTTGATGATCCCGAACTCTTCGGAGGCTGACCCGTGATCCTGCCATCCGCCACCCGTCGCCGTCTGCTCGGGCTGGGCCTGGCGTTCGCCTGCGGCATGTCGCATGGGCGCACCGCCCGTGCCCAGGATCTCGCCCAGGCCAAGCGTGACGGCTGGCTCGGCGAGCGCATCGACGGCCTCGTCGGCGTCGTTCGCGCCGACACGCCGCAGGCGATCCGCGAACTTGCCGACGACATCAACCGCCGCCGCCGCGCCGAGTATGCGCGGATTGCGGAGCGCGAGGGGATTTCGGTCCAGGCCGTTGCCCAGCTCGCCGGCGAGCGGTTGATGGAGCGTGCCGACCCCGGTGAGTGGGTGCTGGGTGCCGACGGCAACTGGCGCCAGAAATAGCGATGCCGCGCGCGGCATGAGCGACGACGCGGCACCGAAGCTCGAGATCCAGGTCTCGCGCCACTTCACGGCTTGGCTTGCCGAGGCCGGTATCGGCCTTGCCTTCACCACCTACCAGAGCGGCAAGCTATTCCTTCTGGGCCTCCAGCCCGACGGCCGCCTCTCCATCTTCGAGCGCACCTTCAACCGGGCCATGGGCCTCGCTGTGCACGATGCGCCCGATGGCGGGCGGCAGCTCTACCTCTCGACCCTCTTTCAGCTCTGGCGCTTCGACGACGCGCTCGAGCCCGGCCGCCAGCACCAGGGCTACGACCGCCTCTATGTGCCACAGCTCGCCTGGACCACGGGCGATCTCGACATCCACGATGTGGCGGTGCTGGCGGACGGCACGCCCGTCTTCGTCAACACACTCTTCTCCTGCCTCGCCACCCCCGATGTCGCGACCAGCTTTCGCCCGCTCTGGCGACCGCCATTCGTCAGCCGTCTCGCCGCCGAGGATCGTTGTCATCTGAACGGCCTCGCGATGCGCGACGGCCGGCCGGCCTATGTGACGGCAGTCGGCAATGCCGACACGGCCGACGGCTGGCGCGACCAGCGTAGCACTGGCGGCCTTGTCATCGACGTCGTGGCCGACGAGATCGTCGGTGCCGGCCTCGCCATGCCACATTCGCCCCGGCTTCATGATCCCGGCGATGGTGAGCTGCTCTATCTCCTCGATTCCGGCACCGGACGGTTCGGCTGGCTGGAGCGCAGCTCGGGCCGCTTCGAGCCCATCGTGTTTTGCCCCGGCTATGCTCGCGGCATGGCGCTAAGGGACCGCTGGGCGGTGATCGGCCTGTCGCGGCCGCGCGACAACAAGACCTTCGCCGGCCTGCCGCTCGATGCGGCACTGGAGCGGCACGGGGCGACGCCGCAGGCCGGTCTGCTGGTCGTCGACCTCTCGAGTGGCGAGATCGCCCACTGGCTGCGCCTCGAGGGCATCGTCGAGGAGCTCTACGACACGGCGATCCTCGCCGACGCCCGCCGGCCGATGGCGCTCGGCCTGAAGACGGACGAGGTCCGCCGAACCATCAGTATCGGCACACCGGCGATGCTGCCGTGACGGGGGCCAGGCCACGGACGGCAAGGGGCGGTCCACTTTTCGGCCTCCTCCTCGTCGCGATCCTGTCGCTGGCCGCCAGGGCGGACCCGGTCCGGCTCGGCGAAAGCGAGCTTCGGGCTGTCGTCGTCGACGGGCGTTTCGGGCCCCGGGAGTGGCCGGCGACGGACTGGTTGCGCAGGAGCGCCTGGCTCGACCACGCGACGCCGATCCCACGCCTCGCGCCGCTCGTCGAGTTCCGCCCGAGCCGGCCGTCGTTGCCGCAGACGGTGCGCCGCTTCGACCTCGGCCGATCGGCCGAGGACTGAACCGCCGCCGGCCCGACCCCGCGGTTGCATCTTTGCCGTCGAGCCTTAGGTGCAAAAGAGAAGCCCTACGCGATCTTGTGATTTCGGAGTGTCTGTTGCGCGCCTATTCGACTGCCATCGCCGTCTCGAGCATGCTCGTGGTCGCGCCTGCACTGGCGCAAGAGGTCACGACCGAGGAGCTCCTGGAAGCGGCGGTGCCCCAGGAGGAGCGGATCTGCGATCTCGAGATCGCCGAGGTCGAAGCACGGTTCGACGACAACATCGACGCCTTCGGACGCATGGAGCAGGCGCGGATGCGTGAGCAACTGGGCGAGGCTCGCGAGTTCTGCGACGCCGGCAACCAGATGATGGCCGCCAGCCGGCTCGAGGCGGTAACGTCGGTGCTCGACGTCACCGCTGCCGCCGACCGACCTTTACCGAACCTCAATCTTGCTGCCATAAGCCTGTGCGCCACGCCGGTAGGCCGGCGGGCTTGCACATGCTCCGGTTCGCGTTTGGCAAAGGCATATGGCTGTCGATCCCCTCATTCGAGCGACGCGAGCGGCGCCGGCACGCGAGCTGATCTTGACCAACGCGCAGGTCGTCCTCGACGGCTCGGTCGTTCGCGGCAGCCTCGTCGTCCGGGGCGGACTGATCGGCGACCTCGACACGTCGAACAGCCGGTCACCGGCAGCCCTCGATCTCGACGGCGACTACCTGATCCCCGGCCTGATCGACCTGCATACCGACAATCTGGAGAAGCACTTCCAGCCGCGCCGCGGTGTCACCTGGGACGGCGTTGCGGCGGCGATTGCCCATGACGGCCAGGTCGCGGCCGCCGGCATCACCACGGTCTACGACAGCCTGACACTGGGTGCCGCCGACGGTTGGGACATGCGGGCGGAGCTGGTCGAGCC
>DAIRDJ010000123.1:8216-13361 GCA_036796215.1 Geminicoccaceae bacterium
GTCGCCGGCCTCGCCGACCGCGGCCGCATCGCCCCGGGCTTGCGCGCCGATCTCGTCCGGGTGCGGCCGATCGCGGGCCGCCCCATCGTCCGCGAGGTCCTCGTCGCGGGCCAGCGGGTCGCTTGATCGGCAACCCCATGCCCCATCGCTACGCCATCTACTACGCGGCCCCGGCCGATAGCCCGCTCGAGCATTTCGGCGTCACCTGGCTCGGCCGTGACCACAGAACCGGCGCGAGGGTGGCCCAGCCGGCGGTGCCGGGCATTGCCCCCGAGCGCCTGCGCGCACTCACCGCCTCGCCCAGGCGCTACGGCTTCCACGGCACGCTCAAGGCACCGTTCCGTCTCGCCGAAGGGTGCGCTGGCGCTGAGCTGCACGCGGCCGTGGCAGCTTTCGCCGCGACGCAGAACACCTTCTATCTAGAGCCTCTGGTCATCGGCGATCTCGAGGGCTTTCTCGCCTTCGTGCCCAAGGCCCCATCAGCGACCCTCGATCGCCTGGCCGAGGCGTGCGTGCACCGGTTCGAGCCCTTCCGCGCACCGCTGGAGCCAGCCGAGCGCCGCCGCCGGCCGCTCGATCGGCTGAGCAGCAGGCAGCTCGACCAGCTCGACCGCTTCGGCTACCCTTACGTGTTCGACGACTTCGCCTTCCACATGACGCTGACCGAACGTTTGGCCGAGAGCGAGAAGGCGATTCTCTTGCCGCACCTTCAGGCGCTCGCTCGGCCGCTTGCGGTCGAGCCTTTCGTGGTCGACGGCGTGGCCGTCTACGAGGAACCAACACCCGGCGCCGACTTCGTCATGACCGCGCGCTACGGTTTCATGATTCGTTAAGCCTCCTGTCACATCACTGTCGAACGACGCCGCTAGAACTCTTCCAACTCAAAGCGGCGCGCGATCGTCGAGCCGGGCGCATGGCCGGTTGGCTGGCTCCCTCTCTGGCGGCTGTCTGTTGCGGCTCCAAGAGCCGCATCGGTGGCTCTCGACCTCCGTTCCGCTCTGAGCCCGTCACCGAGCGTACCGCTCGGCCAAGAGGCAATACGACCAATGGAGCACGCCGCATGAACGACTATGAGCGCGACTACCCGGACTACACCGAGGCAATGGGCTACGAGCATGGCGACGAGCGGCCCTGCAACACCTCCGCGAACCCCAACTTCTACGAGGTGATGGACGGCCGCGTGAAGCGCCGCAGCTTCCTCATCGGCGGCCTCGCGACCATCTCCACAGGCCTTTTCGGTGCCTCTCTCGCGAGCAAGAAGGCGCTGGCGGATTCGACCGCCAAGGGTGCTCTCTTGGGCTTTCAGGCCGTGCCGATCAGCTTCGACGACACCGTCGTCGTGCCCGAGGGCTACAGCTTCCAGATCCTGGGTGCCACGGGCGACGCGATCACGGGCGACATGCCGGCCTATCGTCCTGGCGCCAACACCGGCGCCGAGCAGGGCATGCAGATCGGCCAGTGCCATGACGGGATCCATTTCTTCCCGATCGACGGCTCGTCCGAGGACGGCATCATCTGCGTCAATCACGAGTATATCGAGCCGCGGTTCCTCCACGCCGAGAAGGCCAACTACAAGGGCAAGGTCTTCAGCAAGAGCGACGTCCACTACGCTGCCGACGGCAAGCGCGACGACGACGAGGTGCTGATGGAGATGAACGCCCACGGCGTCTCGGTCTACCGCACCGCCAAGGGGGCGGACGGTCAGTGGTCGATCGTCTCCGACCCGCACAATCGGCGCATCACGTTGCTGACCCCGATGGCGATCGGCGGCCCGGTGCGCGGCTCGGCGCATGTCCGCACCAAGTACAGCCCTGACGGCACCATGACCCGCGGCACGGTGAACAACTGCGCCCACGGTGTCACGCCCTGGAACACTTATCTGACCGCCGAGGAGAACTGGGCCGGCTACTTCTCCAACACCGACCAGATCGATCAGAAGCCGGACCTGCCGCGCGAGCACGCCCGCTACGGTGTTTCCAGCAACCCGCAGGGCGGCCGCTATGGCTGGCACCTGGCGGCGTCCGGGGCCGACGAGTTCGCCCGCTTCAACGCCTCGAGCACCGGTGCCTCGGCCACCGAGGACTACCGCAACGAGCCCAACACCTTCGGCTGGATGGTCGAGATCGACCCGTTCGATCCGGAATCGACGCCGGTCAAGCGCACCCATCTCGGCCGCTTCGCCCATGAAGGCGTGGTCTTCGCCCCGGTGGTCGAGGGTGCCCCGGTCGTCTGCTACTCGGGCGACGATGCGCGGTTCGAGTACATCTACAAGTTCGTCTCGGACGGTGTCTGGGTCCCGGGTGAGACCGACGGCTCGATCCTGGATAGCGGCACCCTCTATGCGGCCAAGTTCAACGACGACGGCACCGGCGAGTGGCTGGCCCTGGCGCCGGGCCGCAATGGCCTGACCCCGGCCAACGGCTTTGCCGATCTCGCCGACTTGCTGGTGAACACCCGCCTCGCCGCCGACTTCGCCGGTGCCACCAAGATGGACCGCCCGGAATGGGGCACCATCGATCCCTCCAACGGCGACGTCTACTTCGCGCTCACCAACAACTCGCGCCGCACGCAGGCGCAGGTGGACGCGGTCAACCCGCGGGCCGAGAACAATTTCGGCCACATCGTCCGCTGGAACTACGAGAACAGCGACCACACCCGGGCGAGCTTCACCTGGGATCTGTTCGTCATCGCCGGTGGCCCGACCACCTCGGCGGTCGCCGGTGGTGGCGCGCTCTCCGAGGACAGCATGTTCGCCTGCCCGGACGGGCTCTGGTGCGACGACAACGGTCGCCTCTGGATCCAGACCGACATGGGCGATGCCGGCCCCGACGACGACGGTCCGCTCAAGCCGTTCGGGATGAACATGCTGCTCGCCTCCGACCCGGCGACGGGCGAGATCCGGCGCTTCATGACCGGCCCCTGGGGCCAGGAATGCACCGGCGTCGTGTCCACGCCCGACGGCAAGACCATGTTCGTCAACTTCCAGCACCCGGGTGCCCACGCGACACCCGAGCAGTTCGCCGCCGGCGACATGGGCTCGGTTTGGCCGGACGGTGACGCCGCGATCCCGCCGCGCTCGGCGACGGTGGTCGTCACCCGCGAGGACGGCGGCGTCATCGGCGCCTGAGCACCTGACGGTCCACGACAAGAAACGCCC
Source organism: Geminicoccaceae bacterium (assembly GCA_036796215.1). GTDB lineage: Bacteria > Pseudomonadota > Alphaproteobacteria > Geminicoccales > Geminicoccaceae > SLRI01. The sequence continues at coordinate 11,374 of DAIRDJ010000123.1, forward strand.
CGTCCACGGACGGGGCGTTTCGCGTTTTTACAGGCTGTCGCGGGCCGTCGCTAGCCTACCGCTTTGGCCCGGTCGCGGGACAGCCGGAAGAAGGATTTGTCGGCACCGCAGGCCGGGCAATTGAAGTCGTCCGGCAAATCCTCGAATGCCGTTCCGGGTGGGATGTCCTGCGTGTGCTCGCCGCGCAGCGGGTCGTAATGGTAGCCCGGACAGTCATCGTAGCCGCATACCCAGACCCGGGCGAGCCGCGGGTCCTCGGCCCAGGAGGCTGGATCGGGCGGGTAGGCGAAACTGTCGGTCTCGGCCGCGGCGGGTACCGCCGCCACCCCGCGTACCGCTGCGGCGCCGGCCGCCGGCACGGCACGCAGGAACCGGCGCCGGGCGAGAACGTCGATGGTCAGTTTCGGCGCGCTCGTCTCCATTGCTGACAATCACCGGCGATCAACAGGCCACAGCGACATGTCAGGACGATGACAAGAGACCGAAAAAGCAAGTAAGGCAGGGAGGATGATCCTCTCCGCACCCACCGAACCTTAGCGCCGGAGCCTGTCATGTGCCACCGGCGCAAAGGAATGGAGGGGCTTGGGGAGGCGTTGCCTCCCCATACTTCCTATCCCTGAACCGTAAAGCCGCGAACGTCGCGATGCAGGGTGAAGGCGCCATTGGCGACGCTGCTCGCCCATTCGGCGGTCTTGGCGAAGCCACCGAAGGGGTAGAAGTGGATGTCGCGGATCAGCCCGGCCCACCCCTCGCGGCGGCTGGCGAGGTCGATGATCAGCCCGTCCGGCGTCGCCTGACCCAGCAGTTGGAAGAGCTTGCCACCGCTCTTCGCGAGGATACCCGTCGACGCCTTGACGCCGCACATTTTCGCGTACTTCATCAGACTGGCGAGCGACGCCGGGCCGGCGATGCCGATGCGGATGGGCAGCCGGTTGCCGGCGTTGCCGATCGCTTTCGCCCAGGCGAGCATGCCGGCCCCGTCGAAGCCGAACTGGGTGACGATGGTCAGGGGAATACCTGTGCGCTCGGCATAGGCATTCTTGACGACCAAGGCATCGGCGAGGCCCGCGGCACCGATATCTGGGCTGCCTTCGGGGTGGCCCGCGACGAAGAGCTGCTCGAAGCCGAGCCCTTCCATCACACCGCTCTCGAGCAGTTGCAGCGAGCTTTCGAGACGGCCGGCGGGCTCCGACGCACCACCCGCGAGCATCAGGGCCTGCCGGGCACCGACCCGATGCAAGTCGCGGGCATAGGCTTCGAAAGCAGCATGGCTCGCGAAGTTGCGGGCCGGAATGTGCGGCACCGGCGCCATGCCTTCGCCCACCAGCCGCTCGGTGAGAGCGACGATGGCATCCAGCTGCTCGCCCGGAATGAAGGCGACGAACACCCGGCTGCCCCGCGGCAGCACGGGGGCGAAGCTCTCGACCTTCTGCGCCTGCTTGGGGGTCGTCTCGATCGAGAAGCCCTGCGCCAGATTGACGACGGCCATCTTCGGATCGAGTGGCCGCACGTCGCCCAGTTCACCATTCACCGCCACCGTGCCGAACTCGAAATACGCCATGCCCGACCTCACCCCATCCGGAGACACCACTCGCCGTCGGCGATGGCCGACACCGGAGCTCTAGAAGGGACAGTGGTCGAGCGATCGCTGCACTACGACTTGCCGTTGCGTCTCAGCGACCAAATCAGCGTCAGCGCACCCAAGGTCATGCGATCGTGATCGAATTGTCATGCGAGGCGTCGTTGGCATTGCTGCCGAGAAGCCCTCGAGAATTTGGACGTTCCATCGCCCGAAACACATGGCGCGCCAGCTGTGGGATTGGAGATCTGGCGCGGCGTGCGACTTGCGAGCAGTTTCTTCGACATCCAAGGGGCCGAAGCGGCCTCTAGCGTAAGCGGCAGACCCGCCGGCTTTGCCGGGGAGGCAGTCATGGTTTGACGGTTACGGCAGTCCACCGCCGGGTTGCGTTCGTGAGCAACCACGCAGG
>DAIRDJ010000124.1:0-13293 GCA_036796215.1 Geminicoccaceae bacterium
ACTGCCCCTGGCCGCATAATCGCAATCGAGTGTCTCAGGAGCCAGGGGCGGTACATGCAGGCGCGCGGGGCCCTTGGCCCATGGAAAGCCACGTCATGAAAGCCTGCTCGGCGGCGTAGTCCAGGCTCGCATCGCTCGCTCGCTTGGCAACCTCGGCGGGCTCGGTCTCGAGCGCATGCATCGCATACCACGTCAGCGCATAGTTGATGCTGAACGGGTGACCGAGGCGGCGGGCGAGCTCGACCGCCGCCTCGATGTCGCGGGCACCTGCTCGACAAGGCCCATGCACCAGCGGGTCATCCCGCCCCGGCAGAGGCCGACCACGCCCGGATCCTGGCCATAGATGGCGAGATGGCGCTCGTGCTGGGCGGGCGCATAGTGCTGCCGGATGGTCTCGAAATGCCGGTCTGCGGCGGCGAGCTCGCCGCGCCGGGAATAGGTGATGCCGAGCGCGTAGCCCGCCTCGACACGAAAGATCGGATCGTCGTTGCGCTCGACCAAATTCAAGAGCCGGGGGCCGAGCCCCAGTGCCTCGCTGGTGGCACCGGAGGTCGATAACTGCACGATGAGACCCACGAGCAGTGGCAGTTCGGCTGCATCGAGGCCTGCCTCGTTGCAGAGGCTGAGGCCACGGCCGAACGCTTCCGCGGCGGCGCTGCTGCCGTGGCCCTCCAGTGCCACGCCGATCCGCCCGATCGTGGTCAGCGCTTGAATCTCCCGACGTGCGCGCTCCGCCCCTTCCGGCAGCCCCTCAATCAGCAGGAGCGACCGCTCCACGTAGCGCCGCGCCTCCTTGTTGGCGCCCTTGTTGTTCGCGAGCTCGGCGGCACGCCCGTAGTAGTCGATCGCCGCGGTCCGTCGGCCGGCATGCTCGAGATGATGCGCCAGCGTCTGTGGCTCGTCGGCGATGCGCTCCGGAAAGCGCCCCAAAAGGACCTCGGCGATCCGTCCGTGCAACTCCGCCCGACGTGATCGCAGCAGCGACTGGTAGGCGACTTCCTGGACCAGCGCATGCTTGAAGGTGAGCCGCGGACCGCGGCGGAAGACGAGCTCGGCTGCAACCAGCCGATCGACTGCATCGTTCAGCGGCGCACCAGGCCCAACCACGGCCGCCAGGTGCTCGAGCTCGAACTCACGGCCGATCACGGCGGCGATTTGCGCCACCTCCTTGGCGTTGCCGAGACGGTCGAGGCGCGCCATCAGCGAATCCTGCAGCGAGGCCGGCACAGTGTCGGCGCCCGCCCCGGTCTCGATGATCGCCGCCGTCATTTCCTCGATATAAAGCGGCACGCCATCGCTGCGCGCGAGGATCGCCGTCGCCAGTTCGGGCTCGAGTTCGGCCGTGCCGACGCGTCGGGCGACAATCGCCGCAGCGGCGTTCCGATTGAGTCGGTTAAGGGTCATCCGTGTCAAATGGGCGTGGCTCGGCAGATGCGGCTCGCCCTCGGGTCGACTGGTCAGCAGGAGCAGCACCGGCAAAACGTCGATCTGGCCGATGATCCGCTCGAGCATTGCCAGCGAGGTCGGGTCGATCCAATGCAGATCCTCGAACAGCACCAGGATCGGCGACCGTCAGGCGAGCCCGGCCAGCTGCTCGACCAGCACCTCGAGCGTCCGCTCGCTGCGGCGCGTCGCACTCATCTCGGGCAGGTCGGCGGCGCTGGCGATCCGCAGCAACCCAGCAAGCAAGGGCAGTGCTTCGCCCGAATCATCGGCACCGCGGCGCAGTAGGGCATCGAGGCGTGCAAGGCTGTCGGCATCGCTCGTCGCCTCGTCGAGCTGGGCGGCGGCGGCGAGCTGGCGGCGCACCGGCCAGAGGGGACTGTCACCCTGCTGAGGCGAGGTCTGATAGCGCAAGAAGGTCACCTCGGTGCTACCCGCGCCGGTGAGGACCACCTCGACCATGGCGGCTGAGATCCGCGACTTGCCGATCCCCGGCTCGCCGGTCAGGAGCACGGCCTGGCCCTCGCCGCCGAGCACAAGCTGCTCACCGCGATCAAGGGGGGCGGCCACAACATCGCCGGCAACGCTGTTTGCGACGGCGGGCTGATGCTCGATCTCTCCGCCATGAAGAGTGTTGTGGTCGATGCCGATGCCAAGACGGCCAGGGTCGAGGCTGGAGCACTGCTCGCCGACGTCGATGCGGCGACGCAGGCGCACGGCCTGGCCCTGCCGCTCGGCATCAACTCGACCACAGGTATTGCCGGCCTCACCCTGGGCGGCGGCTATGGCTGGCTGTCGCGCAAGCTGGGCCTGACCATCGACAGCCTGATCGGTGCCGACATCGTCACCCCGGACGGCCGGAGCCGCCGGGCGAGTGCTGCAGAGAATCCCGAGCTCTTCTGGGCGATTCGCGGCGCCGGCGGCAATTTCGGCGTGGTCACCGCCTTCGACTTCGCGTTGCATCCGGTGGGCCCCGAGGTGCTCTCCGGTCTCGTCGTCCACCCGATCGCGGCCGCCCCGCAGTTGCTTCGCGATTATCGCAAGCTCGCCGCTGCGATGCCCGACGATCTTTCCGTCTGGGTGGTGATGCGCAAGGCCCCGCCCTTGCCCTTCCTCCCGGAGGAATGGCACGGCAAGGAAGTCCTGGTGTTCGCCGCCTGCCATGCCGGCGACAAGGCCGAGGGCGATAAGGCTCTCGCCGCCTTGCGCGCTGGGCAGCCCGATCGCCGACGTCATCGTCCCACACCCTGATGCCGGCTGGCAGCAGGCCTTCAACCGGCTGTTGACCCCGGGGGCGCGAACTACTGGAAGTCGCACAATTTCGAGACGATCGAGGACGGCCTGGTCGATCTTCTGACGGAGGCGGTGGGTCGCCTGCCCACACCTGAATGCGAGATCTTCATCGCCCAGCTCGGTGGGGCGACCAAGCGCTCCGATGCCACCGCCGCGGCCTTCACCCACCGCGGCGCCAGCTTCATGATAAACGTCCACACCCGCTGGCAGGACGCGGCCCAGGACACGCCTTGCGTCGCCTGGGCGCGCGAGCTGTTCGATCGGACGGCGAGCTTCGCCACCGGCGGGCTCTACGTCAACTTCATGCCCGAGGACGATGGCGGCCGGGTCAAGCAGGCCTTCGGCAGCAGCTACGAGCGGCTCGCCCGGATCAAGGCCAAGGTCGATCCAGAGAACCTGCTGCGGATGAACATGAACATCCGGCCGGCGGTTTGAGGTGACACGGGGCCGCTGCACCTCGCCATTGACGTCCATCTCTGAATGTCTTGCCGAGGCGGGCTGCGGCGTCATGGCCAGCCGACAGGGCAAGGGAAGGTGCGGTAGCACTCCGGCCTTCCCTCCAGCCATGACGTGGTGCCCAAAGTGGCGTCGCTCGACCTTCTCGTCCTCGCGAAGCTCGGTCTCGGCCTCGTGCTACTCGTCAGCGGCGGCGATGGCTTCGTTCGCGGCTCTGTCGCCATCGCCAGACGGCTCGGCCTCTCGCCGCTCTTGATCGGCCTCACCCTCGTCGGCTTTGGCACCTCGACGCCGGAGCTCTTGACGAGTCTGCAGGCGGCGCTCGCAGGGTCGCCCGGCATCGCCATCGGCAATGTCGTGGGCTCGAACACGGCGAACATTCTGCTCATCCTGGGCGTTGCAGCACTCATTCAACCGCTCCGCACGCAGCCCGCGGCGTTCAGGCGCGACGGTACGGTGGTGCTACTCGCGGCTCTGGCCTGCCTCGGTGTCGTCATGATGGGGGAGATCGGCAGGCCCGCCGGCCTGCTGCTCGTGGCGGCACTGCTTGCCTATGTCGGCTACACCTATGTGCGCGAAACACGCGTGCCCGATCGTTCGGCCGAGATGCACCGAGCCGAGGCGGAGCTGGAACCCCGGCCGCATCGCCTGTGGGTTGCCCTCCTCTTCACCGCGGGCGGCCTGCTCGCCACCATTCTGGGCGCCAGGCTCCTGGTCGATGGTGCGATTGCGCTCGCTGCCGCTGTCGGCATCTCCGAGACGGTGGTCGGTCTCACCGTCGTTGCCGTCGGCACCTCGCTGCCGGAGCTCACCGTCTCGGTCGTTGCCGCGCTGCGCCGTGAAGCCGACGTCGCCTTTGGCAATATCGTGGGCAGCAACATCTACAACGTCTTCGGCATTCTCGGCATCACCGCTCTCGTCACACCAATCGCCGTGCCGCCCGAGATCATCGCCTTCGACATCTGGGTGATGCTGGGTGCCACTGTCCTGCTCCTCGCTTTCGCCGTCACCGGCTGGCGCGTGAACCGGCTCGAAGGCGCTCTTCTGCTCGTTGGGTACGGCGCTTACCTGACGGTGCTCTTGACCCTGTCGGCCTAGGCCGGCGCTGGCGCATCGGCGCGGATCAAGCCCTCATGACGGAGTTCGGCCCAGAAGTCGGCCGGGATCACGGCCCGCATGTGTGCCATGTTGGCTTCGACATGCGCGGGCTCGAAGCCGCCCGGAATGACCGAGGTGACCGACGGATGACCGAGCGGGAACTGCAGGGCCGCAGCCGCCAGCGCCACGCCGTTACGGTTGCCGACGGCCTCGATCCGCCGGACCTTCTCGATCACGTCGGGTGTCGCGTCGGCATAGTTGTATTTGGCGCCCGGGACAGGACCTGTCGCCATGATGCCCGAGCTGAACACGCCGCCAATGACGATGCCGACATCACGCCGCTCGCAATAGGGCAGCTCTTCGTCGAGCATCGCGTGCTCCATCAGCGTGTAGCGGAGCGCCACCAGGAAGAAGTCGAGATCGACCAGATCGAGAAAGCGCGGGATCATCCCGAGCTCGTTGATCCCGGCCCCGATGCCCTTGACGAGGCCGGCCGAGCGCAGCTCGTCGAGCGCTCGCCAGCCGGAGGTCGCAAGCTGCCCGAGGTAAGCCTGGACCTTGGCCTCGACACCATGATGCCAGAAGTCGAGATCGTGGATGACCAGAAGATCGATGCGGTTCATGCCCAGGCGCTGCAGGCAGTCCTCGTAGGCCCGCATGATGCCGTCATAGCGGTAGTCGAAGACATGGTCGAAATGCAGTCCACCGGTCCAGAACCCGGTCTCGAAGCTCTCCGGATGCAGCGGCGCCTTCAAGATGCGCCCGACCTTGGTCGAGAGCACGAAATCCGCGCGCGGCCGCTGGTAGAGGAACCGACCGAAGCGGTGCTCGCTCTGTCCCCGCCCGTACCAGGGTGCAGTGTCGAAATAGCGAATCCCGACATCCCATGTGGTCTGCAGCGTCGCCTCGGCAGCGGCGTCGCTGACCCGCGTGAAGAGCTCGCCCAAGGGCGCACCGCCGAACCCCATTGCCGTGAGCTCGACCCCTGACTTGCCGAGCCGTCGCCGTGCCAGTGGATCCATGGTTGTCTCCCGGTCTATCTTTCGCTCGATCGCTAGCGCCGCAGCCGTGTTCCCGACCGATGCTCGTACCAGCGGGCAAGAGCCGTGTGGTCCACTCCGGGCTCCAGGCTGCTCCCGGCAATGCGCCAGATCTCGGCGGCAAGCCGGCTCAAGGGCACATCCGTGTTGGTCGTCGTCGCCAGCGCCAGGGCCGCCGACATGTCCGCGGCCAGCTGGTCGAGGGTGGTGCCGGAGTTGAACCGACCGGTCAGGACGTAAGGGGCGATCTCGTTCAGCGTCGCGTGGTTGCCGCCGGAGCACAGATTGAACACCTCGATCATCAGATCCGGCTCCAGGCCGAAGCGTCGGCCGATCTGCATCGTCTCGATGGTTGCAGCGAAGTCGGCAGCCGCCAGGAGGCTGTTGAGCGAGCGCATGGCAAGGCCGGAGCCGAGTGGGCCGCAATGCACGATCCGCTCGGCCAGCGGCAGAAGCACCGTTTCGGCGCTCTGGAGTTGTTCGGCTGTACCGCCGGCAAGCACCATAAGCCGACCGGTTGCAGCTTGTTCCGGACTACCCAAGGCGGCAGCATCTATTAGTGCGATATCCCGCTCGGCGAGTTCGGCGCCGAGGGCTCGCGTGTCCACTGGGTTGCCAGGACTCGTGTCGATGACAAGCGTGCCAGGCGCCGGTTGGGCGGCCCTGATCACTTCTGAGCTGATTCGCACGCTGGGCAGCGCGGTCACGACGATCGAGCAATCGAGAACTGCAGCCTCCGGCGAGCGCGAGCGGCGGATGTGGGTTGCCGGAAACTGGTCGATCGCGGCATGGCGTGCATCGTAGACCGCGAGCCTCAAGCCTGTATCGGCCAGTCGCCAAGCCATCTTCGCGCCCATCCGGCCGAGACCGATAAAGGCAATGCGAGGCTGCTCCGCAGACGCTTGCCCGGTCGGTCGGTCGGGCTCCCCTGCCTCGAAGTCCATCGGCGCCCCCCATCCATCAGTCCTTCTAGAGCGATCGTGACGTGAGGTCACGCCCCATGCGACGGTGCTCGACCAGGTGTCGTTCCACAGCAACGACGCGGGTCCCCTGGAGTCAGCCGGCTAGGCGAACTAGAAGTGGCTCAGCTGACTTTTCCGACATCCGCGCAGGCTTCCCCCCTTGTGGCGCGAGTAGCACTCCGTCGCCGTTGATTCGGCCACCCGTGTTGCCGGGCTCGAGATCTGGCAAGGCAAGATCGGGCACGTTTTCGGCCACAATGTCCTGCTCGCCGCCAATCTGATCGACGGCGGCGAGAAGCTCTGGCTGGTCGACTGGGACTGTGCAGGCTTCAACTCGTTTCTCTTCGACCTCGGTGGCCGCGCTTCGAACAACGGCCTCGAGGACGCCGATCGGGCCTTGCTTCTGGAGGCCTATTTCGATCGACCGATCGACGACGTGCGTCGGCTGGAAAGCCAGGCTATGCCTACGGCCTCGCTCCTGCGTGAACCGACAAACCGCCACCTCCGATCGACCCCGCATCGGTCAGAACCGCGCCCGGAAAGCCGAAACCAGAGCCCGATCCGCCGTTGCAGGTCGGCCCTGCGGGCCAAAGCGCCATGGCCCGCGCCGGCCGTGTGATGAGCGCGCGCGCCCTGGCGCTCGGCGCCCAGCCACCGGCCTGATTCCGCGCCGCCCCGTGACCAACCTTCTCGCCGCCGTTGACAGGCCGCTCAACCGCCGAAGGGCGCGTTCAGGCGAACCACGGTGAAATTGAGAAAAGCCGCGAAGCTTACCCAGGCGAGGTAGGGGACGAGCAGCCACGCGGCGCGGGTCGAATAGGGTCGCACGACCAGTATCAGGAGCACGATCGACGCCCAGAGGAACCCGACCTCGACCAGCGCCCAGTCCGGCCTGCGCAGTCCGAAAAAGAGCTGGCTCCAGAGCACGTTCAAGAATGCATTGAAAGCGAAGAAAAAAACGATACGCGTACGCGGCCAACCCAAGGGTGCCCTGATCCAGGCCTCGACCGCGGACAAGGCTGTGAGCGCGTAGATCACGGTCCAGGCGGGCCCGAAGAGCCAGTCCGGCGGTTGCCACGACGGCTTGTCGAGCGCCTGGTACCAGGGGCCGATGTCGGTTGCGGCCCCGCCGAGAGCCGCCACAAAGAGCGCCGCGCCCAAGGCGACGAGGATCGGCTTCCAGTGGCGCCGGGAACGGGCTGTCAAGCTCTGGCTAATCCCGACAGGTGGGCCAAGTTCTTGAAGAAGATCCTGACATGGGCCAACGGCTTCGCCTTGACCAGCTCCTTGTCCATATACGCGTCGAAGGTGAGTTGCTGGACGTCCTTGTCCCGGCAAATCGTGACGAACCGCTCGCGCCGGTTGTCGTTGATATACCAGTAGTCCTGCATGATCCCAAGGATCCAGAAAACTGGCCCATGCGTGCGCATGAAGCAGCGGCGGGCCGATTTCAGGGCTCTGGCATCGCCCGTGCGGCAGAGCTCGTCAACGGCGTCGGCCGCGAGCCGGCCACCTGTCATGGCGTAGAAAATGCCCTCGCCCGAGGAGGGGGCGACGCAGCCCGCGGCATCGCCCGCGAGCAGAACATCCTTGCCGTTGTCCCAGCGCTTGTGCGGCTCGAGCGGCAGCGGTGCCCCCTCGGTACGGATCGTCTCGGCGTGCTCTAGGCCGAGTTTCTCGCGCAACTCGCTGGTCGATTTGCGCAAGGAGAAGCCCTTGACCGCCGTGCCCATGCCGATGCTCGTGGTCTTGCCGTGCGGGAAGACCCAGCTGTAGAAGTCCGGCGAATACGCGCCGTCGTAGATGACCTCGCAGCGCGTCGGATCGAAGGCCTCGGTCTTCTCTTGCGGTGAGCGGATGATTTCGTGATAGGCGAAGACCTTGCGCATGGTCTCCGCCCCTGGAACATTGCCGTGCTTGGCGACCTGCGAGTTGGCACCATCGGCCCCGATCACGGTCCTGGCGCGGACCGCATGGTGCTCGATCCTGCTGTCCTCGTACTTGACGTCGAAGTGCACGACGGCCGTACCTTTCGCGTTCCGGTCGATCCGCGTGAAGGTGCCGGTACGGCGGGTCGCACCGGCCGAAACGGCGCGACTGCGCAGCCATTCGTCGAAAACCTCACGGTCGACCATACCGACGAATCCGCCGTCGATCGGAATGTCGACGCGACGCCGGCTGGGCGAGACCATGCGCGCTTGCGTCACCCGGGCGACCAGGAGCTTTGACGGAATCGCGAACTCGTCGATGAGCCGCGGCGGGATGGCGCCGCCGCAGGGCTTGATGCGGCCGCCGCGTTCCAGCAGCAGGACATCGCGCTTCTTGCGGGCGAGATCGGCCGCGGCCGTAGCACCGGCAGGCCCACCACCGACCACCACACAATCGTAGATTTCTGGCGTCTGCATCGGGTCAACCTCCTCCGAGCCCGGCGGCGTAGCCACCGCCGGCCTTGTTGATGTCGAGTTGGCGCTGCGCCTCCGCGATCCGCCCGACCCGGGCGGCCAGGATGGCAGCAGCAGCGAAAGTCGCGGCCTCGGCCAGGAAGACCAGCGCGTAGGCCAACAGCGCCGAGTCAGTGGTCCAGCGGACAAGATCGACGCCGGCAGTGGCGATGATGCCGCCGAGGCCGACAGCAATGGCCTGGGAGGCACCGAACAGACCCATGCGGATGCCCTCACGCCGCTCGCGCCCAGCGTCGACCAGGCCCATCATCGAGCCGATCGCGGCAACCGCGAAGACGCCGAGGCCAACGCCGAGCGCGAAGACCGCCGGGCGCAGCGGGAAAGCCGGCGCAATAAAGCCCGCGGCAGCGAGGCCCAGGAGAGCCACCGACGAGGCGAGGCAGCCACCGATCATCCATGAGCGCAGCGATCCGACGCGCGGGCCGAGGCCACCGACCAGCAACATGCCGATCAGGATGCCTTGATACTGCGTGCTCGAGAGCAGGGTGCTCTCGCCCGGCGTGAGCCCGAAGACGGCGCCCGCGAAGGGCTCGAGAACGAGATCTTGGGCTCCATAGGCGAGCATCGAGACGAAGACGAAAAGGGTGAACTGGCGAGCAACGGGCTCGGCCCAGACCTCGGCCAGCGCTTCGCGAAAAGGCGCGTTCGCGGTCTTTGTTGCCGCTGCGGCAATGACCTGGTCCGGACGCGGCGCATCCGAAGTCGTGTCGGGCTCGGCCGAATCCGTGCCTCGGCCTTCCACGCCCCAGACACCGACAAAGGTGATCAAGAGGGCAAGGAGCGAGATGCCGCCGCTCACCGCCATCAGACGGGCGGGCGAGAACGGGTCGAGGAGGCGACCGGCGACCGCTGTCGTGATGATAAAGCCGAAGATCATCATCAGCCAGACGATGGTCGCAGCTGTCGGCCGGCGGCGCGCATCGACCCGCTTGGCGAGAAGAACCAGCAGCGCGGTACCGGCGGAACCGACGCCGAGGCCGATCAGGATGAAGGCGGCGATCGCAAGCAGCAGTCCCGGCACGAAGGCGGTGTTCATCCAGGCGGTCGCCGCAGACGCGGCAAACCCACCGAGGGCCAGGACCACCATGCCGCCGACGATCCAAGGGGTCCGCCGACCACTAATGTCCGAGCCGTAGCCGAGCCGCGGGCGGAGCAGCTGGATGGTGTAGTAGAGGGCGACGAGGGTGCCCGGCAGCAAGGCCATGAGCTGCAGCTCGACCACCATCACCCGGTTGAGGGTCGAGGTCGTCAGCACGACGATCGAGCCGAGTGCCGCCTGCACCAAGCCCAGACGAAAGATCCCGAACCAGCCGATGGGGCGCTGCCCGGTCACGATCCGCCCCCGGCGAAGACGCGTACCGCCAAGGCACTGGCCAGCATGCCGAGGACGTAGAGCGTGGTGCCGGTCGCGTTGTACCACGGCGTCCGCTCGCGGGGGTTCTGCAACAGCCTCAGCATGAGGGCGAACTGGACCAGCAGCACGGCCGTCACGATGCCAGCATGGATCGGCCGCTCCCAGAGAAAGAGGAGGGCCACCACGACGACCTGCGGCACTGCCATAACCCAGCAGGCGAGCCGGGCGGCGGCGTCGACGCCGAGCACGGCCGGCAGGGAGCGGATGCCCATCTCGCGGTCGCCCTCGACTGCCTTGAAATCGTTGAGGGTCATGATGCCGTACGCGCCGACACTGTAGAGCACGGCCAGGGTGACGATCCGCCAATCGGGGAAGCCCGCGACCATGACGGCGGCACCGGTGAACCAGGGCAGCCCCTCGTAGGAGATGGCGACGGCCCCTGGCCCCCACCAGCCACTCTGCTTGAGACGAATGGGGGGCGCCGAGTAGAGCCAGGCCAGGACGGTGCCGAGCACCGCTGCACCCAGCACCCAGGGACCGAGCAGGGCTGCCACGATCAGCGACAGGACGGTCCAGGCGACAGCTATGTAGAAGCCCCAATTGCCCGGAATGCGCCCCGAGGGGATCGGCCGGTTCGGCTCGTTGATCGCATCGACATGGCGGTCGTACCAGTCGTTGACCGCCTGGCTCATGGCGGTCAGCAGTGGCCCGGCGAGAAGGATACCGGCGACGATCACCAGCCAGCGGTCGGCGAACGGCACGCCGGCGGAGACGATGCCGCAGCCGAACGCCCACATCGGCGCAAACCAGGTGATCGGCTTGAGCAGCTCGAGAAAGGCTGGCAGGCTTGGGCGTTGGATCGTCGTGGCCATGGCTCGGGCTTATGCCTGGGCGCAGCCTGTGTCAATCCAAGTTTACACTGGTATTCCGGCGTACCACCGGATGCTCGCAGGGAAGCGCTCAGCGATGCAAGGACTCCGGAGCGGCCGGCGGCGCCTTCTGCTTCAATCGAGCGCTCTGCCGGTGGCCTTGGCGACTTGTGGCCTCGCTCTCTCCGCCTGCGCCACCCGACCGGTCGAGCAGGTGCCGAGCTTGCCGCATGCGGTGAACGGCGAGCGGCGGGAGACCGACGGACGCGCCGGTCGGCTGAGCTACTACGCCGCCGGCGAGGGGCCGCCGCTGCTCTTGATCCACAGCATCAATGCGACGGCTTCGGCCTTCGAGGTCCAGCCGATCTTCGAAGACCTGATGCGCGACCATCGTGTGTTCGCGCCGGATCTTCCCGGCTTCGGCTTTTCCGACCGTTCGGATCGACGCTATGATCCGCCGCTGTACACGGCGGCCGTCCTGGACATGCTGGACGTCATTGCGGCCGATCGAGGTGGCGAGCGACCGATCGACGCCTTGGCGATCTCTCTTTCAAGCGAATTCCTTGCCCGAGCGGCCAGCCGCGAGCCGGCTCGTTTTCGTCGCCTCGTCTTCGTGACGCCAACCGGCTTCGACAAGCGCTCTGCACAACGGCGAGGGGCTCCCGGCGCGACGCGGGAAATGGGCTGGCTCTATAAGGCACTCGAGGCGCCGCCCTGGCGTCAGGGCTTGTTTGATCTGCTCGTGAGCCGGCGAAGCGTTCGCTACTTTCTCGTGCGCACCTTCGGCAGTGACACTGTCGACGAGGCGCTCATCGACTACGCTTGGCAGTCGGCGCATCAGCCGGGTGCCCGACATGCGCCCTACGCCTTCGTCTCGGGAGCACTCTTCAGCACGGACATCCGCGACGTCTACGAAACACTGACCATGCCGATCTGGGTGCCGCATGGCACGCGGGGCGACTTCAAGGATTTCTCGGGCGCCGATTGGGCCCGCGAGCGCGACAACTGGCTGTTCGAGGCGTTTCCGACCGGCGCTCTGCCGCATTTCGAAATGCCGGACGCGTTCAACGGTGCGTTGCGCGGTTTCTTGGCCGGTTGAGCCTTGCGGCGAGCTTGGGCCTTGGTGCCCGAAGCTGCTGATGATGAGCGGTGCTGTGGGGTCGAACTGCTCAGGTCTCCGCGCCGTCGGAGCCGAGATCGCCCAGGCCGTAGCGGCGCAACTTGACGTAGAGGCTCTGCCGCGACAGGCCGAGGAGTTCGGCGGCAGATGCACGGTTGTCGCCGGTGAGCTCGAGTGCCGCCTCGATGCAGAGGCGCTCGATAACGTCGGTCGTCTCCCGGACGAGGTCCTTCAACGGCACACGGCCGACGAGTTCGGTCAATTGCTCGACCGACCGGGGGAGTTCGCGCGCCCCGACATGGCTCTCCATCGCCATGCGGTCGCCGATATTGCGGATGGTAAAGCCGTAGGCCGGCTCCTTGCCGTTGAGAATGGTGGTGGCAGAAAGCTCGACATCGGCGGTTGCACCATACTCGCCACGCATCAAGGTGGAGAAACGGCGGACCGAGCCGTGCTGGCGCAGATTGGCGAGCAGAACGTTGAAATCGACACCGGGCCGACCGAGCCAGCGCTCCAGCGACTCCCCCTTGACCTGCTCGCTGGTGGCAAGCTGGACGAGATCGAGAAAGGCGGCGTTGGCACTCGTCACGCGCCCTTGCGGATCGGCGACCACGATGGCATCGGGTGAGGTCTCGACGAGGTCGGCCAGTCTGTTGCGGCCTTGCTGGCCGGCATTGACCACGGCCGCCGCTTCGCCCGGCACCAGCCGGATCAGGAACAGAGCCATATTCTCCTGGCGGAAGAGGGAGGCAGACACGACGAGTTCGCGTCGCGTGTCGGCGAGCTTGGCGTGCACCTGCTCGGCCCGCCCGGTGGCGCGCACGCTGGCGAGGAGCGACTGCAGGGCGGTCGTGCTGTCGACATCGAAGCCGTCGGGGAAGACCCGGCCGACCACGCGCCTCGAGGCCTCGCCGAAGAGTGGCCCGGCGGCTGGATTGGCCTCGATGACCTTGCGGCTTACCGCATCCACGATCAAGACGGCCTCGGCACTCATCTGAAACAGAAGCCGGTAGCGCGTCTCCAGGTTGCGCAGCCTGGAATAGTGTCGCTCCATCGATTGCTGCGCCTCGATCAGGCGCTGCTGCAAGGCAGCGGAGGAGCGAAGATCGCGGCCGCAAGCGATGATCGGCCCCTCCGGCCTCAGCCGCATGGTGCAATAGATGACGGGGACGTCGCTTCCCCAGGAGGACGGATGG
>DAIRDJ010000125.1:0-13291 GCA_036796215.1 Geminicoccaceae bacterium
CTGGCGGCGGCCATGAGCGAGAGGGCCAGGGCGGCGGTGGTGAGCTTCAGGGTCTTCATGATCGGTCTCCGTGGTTGGCTGGGTTCGGGTCCATCGTCTGCGGCCGTGCCGGGGCCCCCCGGCTGGTGGTCCGCATCGTTCGATGACTCGAGAGTGCCGCGTTTGGCCCGAGGGGTAAGGCAGGAGATTTTCCGGGGTCGGGGTGCGCGTGCGACGCGATCATCCGCACAACTGACGGAGCATCGACGACTGTCACCACCGCGATGCGGCGCAGACCGTGCAGGCGGGGCCGGGCGACCATGGCGTCCTAACGCTGTCGTGAATGGATTGGGCCTGCAGGAATGCCACCTGTCGCCTGAACGAGTCATCCGGGCGGCTCTCCCGATCGTGCGCGAACGATCGTCCCGGGGATGGAAGCGGGCCGCCCGAGCGAAAGGATCAGACATGACCAAGCGGCGGTTTCTCGTGGGTGGCGTTGCCGCGCTCGGCGCGGCCGTGGCGGCAAAGCTGTTCGCCGGTAGCGGTGGTCCTGCTACCGCCGGCGCCGCGACGGGCGCGGCCACCTTCGAGGTCACGAAGAGCGAGGCGGAGTGGCGGCGCATCCTCACACCCGAAGAGTACCGTGTGCTGCGCGACCACGGCACCGAGCGGCCGTGGACGAGCCCGCTGAACGACGAGAAGCGCGCCGGCACCTATGCCTGCGCCGGCTGCGGCAACCCGCTGTTCTCGTCGGCGAGGAAGTACGACAGCGGCACCGGCTGGCCGAGTTTCTGGGCACCGATCGAGGGTGCCATCGGCACCTCAGAGGACCGCAGCCTGTTCATGGTCCGGACCGAGGTCCACTGCGCCCGGTGCGGCGGCCACCAGGGTCACGTGTTCGACGACGGCCCGCCGCCGACCGGGCTCCGCTACTGCATCAACGGCGTGGCCCTGGACTTCCGGCCGGCGGAGGCGGCCTAGGCGGAGGCGGCCTCGGGTGAGCCAGCGCTGCAGGACCGAACGACGACACGGGAGAGACGCCACGTGACCAGGAGGATGCTGACCACCGCTGCGGTACTGGCCCTGGCACAGGCGACCTTCGCCGGCGGATCGCACGCCCAGGAGCTGGCGACGGCCACCTTCGCCGACGGCTGCTTCTGGTGCGTCGAGGCCGACTTCGACCACGTCCCCGGCGGCGTCGAGACCGTCTCGGGCTATACCGGCGGCACGGGCCACCACGAAGCGGTGCGGATCGCCTACGATCCGAGCCGGGTCAGCTAAGCCGAACTGCTGACGGCGTTCTGGCATTCCGTGGACCCGGCCGACCCGGGCGGGCAGTTCTGCGACCGCGGCGGGTCCTACGAGACGGCCATCTTCGTCCACGACGAGGCGCAGCGGCGGGCGGCCGAGGCGTCCAAGGCGGCAGCCCAGGAGGCATCGGGCGAGACGATCGTCACCCCGATCGAGGAGGCCGGCCCGTTCTACCCGGCGGAGGACTACCACCTGGACCATTGCGAGAAGAAGCCGCTGCCGTATCGCTTCTATCGCTGGAACTGCGGGCGCGACGACCGCATCGAGCAGGTCTGGGGCGACCGCGCCTTCGAGGGCATCCCCGAGCACGGCTGAGACCCCGAGCACGGCTGAGACATCGACGCCGAGGTCGGCCAGCCGTCGCGCACAGGCCCGAGCGACCATCGATCAAGCGTCGAGCAGCCGGCTTTCGCTCGGCGCTTCGGTGAGGGCGGGCCCGTGATCGGCGCCGACAGTCTCATCTGACGAGGTGGCGAGGCTGCGGCGGGATCGCCTTCTCAGGCCGCGGTTCAGCGGCCACGACCCCGACCTGGGCCGGCTTTTTCTCCCGAAGGCGGCACGAGCTGAGTGGCCCAGACGTGCCGAAATGGGTCGTTCGATCTGACGAGGGGTCGCGCCGCGGCGGCCTAGCGGCAGTGCTCCGAGTGCGTGCAGGACGGTCGGACCGCCTTCGCGGTTGACCTCCACGTCAGCCGGCGCTAGCGATTTAATCGTTTTAATCGGTTGAGGACCTCTCGTGACGCAAGCCGTGGCGCCGGTCGACGCGAACGCCCTCGCAACGCTTTTCGGCAGACAAAGCGCTGTGGTGATCGGCGTCGTCCACCTCCTGCCGCTGCCCGGTGCGCCTGCCTATCAGGGCACAGCCATGGCCGCGATCATCGAACGGGCGAAAGCCGATGCCGAGGGCTATGCCGCGGCCGGGCTCGATGGGCTGATCGTCGAGAACCATGGCGATATCCCGTTCCTCAAGCCCGACGCCATCGGCCCCGAGACGGCGGCAGCGATGGCGGTGATCGCCGAGCACGTGCGCCGCGCCGCCGGCCTGCCGCTCGGCATCAACGTGCTCGCCAATGCGGCGCACACCGCACTCGCCATCGCCAAGGCCGCCGGGGCCGGCTTCATCCGGGTCAACCAGTGGTGCAACGCCTATGTGGCGAACGAGGGGATCATCGAAGGCCCCGCCGCCACCGCCTTGCGCTATCGCCGCAGCCTCGCCGCCGGCGACGTGCGGATCTTCGCCGACAGCCACGTCAAGCACGGGGCGCACGCGATCACCGCCGACCGCTCGATCCCGGAGGTCACCCGCGACCTCGAATGGTCCGGGGCCGATGTCGTGATCGCCACCGGCCAGCGCACCGGCGATGCCGCGACGGCAGGCGAGATCGAGGCGATCAAGGGTGCAACCGTGCTGCCCGTCCTCGTCGGCTCCGGCGTCACACCGGCAAATGCAGAGCGCATCCTGACTGAGGCACACGGCTGCATCATCGCCAGTGCCCTGAAGGTCGATGGCGCCTGGTGGAACCCGGTCGATCCCGAGCGCTGCCGGCGGTTCATGGCCGGGATCGAAAGCCTGCGGTGAGGCTGCTGGTCATCGGCAACGCGGCCGTCGACCGCTGCTACCGGGTCGAGCGGCTGCCGCGGGAAGGCGAAAGCGTGCTGGCCGCCGTCGCCACGGCGGAGCCCGGCGGCAAGGGCCTCAACCAGGCGGTCATGGCGGCCCGCACCGGGGCCGAGGTCGTGCTGTTGGCCACACTCGGCAGCGACGCCAAGGGCGCCATGCTGCGCCGGCACCTGCGCGCCGAGGGCCTGGATGGCCCATGGCTGCTCGAGCACACAGGGCCGAGCGACGAATCGATCGTGCTGGTGGGCCCCTCGGGCGACAACCTGATCGTCACCACCCATGCGGCGGCGGCCTCCCTCTCCACATCAACAGCTCTGCGGGCGATCGCCGAACTCGTGCCGGGTGACGGCCTGCTGATGCAAGGCAATCTCGACGAGCGAACGACCATCGACGCCCTGGCAGCGGCCCGAACCCGGGGGATACGGACCTTCTTCAACCCCTCGCCGCTGCGACCCGGTGTTGCCACGGCCTTGGCGCATGTCGACATCCTGATCGTCAACGCACCCGAGGCGGCCGCACTGCCCGATCCAGTCGCCCCGATCATCATCACCACGCTCGGCGCCGCGGGTGCCCGCCTGACCAATGCTGCCGGCAGCCACCTCTGCGCGGCGCCATTGGTCACCGCAGTGGACACCACCGGCGCCGGCGATGTGCTGGCGGGCGTGCTCGCCGGGTGCCTGACCCAGAACGACACGCTGGAGGTGGCGCTCGATCTTGCCATTCGGGCCGCCTCCTTGAAGGTCAGTCGGACCGGCACCGCGGCTGCACTGCCGACTGCAGCCGAACTCCGGGCTCTTCGGCCATGAGGTTCGGGCGGCCGACGATCCGCGATGTCGCGATCGCCGCCGGCGTCTCGACCGGCACGGTCTCCAACGTCCTGACCGGCAGGCGCGCGGTGCAGCCGGCGACCCGGCAGCGGATCGAGGCGGCCATCGCCAGCCTCGGCTATACGCCCGATCACGCCGCCCGGGCGCTGATCGGCCGGCGCGGCCGCGCCGCCCGAGCCTATGCCGGCGACGCGCCGCGGCTGACCTGCGTCGGCTACCTCTGCGCCGACCACGTGGCGCATCTGGGCGTGCTGCCGCACCGGGCCGACCGGGTGACCGCCTCCGGTATCGAGAAGAAGCTCGGCGGCCGGGCGGCCAATGTCGCGGTGACCGCCGCCGGCCTCGGCCCCCCCTGGCCGGTCGAGGTCGAGCTGCTCTCGATCCTCGGCCTCGATCCGGAAAGTGACTGGGCCGAGGAGCTTCTGGCCGAACGGCGGGTCAGGCTGCTGCCGGCATCGCGCACTGCCGGGAGCCGCCTGTCGCGCTGCTTCATCATGGTCGAGCCCGACGGCAGCCGAACGATCGTCAACGAGCCGCTGCAGGTCCGGCCCGAGGCGCTGGCGGCATGGTGCCACACGGTCGATCGGGACCGGCCGCCGGCGCTCTTCGTCCAGGGCGACCAGGTGGCGGTGCTGGCACCGGTCCTGGCACGCCCGGCGTTTCGCCGGCTCTTCACCGTAACGCAGATCGGTCAGGTCGAGGCCAATGCGGGCCGTGCGGCCTGGCTCGAGCGGCTGGCCCCGCTCTTCTCGCTCGTCGTGGTCAACCACGAGGCTGCGCGCAAGCTCCTGGGCGGCGCCGGCGGCACGGCCGAGCTGATCGAGCGGGTGGGTGCGGCCTTCGGCGACGGCCAGGTGGCGCTCACCCTGGGTGCCGAAGGGGCGGTGCTCCTGGAGCACGGCGGGGTGATCGCGCGGGCCACCGCCCCGGCGGTCGACGTGGTCGACGAAACCGGTGCCGGCGACACCTTCACCGGCACGTTGATCGCCGCCCGGCTGCATCGCCTGCCGCCGGGCCCAGCACTCGAGGCCGCGGTGCGCGCCGGCAGCCTCGCGGTCACTGTCAGCGGTGCGCAGGAGCACGGGCTCACTACCGCGCGGCTCTGCCGGGATCTTCCGGGTGTCGCCTGATTCTTGATTTGAACGTATCAATCATCTGGCCTACCGTTCGATCCAACGCGCCCCGGAGCAGCCCGGCGGCGCCAACATGGGAGAGATACCCGATGACCCTGCGCCGTCATGTCCTGACCACGGCCCTCCTCGCCACGACCGCCTTCACCGCCGCATCGTTCGGCACCGCCAGCGCCTCGGCCGAGACCATCGCGCTTGTCCAGATCAACCAGCAGGCCCTCTTCTTCACCCAGATGAACGAAGGCGCCCAGCAGAAGGCCGAGGAGCTCGGCGTCGAGCTCGTCATCTTCAACGCCAACAACGACCCGGCAGCCCAGAACAACGCCATCGAGACCTATATCGCCCAGGGTGTCGATGGCCTCGTCGTCGTCGCAATCGACGTCAATGGCATCATGCCGGCGGTCCAGCAGGCGGCCGATGCCGGCATCCCCGTCGTCGCCGTCGACGCGATCCTGCCTGAGGGCCCGCAGGTCGCCCAGGTCGGCGTCGACAACGCCGCCGCCGGTGCGATGATCGGCGAGCACTTCCTCGACTACGCCGGGAAGGAGATGGGCGGCGAGGCCAAGCTCGGCATCGTCGGTGCGCTCAACTCGTTCATCCAGAACGTCCGCCAGGAAGGCTTCGAGAACGTGGTGGCGGATGCCGAGGGCATCACCATGGCGGGCGTCGTCGACGGCCGGAACGTTCAGGACAACGCGATGAGTGCCGCCGAGAACCTGATGACCGCGAACCCGGACCTCTCGGCCATCTACGCCACCGGCGAGCCGGCGCTGCTCGGTGCCGTCGCCGCCGTAGAGAGCCAGGGCCGCCAGGACTCGGTGCGCATCGTCGGCTGGGACCTCACCGCCGCCGCGATCAAGGGCATCGACGAGGGCTATGTCGTGGGCGTCGTCCAGCAGGATCCGGCCGGCATGGGTGCGGCCGCAGTCGAAGCGGCGCACCGGGCGATCGCCGGCGAGAGTGTGGAGGCCGAGATCGCCGTCCCTGTGACGATCGTCACCGCCGAGAACGTCGACGAGTTCCGGGCGATCTTCGAATAATGACCGAAGCGGTCGGGGCGGCCGCAGCGGTGGCCGCCCCCTCCCCCAGCCGACTCGACTACGCCCTGACACCGCGGATCAGCGCTACCGGGATCGAGAAGCGCTTCGGCTCGATCGCCGCACTGCGCGGCGTGGATCTTGCCGCCTGGCCCGGCGAGGTGGTGGGTCTGGTCGGCGACAATGCCGCCGGCAAGTCGACGCTCACCAAGATCATCTCGGGCGCCTACGTGCCCGATGCCGGGCGGATCGCGGTCGACGGCCAGGAGGTCAGCTTCGCCACCCCGGCCGATGCCCGGGCCGCGCGGATCGAGATGGTCTACCAGGACCTCTCGCTCTGCGACACGATCGACGTCGCCGGCAACCTCTTTCTCGGCCGCGAGCCGACCCGACGGGTCTTGGGCTGGCGGCTGCTCGACAAGCGACGGATGGCCCTGGAGGCCAAGCGCCATCTCGACGATCTGGACATCCACATCCCGAACCTGAAGGCGCTGGTAGCCCAGCTCTCGGGCGGCCAGCGGCAGACGATCGCCATCGGCCGGGCCGCCGCCTTCGAGCCTAAGCTCCTGATCATGGACGAGCCCACCTCGGCGCTTGCCGTGGCCGAGGTCGACGCCGTCCTCCGGCTGATCCAAAGGCTGGCCCGGGCCGGTGTCTCGATCATCCTGATCACCCACCGGCTGCAGGACCTCTTTCGGGTTTGCGACCGCATCGTCGTCATGTACGAGGGCCTGAAGGTGGCCGAGCGGCGCATCGACGAGACCGACCTCGAGGACCTCGTGGGCCTGATCGTCGGCGGCAAGGCACAGCAGCTGCGGGGTGCTGCCCATGGCAACTGAGGCCCGCACGGCAGCGCGCGACCGGCGACCGGCCGGCAGTGCGCTCAGCGACTTCCTCGCGGCCCAGGCACCGGTCCTCAGCATCGCCGGATTCTTCGTGCTCATGGTGCTGTTCTTCGCCAGCACTGCCGATGCGTTCACGAGCCAGATCAACCTTTTGAACCTGCTTCGCCAGTCCGCACCGCTCCTGATCGTCGCCGTCGCTATGACCTTCGTCATCACCACGGGCGGCATCGACCTCTCGGTGGGCTCGACCGTGGCACTGGTCAACGCCCTTGCCGCGATTGCGCTCCAGGCCGGCATCCCCTGGCCCATCGTCGTGCTGCTGATGCTCGGCCTCGGTGCCCTGGTCGGCGCCATCCAGGGCTGGTTCATCGCGTATCAGGGCATTCCCGCCTTCATCGTCACGCTCGCCGGGCTCTCGATCCTGCGCGGCATCGCGCTGCTGCTCACCCAGGGCTTCTCGATCCCGATCGACGGGTCGAGCTGGTTCGTCGAACTCGGCCGCGGCTGGTTCCTGGGCGTGCCGCTGCCGGCGGTGATCGCCGTTCTCGTCGCCATCGTCGGCTGGGTGATGCTCGGCCAGTGCCGCTTCGGCCGCTACGTCACCGCCATCGGTGCCAACGCCGAGGCGGCACGGCGGGCCAGCATCGACATCCGCAAGGTCACGGCCTCGGTCTACATGCTCACCGGCATGGCGGCGGCCATGGCCGGCATCATCATCGCAGCCAGGCTCGGCAGCGGCTCGTCGAACGCAGCAGTCGCCTTCGAGCTCGAGGTGATCGCCGCCGTGGTGCTCGGCGGCACCGCTCTCATGGGCGGGCGCGGCACGATCATCGGCACGCTGCTCGGAGCCCTGACCATGGGGGTGATCGGCAACGGGCTGATCCTCTCGCACATTTCGCCCTTCTTCACCCAGATCGTGACGGGTGCGATCATCCTCGCCGCCATCTGGCTCAATACCCGCTTCTTTCTCCGCCTCGGCCAAGGTCGGCGATGAGGGCCCGGTGATGAGGAATTGGTGATGAGGAATTGGCGATGAGCGAGCTCAGCCCCTGCCACACCGGCTCCGGCCAGGTGATGACGGTGACCGGCCCGATCCCGGCGGATCAGCTCGGCATTACCCTGCCGCACGAGCACATCCTCAACGACTGCCGCTGCTGGTGGCACCCACCCAAAACACCCGAACGACAGTATCTGGGGGAAGGCCCGGTGCGCCTCGCGATCCTGGGCGAGCTCCGCCAGGACCCGTTCGTCAATCCCGACAACTGTGCCCTCGACGACGAGCCCTTGGCGATCCGTGAGCTCATGGCCTTCAAGGCGGCTGGTGGTGCCACCGTGGTCGACCCCACCTGCCGCGGCATCGGCAGGAACCCGCAGGCGCTTCTGCGCATCGCCCGGGCCACCGGCCTCAACATCGTCATGGGTGCGGGCTACTATCTCGAGACGTCGCACCCACCGGAGTTCAGGCGGATGAGCGTCGATGCCATCGCCGACGAGATCGTCGGCGAAGCGCTCGATGGCATCGACGGGGTCAGGATCGGGCTCATCGGCGAGATCGGCGTCTCCGCCGACTTCACGGCAGCGGAAGAGAAGAGCCTGAGGGGTGCCGCCCGCGCCCAGGCGCGCACCCGCCTGCCGCTGATGGTGCACCTGCCGGGCTGGTTCAGGCGCGGCCTCGAGGTCCTCGACATCGTCGAAGCCGAGGGTGGCGATCCGCGGCAGACGGTGCTCTGCCACATGAACCCGTCCTTCGCCGACCCCGACTATCAGCTCGCCTGCGCCCGGCGTGGCGCCTTCATCGAGTACGACATGATCGGCATGGACTATTTCTACGCCGATCAGGGCGTGCAGTGCCCGTCGGACGAGGAAACGGCCGGCGCCATCGCCCGGCTGGTCGAGGCAGGCTTCGGCGACCGGCTGCTGCTCTCGCAGGACGTGTTCCTGAAAATGATGCTCCAGGCCTATGGCGGTAACGGCTACGCCTTCGTCCTGAACCACTTCGTGCCGCGCCTGCGCCGCCACGGTCTCGCCGAGACCGCCATCCGGGCGATGCTGATCGACAACCCCAGACGCGTCTTCTTCGCCCCCGAGGAGGAAAAGAGCCCATGACCAAGAAGCAAGTGCTGCTCGCCGGCGAGAGCTGGGTCAGTGCCGCGACCCACTACAAGGGCTTCGACCAGTTCGGCACCGTCACCTTCCATCTCGGTGCCGAACCACTGGTCGCTGCACTCGAGGACAGCCCCTTCGAGCTCACCTACATGCCGGCGCATGACTGTGCGGCGAAGTTTCCGCTGACGCTCGAGGGCCTGGAGGCCTTTGATGCCATCATCCTCTCCGACTTGGGCGCCAACACCCTCTTGCTGCATCCCGAGGTCTGGTTGCACGGGAGGCCCGTCGCCAACCGGTTGAAGCTCATCGAAGCTTATGTTCTCGCCGGCGGCGGGCTCGCCATGATCGGCGGCTATTTCAGCTTTCAGGGCATCAACGGCGCCGCCCGCTGGCACAAGACGCCGGTCGAGAAGGTGCTGCCGGTCGCCTGCCTGCCCATCGACGATCGCATCGAGGTGCCCGAAGGCTTCAGCGCCGTCCTGAAGCAGCCCGACCACCCGATCCTCGCCGGCCTCGGCGGCGAGCCCTGGCCGCTCTTGCTCGGCCTAAACGAAGTCACGCTGAAGCCCGGGGCCGAGCTTTTGGCCGAACTGCCGGCCGAGCAGGGCGCCCACCCATTGCTCGCGATCGCCACTTGCGGCCGGGGCCGCAGCCTCGCCTGGATGTCCGACATCGGCCCGCACTGGTTGCCGCAACCCTTCGTCGACTGGCCCGGCTACGCGAGGCTCTGGCGGCAGAGCCTGGACTGGCTCTGCGGTACCACCGTTCGCTGAGCCGCGTCCCAGCGGGCCCCGTCGGCCCTGCGGTATCGGCGCCTCGTCGGGCGGGCGCAGCTGGGCCGAGCGTTCGCTCGCCCGCTTCAGCTTCGGCTTGAACGGGCGAAGACCCAGCCGGGGCAGCGTCGCCTTGCTCGATCGCCGCCGTTCCCGCGTCAGCTGCGCGTGCTCACGGTTCGGACGTCGCCCGTGCTTCTCGGCCAGCGTCGGGATGGCCACCAACCGGCCGTCGCCCCGCAACCAGCCAACAAAGTCCCGCCAAAAGTCGGCGAGGCCCGCAGCATCGGTCCGATCGGTCTTGCTGCGGCGTGCCGGCCCCCCCTTTGCCCAGGGAGTGCCGCTCGGGACCGCCAACTATCCCCTTGGCGAAGACATTCAAATACGGCTTGCTTGAACAAGCTGCCTCTGCGCCTGCAGCCAGAATCCACCCCCGAACAAATGGGGCATCAGATCGTCAAGTGCCGCCTGACCTCGGCTTCGTCGAACTCGCTCGGTTTGCCGTCGAGGATGACCTCGCCGCGGTCGAGGACGGTGAAGCGGTCGGCGAGCTTCTGGGCGAAGTCGAAATATTGCTCGACCAGGAGGATGGCCATGGTGCCCTGGTCGCGGAGGTGGGCGATGACGCGTTCGATGTCCTTGATGATCGAGGGCTGGATGCCTTCGGTGGGCTCGTCGAGGATGAGGAGCTGGGGGCGGGTGACGAGGGCTCGGGCGATGGCGAGTTGTTGTTGCTGGCCCCCGGAGAGGTCGCCCCCTCTGCGGCCGAGCATGGTCTTGAGGACGGGAAAGAGGGTGAAGATTTCGTCGGGGATGCGGCGCAGGCTGCGCGGCAAGGGGGCGAAGCCGGTCTCGAGGTTCTCCTTGACGGTCAGGAGCGGGAAGATCTCGCGGCCTTGGGGGACGTAGGCGATGCTCTTTCGGGTGCGGTCGTACGGGCGGAGCTTGTCGATGCGCTCGCCCTGCCAGTGGATCTCGCCCGAGCTGATGGCCTGCTGGCCGACGATGGCGCGCAGGGTCGAGGTCTTGCCCACGCCGTTCCTGCCCATGAGGCAGGTGATGTTGCCGATCTTCGCCTGCAGCGAGACGCTCCGCAGGGCCTGGGCGGCACCGTAGTGGAGGTCGATTTTTTTTACTTCTAGCATGATGGCCTAAGGCAAGTATGTGAGGGAAATGATTTCCCCCACGCCCCCTCAATATTTCGGTGGGGCGCGGGGAGGATCATCCTTCCCGCATTTCTTATCTTGTATCTGTTCTTCATCATTCCTACCGCCCCAGATAGACTTCGATGACCCGCTCGTCGGCGGAGACCTGGTCGAGCGAGCCTTCAGCGAGGACCGAGCCTTCGTGCAGCACGGTGACCTTGCAGCCGAGGTCGCGCACGAACGCCATGTCGTGCTCGACGACGACGACGGAGTGGTCACGGGCGATCTGCTTCAGGAGGACGGCCGTGGCCTCGGTTTCGGCGTCGGTCATGCCGGCGGCGGGCTCGTCGACCAGGAGCAGCTTGGGGTCCTGTGCCAGGAGCATGCCGATCTCGAGCCATTGTTTCTGGCCGTGGCTGAGGTCGCCGGCCGGGCTTTTCGCCTGGCGGGTGAGGCCGACGATCGCCAGAAGCTCGGAGAGGCGGGCGCGCTCTGCTTCGGTCGGGCGGTGGAAGAGGGTGGCGAACGGCGAGCGGTTGCCGGCGAGGGCCATGGCGAGGTTGCCGTCGACGCTGTGGTTGTCGAAGACGGTGGGTTTCTGGAACTTGCGGCCGATGCCGAGGCCGGCGATCGCGGCTTCGTCGTAGTGGCGGAGGTCGGTGGTGCCTTCGAAGAAGATCTCGCCCGAGTCGGGCTTGGTCTTGCCGGTGATGACGTCCATCATGGTGGTCTTGCCGGCCCCGTTGGGGCCGATGATGGCGCGGAGCTCACCGGGCTCGATGACAAAGCTGAGGCCGTTCAGGGCCTTGAACCCGTCGAAGCTGACGCTGACGCCGTCGAGATAGAGGATCGAGCCCTTGGCAGTCGAGGCACTCATTCGGCGGCCACCCGCTCGCGCTCGACGGGCGCTCCCTCGCGTTCGGCTGGCTTGTCGAGGGTCAGGGGATCCTTGGATTTGTAGGCCAGGGGGTCGGGCTTTTGCGCCCGCATCCAGTTCACGTAGCTGTTCCAGGCGCCGACGATGCCCTTTGGGAAGAAAAGGGTGACGGCGATGAAGAGGGCGCCCAGGGCGAAGAGCCAGAATTCAGGGAAGGCCGTGGTGAACCAGGTCTTGCCGTAATTGACGGTGACGGCGCCGATGACAGCACCCACGAGCGTGCCGCGGCCGCCGACGGCGACCCAGATGACCATCTCGATGGAGTTGGCCGGGGAGAACTCGCCCGGGTTGATGATGCCGACCTGGGGCACGTAGAGGGCGCCGGCGGTGCCGGCCATCATGGCGGAGAGGACGAAGACGAAGAGCTTGTAGTGCTCGACGCGGTAGCCCAGGAAGCGGGTCCGGCTCTCGGCGTCGCGGATGGCGACCAGGACCTGGCCGAGCTTGGAGCCCACGACGGCCTTGGCGATCATGAAGCCGAGCATCAGCGCAATGGCGGAGGCGACGAACAGGCCGGCCCGGGTTTGCGCGGATTGCAGCGGGAAGCCCAGAATGTCCTTGAAGTCGGTGAGCCCGTTATTGCCGCCGAAGCCCATGTCGTTCCGGAAGAAGGCCAGCATCAGGGCGTAGGTCATGGCCTGGGTGATGATCGAGAGATAGACGCCGGTGACGCGGCTTCTGAAGGCCAGCCAGCCGAAGACGAAGGCGAGCGTGCCGGGGACCAGCAGCACCATGAGCATGGCGAAGGGAAAGGAGGAGAAGCCCCACCAGTACCAGGGGAGCTCCGACCAGTTGAGGAAGACCATGAAGTCGGGGAGGTTGGGGTTGGCGTAGACGCCGCGGTCGCCGATCTGGCGCATGAGGTACATGCCCATGGCGTAGCCGCCGAGCGCGAAGAAGGCGCCGTGGCCGAGGCTGAGGATGCCGCAATAGCCCCAGATCAGGTCGATGGCGATGGCGAGGAGCGCATAGGTCAGGAACTTGCCGAGCAGCGAGACCATGAAGCCCGAGAAGTAGAGCGGGTCGCCGGGCGAGAGGTAGAGGTTGCCGTAAGGCACGATGACGGCGATGGCGGCGATGAAGACGAGGAACCACCAGCCGCCAAGGCCGAGATGACGGGTCAAGAGCATAAAGGTTCAGGCCTCGACCGCGCGGCCGCGTTGGGCGAAGAGGCCGCGCGGGCGTTTTTGGATGAAGAGGATGACGAGCACCAGCACCAGGATCTTGCCGAGGACGGCGCCGGCGTAGGGCTCGAGGAACTTGTTGATGATGCCGAGCGTCATGGCCCCGGTGAGCGTGCCCCAGAGATTGCCGACCCCGCCGAAGACGACGACCATGAAGCTGTCGATGATGTAGCCCTGGCCGAGGTTCGGGCTGACATTGTCGATCTGCGAGAGGGCGACACCGGCAAGGCCGGCGACGCCAGAGCCGAGGCCGAAGGTCAGGGCATCGACCCGGCCGGTGCGGATGCCCATGGCCCCCGCCATCTGGCGGTTCTGTGTCACGGCGCGCATTTCGAGGCCGAAGCTCGAGCGCTTGAGCAGCAGCATGAGGGCGGCGAAGACGACGAGCGCGAAGAC
>DAIRDJ010000126.1:0-13184 GCA_036796215.1 Geminicoccaceae bacterium
ACATAGGGCGGGCGGTGGCGGGGCAGGCCGCGCTTGCCCTCGAGGCTCTCGATCATCGCCGACTCTTCGCCGCAGATATAGGCACCGGCGCCGCGGCGGAGCTGGATCAAGCCGGGCTCGGCGAGGCCCGCGGCCTCGAGCGCTGCGATCTCGTGCTCGAGGATGTAGCGAATGGCCGGGTATTCGTCGCGGAGGTAGATCCAGGCGCTTTCGGCTGCGATCGACCAGGCGGCGATCAGCATGCCCTCGAGGAAGCGGTGCGGGTCGGTCTCCAGGTAGTGGCGGTCCTTGAAGGTGCCGGGTTCGCCCTCGTCGGCATTGACGCAAAGCTGGCGCGGGCCAGGCTGGCCCATGACGAGCCGCCACTTGCGGCCGGTGGGAAAGCCGGCGCCACCGAGACCGCGCAGGCCCGCGGCCTCGAGACGCTCGATGAAGTCGTGAACAGGGCCGCTCTCGAGATCGCCGGGATCGGTGGCGCGCAGCCGCTCGAGGAGGGTGTAGCCACCCGACACCCGGTAGCGGGCGAGGTCGATATAGTCCCTGAGTTCCGGCCGGGTGTGGCCGGCATGGGCGGCGGCGAGCGCCTCCTCGGCGGTGGCGGCGAAGAGCTGGCGGTGGCCGACCTCGAGGGCCGGGGCACGGTCGCAGGCCCCCATGCAGGGGGCCCGCTTGATCCGGATGGCGGCGGGGTCGGCGCCGGCCTCGAGTTCGGCAATCAGCTGCTCGGCCCCCATCATGCTGCAGGTGAGGCTGTCGCAGACCCGGATGGTGAGCGCCGGCGGCGGGCTCTCGCCTTCCTTCACCACGTCGAAATGGGCGTAGAAGGTGGCGACCTCGAAGACCTCCGTCTCGGCGAGGCGCAGCTCGTGGGCGAGTGCCTTGAGGTGTGCGGCACACAGGTGACCATAGTGGTCCTGGATCAGGTGCAGGTGCTCGATCAAGAGGTCGCGCCGGCGCGGCCGGGCGCCGAGCAGGGCCTGGATCCCGGCCAGGGCCTCCGGCTGGAGCTCGCGGCCCTTGGGTGTCGGCCGGCCACGTTTGCCGCCCCGTGCGGGCAGCCTTGCCTCGCGCGTGACCGCGGTCTCGACCGCCATGGCTGCACCTCCCTCGAAACCGTACCTCGCCCGAAGGACCTCGGACGAGGAGCCGGTTCGTTCCTAGCGCCCGATCATCGACCGGCGCTTGCTCGAGTGCGACAGCGACTGGGCGCAGCTTACCAAACCAAAGGCGCTCCGTCATAGTTGAAGAAGCCGCCCGACTGGGCGGGGGCGAGGCCCTGGATCACCTCGGCGAGGCCCCTGGCACTGGTCTCGACGTCGAGCGTCGCCTGGGCACCCCCCATCCCGGTCCGGACCCAGCCGGGGTGCAGGACAGCGACGGTGATGCCGTCGCCTGCGAGGTCGACGGCAAGGCTGCGCATCACCGCATTCACCGCCGCTTTCGACGAGCGATAGATGTACTCGCCGCCCGTGCTGTTGGCGCCCATGCTGCCCATCCGGCTGGAAATGGTCACGAGCTTGGGCGCACGCCCCCGGCGGAGCTGCGGCAGGAAGGCTTCGCTCACCCGATAGGCGCCGAAGACGTTGGTCGCCATGACCTCGTGCCAGAGCGCGTCGTCGATCCGCCCGAGCCCGGATCCGCGCGGGCCGAAAATGCCGGCATTGTTGACCAGGATGTCAAGCGGCTCGCCCTCACCCGCGAGCGCTGCAGCTGCCGCCTCGATCGAGCCCCGATCGGTGACATCGAGCGGCAGGTGGCGAATGGCCGGATTGTCGAAAGCCGGCTCGGGCGCCCGGCGGCTGGCGGCGATCACCGCGTGGCCACGGCCGGCGAGCTCGATCGCCAGGGCCCTGCCGATCCCCCGATTGGCGCCGGTGATCAAGACCCGTGCGATGGCTGCATCTCCTCGTTCGTTCGATGACTGCACAAGAGGCTAGGCGGCCGACCGCTCTGGGCAAGAGCCGTGCTGCGGTCAGGTGCTCGGGTCGGTCGCGCGCGGCTTCTGCTCGTGCCAGCTCTTGCCGGCGGCGACGATGCAGCCGATGCCCGACGGCGCGACCGAGAGGATCGTCCAGCTGCCGCTTTCGGGGGACGAGAAGACCTGCAGGACGTTGCCGTTGGTCTGCAACCCGGCCGAGACAGGGCTTTCGCCGTAGCGCTTGTCCAGGGTCTCGACGATCCTCTGGTAGTCGTGGCACGGCATCGGTGCGGCGGCCCCCGGCGTTCGGGCCGAGGCCTCTATGGCCGGCAGAAGCCCGGCGATCAGGCAACAAACGAACCGGCTCAATCGGATCATGTGGCGGCTCACGTGGCTCTCCAGGGCTGGGGTCGGGCAACAGCGCCGACGCCCAAGAGAACCACGCTCGGGGTTAAGACCCGGTTAACGCTGCACTGCCCGGTGCCTCAATTCACGCCTTCGAAGGTGGGCGCGAAGAGGACGAGCAGGGTGCGCTGGTCGGGCAGGCCGTTCTCCGGCAGTCCCTGCTGCGCTTGAAAGGCGCGGATCGCGGCGGCGGTGCCGGGCCCGTAGAGGCCGTCGACGGTCGAGTCGTAGTGGCCGAGCTCGGCCAGCATGCGCTGCGCTCGCGCGATCGTCGCCTGGTAGACGTCGAGGCTGGCATCGCTGTCCGGCACCGGGATCTGGATGAGCTCGCTCTTCTCGGTCAGGCGGGTCGAGCTCGTGGCGCGCAGGAAGAGGTGCACCGCATTGGCCAGACCGTCGTTCGGGTTGGCGTCGCAGTGGTTGCGCAGGAGATCGAGAACGAGCCCTGTCTCCTGCCACGAGAGGTGCTCGAAAACGCCGGTCTCGACCCGGTTCATGGCGGTGACATAGCCGTCGATCCAGCCCGCGGTCATGTAGAGAACGCTACCCTGTTCCTCGTAGGCTTCGAGGTACTGGGCACAAGACAGTTGGCCCGCACCCCGCAAGGCGTAGACATCGCCGGCGGCAGCCTGGGCCAACGCGTTGCCGCCGGGCCCGAAGGTCAGCCCGAAGCCTGCCGCGAGGAGGCCGATCGTCAGATACGCGCGCATGGTCACTCCGATCCCCGTGATCCGACAGACGTGGGGAGTGCGCGTCGCAAGGCAAGAGCGTCAGGCTGGCCCGAGCATCAGCCCGGCGCTGCGGTGAACTCGACGTGAATCTCGAGCGTCACCTCGCGACCGATCGCCGGAACGAAGGTCGAAAGGCCGAAAGCGCTCCGGTCGATGACCGTCGAGGCGGCAAAGCCCAGGGTGTAGCGGCCAGTCAGGATGTTGGGCGCCCCGCCGTTGAAGGTGACGTCCAGCGTGACTGGCCGGGTCACGTCCAAAAGGGTGAGATCGCCGGTCACCCGGCCGGTGTCGGGGCCGGTCACCTCGACGTTATGGCTGATGAACCGGGCCTCGGGGAAGCGGTCGGTGGCGAACCAGCTGGCGGAGCGGAGATCCTCGGTCAGGCTCGCGACGTGGGTGCTCACACTGGCGGTTTCGACCACGATCTCCACGGCCGCCTCTTCGGGGCGTTCGGGGTCGAAATCGAGCGAGCCGCGCAGCCGGTCGAAGCGGCCGACGAAGGTCGAGAAGCCCAGATGGTCGAGCTTCCAGAGCAAGACCGCGTGATCCGGGTCGAGCGTGTAGGCGCCAGCGCGCAGGGCCGCGGGCTCAGTCGTCTGGTGCCCTGCCGGGATCAGATAGCCGCAGGCGGCAAGGGCCAGGAGGGCAACGAGGGGGACGAGGCGACGCCGCATGCTGGTTCATCGGGCAAGGCCACCGATCGCGGCCGACCGGCTGGGATCGCTCTTAGCAGAGCCGGGCCACACCGGCGAGGCGAAGTGTGCGCCACTCGTGGTGCCACGGTTGCCGGGGTCTTCAGCCTCGTCTAGAGAGCCGGGGCCTTGTCTAGAGAGCCCGCGTCAGGACCAAGGGAAAGCCCGGACCGCCCATGCATGATCTGAAGTGGTTGCGCGAGCACGGTGCCGCGTTCGATGCGGCCTTGGCGAGACGCGGCCTGCCGCCGGCCGCCGCCGACATCCTCGCCCTCGATCAGACATGGCGGTCGCTCGAGACCAAGGTCCAGGAGGACCAGGCGCTGCGCAACCGGCTGTCGAAGGAGATCGGCCAGAAGCGTGGCCCGGACGGCAAGCCGCCGGCCGAGCTGCTCGATCAGGTGGCGCAGCTCAAGGACCTCTTGAAGATCCGCGAGGCCAAGCTCGAGACCGCCAAGGCAGCCCTCGACAACCGCCTGGCCGAACTGCCGAACATCCTGGCCGACGACGTGCCGGACGGGCCCGACGAGAGCGCCAATCGCGAGGAGCGGCGGTGGGGCGAGCCCCGCAGCTTCAACTTCGAGCCCAGGCCGCACGATGCCCTGGGGACGACGTTGGGCATGGATTTCGAGGCGGCGGCCAGGCTCTCGGGTGCCCGGTTCGTCGTGCTCAAGGGTGCGCTTGCCCGGCTCGAGCGGGCGATCGGCCAGTTGATGCTGGACCTGCAGACCCGCGAGCACGGCTACCAGGAGGTGGCGGTGCCGCTCCTGGTCAGGGACGCAGCCCTCTTCGGCACTGGCCAGCTGCCGAAGTTCGGCGCCGATCTCTTTCGCACCACGGACGATCGCTGGCTGATCCCGACCGCCGAGGTGCCACTCACCAATCTGGTCGCGGGCGAGATCCTGGCGGAGGAGGACCTGCCGCTGCGCTGCACCGCGCTGACCGCCTGCTTTCGCTCGGAAGCCGGCGCCGCGGGCAGGGACACGCGCGGCATGATCCGCCAGCACCAGTTCAGCAAGGTGGAGCTCGTCAGCATCACCACGCCCGAGCAGTCGGCGGCCGAGCACGAGCGGATGACGGGCTGTGCCGAAGCGGTGCTGCGGCTGCTCGGCCTGCCCTATCGGGTCATGACCCTCTCGGCCGGCGACACCGGCTTCTCGGCGCGAAAGACCTACGACATCGAGGTCTGGCTGCCCGGGCAGGGCAACTATCGCGAGATCTCGTCCTGCTCGAATTGCGGCGGTTTCCAGGCCCGGCGGCTGAACACGCGCTGCCGGCCCAAGGGCGAGAAGCAGACCCGCTTCGTCCATACGCTCAACGGCTCGGGCCTCGCGGTCGGGCGCACGCTCATCGCCGTGCTCGAGAACTACCAGGAAGCCGATAGCAGCATCACGCTGCCCGAGGCCCTTCGGCCCTATATGGGCGGCAGCGAACGGATCAGTGCCGATGCTCAAGCCACCGGGTGACCAGCCCCGCATCCTCGTCACCAACGACGACGGGATCAACGCCCCGGGCCTCAAGGTCATGGAGGCGATCGCCCGCGAGCTCTCGGACGAGGTCTGGGTCGTCGCCCCCGAGGTCAACCACAGCGGGGCCGGGCATTCCCTGACCCTGCGGCGGCCGCTCCGCACCCGGCGGCTGTCCGAGCGTCACTATGCGGTCGACGGCACGCCCACCGACTGCGTCCTCTTGGCGCTGCAGAACATCCTCGTGGGCGAGAAGATCGATCTCATCCTCTCGGGCGTCAATCAGGGCCACAATCTCGGCGAGGATGTGACCTATTCCGGCACCATCGCCGCCGCCATGGAAGCGACCCTGCTCAAGGTGCCGGCGATCGCCTTCAGCCAGGCCTGCCGCGACCGCCATCCGGTGAAGTGGAAGACCGCGGAGGACTGGGCGCCCGGAATAATTCGCCCGCTTCTGTCAATGCAATGGCCGAAGGACGTCTTGATCAACGTCAATTTTCCCGACTGTGTGGCGCCGAGTGTCAAGGGCGTGCAGGTGACCCGGCAGGGCAAGCAGAAGGTCGGGGACGAGCTCATCGAGAGGATCGACCCGCGCGGCGAACCCTATGTCTGGATTGGAGTTTCGCGGGATGAGGTGGATCACGCCGACGGCACGGATGTGGCCGCCGTGCGCGATCATTTTGTCTCGGTGACGCCCATTCAGCTCGACATGACCCATCATCCAAGCTTCACCAAGCTCGCCAAGCTCCTGACCAGCAACTGAAAATTGCGCCTTGCTCGCGTGACGTCTGAGTAACGGTACAAGCACCGACTTGAAGAGTGCGGCGTTTGGTGCCTGAACCTTGCCGTTTCTTTTTGTCACTTGTTGCGCTCCGTCGGTGACTTGCGCTACACGAGAGAGGATGCGGAGTCGCGCCCGGATGCACTCGGGCGTGGATGAGGGCAGCCGGGCGTGCGTTGTCTTTGCAGCCACGGCCGCTCTGGGACCGGGCGGCTAGCGGGACGAGGGCGAGAGATTGGCGACGTTGGTGCGATTGGCTGCGGGCAGGGGCCTGCTCGCCGTGGCGGGCGGGCTCGCGTTGCTGGGCTGCACGGACTACCGGTCGGTGCATTGGGGCGGGTTCGTGCCCTGGGAGCAGGCGAGAAAGGCGATCTACCAGGAGACCGGCGAGACCTCGAGGCGGGTGCCGGAGAGCGGCCGGCATCTGGTGATGCCGGGCGAGACGGTGAGCGAGCTCGCCGTGCTCTACCGGGTGCCGACCCGCGATATCGTGGCCCTCAATCGGCTGCAGCCGCCGTATCACATCTATGTGGGCCAGGTGCTGCGCCTGCCGCAGGCCGACGGGCCGGGGCCGGCCGACGGGCTCAGCTATGTGGTGGCGCGCGGCGACACGCTCTCCGGCATCGCCGCCGCGCACAACGTCAGGCTGGGCGATCTCGTGGCGCTGAATGGCACTGTCGATCCCGGGCGGCTCCATGTCGGAACGACGCTCCGCCTGCCGGCAGGGGCAGCGCCAGCGCCAGCCGGCACGTCACCAGCCCGAACGTCGCCGGCCGAGCCACCGGCAACGCAGATCGCCCGGGCCGAGCCGGTGCGGCGCCCGGCACCTGCACGCCCGGCACCTGCACGCCCGGCACCGGCACCAGCGGCCGAGCCCGCCACGCCGGTCGCGGTCGGCCCGATCGCGACGCCGACCTCAGCGGCCCCGGCCATCCGGCCGGTGGCCCGCCCGGCCGCGGTGCCGCAACCGGCCCCGGCGGTGGCGGCGCGCGCGCCCGGCGAGGCTGAGCGCGATGCGGCACGGCAGCGCGATCTGGCGGCGGTGGATGCGCCACCGCTCTCCGGCGAGGGGTTCCTCTGGCCGGTGGAGCGGGGTGAGGTGATCGGTGCTTTCGGCACCAAGCCCGACGGCCGCCGCAATGACGGGATCAATATCGCGGCCCCGGCCGGCAGCATCGTCCGTGCCGCCGAGAACGGCCTTGTCGTCTATGCCGACGAGGACCTCGCGGCCTTCGGCCGGATGCTGCTGGTGCGCCACGCCGACGGCTATCTTTCGGCCTACGCGCACAACGATGCGCTGCTGGTGACCCGCGGCGACATCGTCACCCGCGGCCAGCCGATCGCCAAGGTCGGGCGCAGCGGCGACGTGGTCGAGCCGCAGCTCCACTTCGAGATCCGCCAGGGCAAGAGCCCGGTCGATCCGACGGCCCTGCTCGGCGAAGGCGAGATCAGCATCGCCCGCCGCGACTGATGGCGGCCGCCGCACGCCGACCCATCATTGGGGATAGGCTGCCGGCGACGCGTCCCCGGGACGGTCGCCGCTCAGGCAGCCACTGCCGCAGCGTCGGCCCGCTGCGCTTGCCGGACATGGGCCGGGAGATCGGCGCCGATCCGTTCGGCGAGCCGTTCCAGAATGGCGGCATCGACCGTCTCGTCGAATTTGCGCGCGTACCACATGGGCGACGCCAGGAGCGCCTCCGCCTTGGCCATGGTCAGGGTCTCCGGGCTCGGCGAGCCGCCGGGCCAGGAGATGAAGTGACGATAGCCATCGGCGAGCCGCTCTGTGCCGAGCCCCTGGCGCACGAGGTTCTGGAAGAAGAACTCGTCGGGCGTCTGCACGTTCCGCAGGAAGGCGAGGTAGCGCCGGGTTAGCGGTGCCGTCATGAGCCAGGCACAGGTCTCACGGCTGAGAATCCGCCACCAGGGCCCTTTCCAGGCGATCGCGAGGTCCCGCGGCACCGGTCGCGGGATGATCGTGCGCACCAGCCGCCCGTTGTGCTCGAACGACCAGAGCCACGGTCGACGGCGCATGTGGAAGGGTTGGTCGGCCAAGGGCTCAAAGGTAAGGTAGTCACGGCCGGGGGCGGCGGCGAGTTCGGCCGTGATCTCGGCCCGGCTCTTCAGCGGATAGTCCTGCATCGAGAGACTGATCAGGTAGTCGAAACGGGGCTTTGCCGCGAGTGCCGCTTCGATCGCGCGCAACTCGGCTTCGACCAGCGAGATGCCCATCCAGGTGATCGGCTGACGGTCGATGAAGACGACGTTGGCAGCGACACCGGCGATCTCGCGCATCGCGGTGAAGACCGGCTCCGGGGTCCGCGCATCGACATGGATGACGACAAGGTCGTCGGGATGGCGGATGGCGCTCATCAGCCAGGCGAACTGGTTGGGCTGGCGGTAGCCGCTGATCGAATAGGCGAGCCGCATGGTGGCCGAACTCCCCGGTTCCGGCGGCGTGCCGGACCCGCTGCAGTGACTGAGCGAAACCGAATGATCCTAGAGCTTTACGCAGATTGTCTCAAGCTTGTGATCAGTTCCGGGGCGCGGCTGCGCCGGACCGTCGGCGAATGGCGAGTCGAGGTCGCGCAGCCGCGGCCAGGCGCGATCCTTGGCGGAGACGATGCTCACCTCGGGCTGCCCGGGCCAGGGCAGCGCCAGATCGGGATCGGCCCAAGGCACCCCCCGCTCGGCCGCTGAATTGTACAGGGCATCACACTTGTAGATGACCTCGCTGTCCGGCTCGAGGGTGAGAAAGCCGTGGGCGAAGCCGCGCGGCACGAGCAGCTGCAGCCGGTTCTCGGCACTCAACTCGACCGCGAAGTGCTGGCCGTAGGTCGGCGAGTGCCGGCGAAGGTCGACGACCATGTCGAGCACCGCACCCCGGCCGACCCGCACGAGCTTGGCCTGGGCAAAGGGCGGTGCCTGCCAGTGCATGCCGCGCATCGTACCCGGCTGTCGCGACAGTGAGACGTTGTCCTGCACGAACTCGTACGGCAGCCCGGCGTCACGAAAGCTGCTGCGCTTGAAGATCTCGACGAAATAGCCGCGCTCGTCCTCGAAATAGCGGGGACGTACGAGCTTGAGGCCGGGGATGCCGGTATCGAGCACGTCCATGCGTTTCAGCCTCCGATGGCACGCCGCTCGAGCACCGGTGCAACCGCCGTCCGGCTGATCCGCCGCCAGAGCTCGAGGGTCGGCGTGGGCTCGAGATCGACATCGGCGAGCTCGACGATCTGCCCGGGCTCGATGGCGCGACGCACGTGCAGCGCGTTGGCAAGGCCGATCGGCAGATGATCCGGGCGGTCGGCGATCCGGACGCAGCTGCCGCGCAGCTCGAAGCTGCCGTAGCCGCGGCCGATCCGCTCTCCGGGCAGCAGCCGGCGCTTGGCGACGGCGGCGACGGAGAGGTGTGGACTTGCCGTATTGTGCAGCAGCGCAGGGCCGCCCCGGGCAATCCGCTCGAGCGTCTTGAAGGCTTCGAGGTGGACGAGGATGTTGGGCTGGACCAGCGTGTAGAAGGGACCATCGCCGAGCTTGAGATAGCGCAACGCCGCCCGCTGCGCGGCATCGTGGCGGGCGACGACGAAGACCCCGTGCGGCAGTTTCGGCGACAGCACGTAGTCGGTGATCGGCCCGCCGGCCGCGAGCGCCGCCTCGCCGAGGATGGTTGCCGCAGCGTCGAGCTCGTCGACCGCGGGACCCAGAAGATCCTCGCCCGCGATGTCGGCCTTGGTGAAGTTGCCGATCAGGCATTGCTCGATCTGCAGCTTGGTGCCGTCGGTGAAGGAAGTGACCATCGCCAGGCTGAGCCCCTGACGGCTCGCCCAAAAGCGCATGTCCTCGGGCGTCGGCAGGCGGTTCAAGAAGCCCTTCATGTTGCCGTAGACCAGCGGCTCGAAGCCCATGGTGAGCGCCTCCTCGGCGAGCCTCGCGAGCGAGCCCGGCTGGTCGCCCTCGGCCTCGGTCAAGAGGCCCTGGCCGACGAAGGCCGCACCGGTCGTGACGTGGAATTCCGGGTTGAGGGTGACGAGCGGCTTGCCGGCGGCGAGGACCCGGCCCGCGACCTCGGTCGCATGGCCGATGTCGCCGGTGCATTCGAGGACGATGTCGGCAGTGTCGATCAGGGCGTCGATGCTGTCGGTCAGCGCCGTCTCGGGAAAGCCCTGGACGGTCTCGGGTGGCCGGCGGGTGAGCACGCGGCCGAGTGTCCACTCCGACCGGCGGAGCAGCTCGATGACGAAATGCCGGGCGACGAAGCCCGTGCCGACGACGCCGATCCGGCAGTTGGGCTCGCGCGACCTGGCCGTGCTCGACCAGCCTGTCCGCGGATGACTCTCGGTGGTCATGGGCTGCTCCTTATGGTTCGTCGGCTCAGCTGGTGCGATCGACAACATTCAGGCACCTGACAGTTTAAATGATCCCAACCGTGTAGGCTCGTCCGCTTCGGCCGCTGCATCGCCCGTTCACGGACATCTTGTGTCGCGTGGCCGCGGCCATCGTCGCCAAACGAGCATGAACATAAAACGAACGCCGATTTCACCCAAGCCAAATGAACCGTCCGACACTATCACCGAGTACGCGCGCCGCACGCTTGCGCTCAGAGGTACCGCCCTGCCGCCGAATCGTTAACACTCGACTATCTTTCGAAGTAGCAGGATACACTCGTTGGCCATGGAGCAGAACACCGCCCGACCGTTCGTGGCATGCAGCAGCGCATCGATCCTCGACCCATTCAGCTGACAGGCTGCCGATGACTGGACCGCGCGCGATGAAGATCCTGGTGACCGGCGGTGCCGGGTTTATCGGCTCGGCGGTGATCCGCGCGCTGCTCGACGGCACGCCGCACGCCGTGATCAATGTCGATTGCTTGACCTATGCGGGCAATCTGCAGTCGCTCGCCGAGGCGGTGACCGAGCCCGCCGGTCGCAGCGAGCGCTACCGATTCGTCAAGGCCGACATTCGCGATGCCCAGGCGATGGCGCAGGTACTGGCCGAGCATCGGCCGGATGCGATCATGAACCTCGCGGCGGAAAGCCATGTCGACCGGTCGATCGAGGGACCGCGCGCGTTCGTCGACACCAATATCGGCGGCACCCTGACGCTCCTGGAGGCGGCCCGCGCCCATTGGCAGGCGCTGCCGGCGGGAGCCCGTGCGCGGTTTCGCTTCCACCAGGTCTCGACCGACGAGGTCTACGGTGACCTCGGGCCGTCCGATGCGCGGTTCGTCGAGACGACGCCCTATGCGCCGAGCTCACCCTATGCCGCGAGCAAGGCCGGCGCGGATCATCTGGTGCGGGCCTGGCACCGTACCTATGGCTTGCCGGTGCTGGTGACCTCATGCTCCAACAATTACGGCCCCTACCAGTTCCCGGAAAAGCTGATCCCGCACATGATCCTGAGTGCCCTGGCCGGCAAGCCCTTGCCGGTCTACGGCGACGGCCGGCAGATCCGCGACTGGCTCCACGTCGAGGATCACGCCCGGGCGCTGATCCGGGTGCTCGAGAACGGACGCATCGGCGAGACCTACAATATCGGTGGCAATGCCGAGCGGCGCAACATCGAGGTGGTCGAGGCGCTTTGCACGCTGCTCGAGCGGCATGCCGCGGGGCTGAAGCCGCAAGGGGTGAGCCAGTATCGCGATCTGGTGACCTTCGTCGCCGACCGGCCGGGGCACGACACGCGCTACGCCATCGATGCGGCTAAGCTCCAGGTCGAGCTCGGCTGGCGGCCGCTGCACAGCTTCGAGAGCGGACTCGAAGCGACGGTCGTCTGGTATCTGGAGAAGCAGAGCTGGTGGCAGGGGGTTCTCGACGGCAGCTACCGTCTCGAACGGCGTGGCCTGTGAGCGCCGCCATGAAGGGCATCGTGCTCGCCGGTGGCAATGGCAGCCGGCTCTATCCGATCACCATGGGCGCCTCCAAGCAGCTGCTGCCGGTCTATGACAAGCCCCTGATCTACTACCCGCTATCGGTCCTGATGCTGGCCGGAATCCAGGACATCCTGGTGATCACCACGCCCGGCGACCAGGAGGCTTTCCAGCGTCTCTTGGGCTCCGGCCACCAGTTCGGTATCAGTCTCTCCTATGCGGTGCAGCCGCGGCCGGAGGGGCTGGCCCAGGCCTTCACCATTGGTGCTTCCTTCGTCGGCAGCGACCCTGTCTGCCTCGTGCTCGGCGACAACATCTTCTATGGCCAGGGCTTCACCGGGATCCTCGAGGCGGCGCGCGCCGCCGAGGCCGGGGCCACGGTGTTCGGCTACCAGGTCAAGGACCCGGAGCGCTTCGGCGTGGTCGAGTTCGATCAGGACCTGAAGGTCCTGTCACTCGAGGAGAAGCCGGAGCGGCCGCGATCGAACTTCGCGGTGACCGGGCTCTATTTCTACGACAACGAGGTGATCGACATCGCGCGCTCGATCCGCCCGTCGGCGCGCGGCGAGCTCGAGATCACCAGCGTCAACGAGGTCTACCGGCAGCGGGGCACGCTCAAGGTGCAGCTCTTGCGCCGCGGCTTCGCCTGGCTGGATACCGGGACCTTCGAGAGCCTGCTCGAGGCCGCCCAGTTCGTCCAGACCATCGAGCGGCGGCAGGGCTACAAGATCGCCTGTCTCGAGGAGATCGCCTGGCGCAAGGGCTGGCTCGATGACGCGGCGCTCCTGGCAAGAGCCGAGGGCCTGCGCAAGAACGACTACGGCAACTATCTGCGCTCCCTGGTCGAGGCTCGGATCTGAGCCGAGCCTCGACCATACCAACCTCTTCGGAGATGTAGGCGGTTGGCAGCTTGAGCCGCCGTCGCCGATTGAGCTGTCAGCGCGAGCAGTTCGCCTTGGTCTCCCTGGATTGAACGCGGCCTAGGGATCGGCGGTCGTATCCCCGAATGTCGTGTCGCTGGGCGATGCCCAGCTTGTGCTCCGGCGTCGGCGGGTGCTTGGTCAGCCGGCCATGCCGGTGAGGCTGACGCCAGCAGCATCGCGGGTCCGGGCGATGGTCTCGAGTTGCATGTAGCGAGCTCTTCGGACCGCCCGTTCGTCGTTCTGCTCCAGGAGATGGGCGCCGAACAGGCGCGTGATGGCGGCCTCGTTTGGAAAAATGCCGACGACGATCAAGGGCCAGGAGGCCTTTGATCGGACCTCAAAAGGAGGAGCCACTTAACTAAAGATAGATAGCGCAACTCGTTGATGGCGCGAGAAGTTTGC
>DAIRDJ010000127.1:0-13068 GCA_036796215.1 Geminicoccaceae bacterium
CCTCGATCCCGAGCGCGTCGCGCGCTATGCCGAGCTCTATCGCAGGCTCGGTGGCTACCCCTACGATCGCGATCCCTTGCGCCCGGACTGGTACCCGCTGGTCCCCAACACCCGCTGGGCCGACCCCCTGGACGACCGGGTGCCAACCCTGACCTGACCCGGGAGCTATATGCCGTGCCGCTCTTCGAAGGCTTCGCCAGCCAGCGCATCACCACCCGAGACGCCGAGATCTTTCTCCGCCGCAAGGGCGATGGCCCGCCGCTGCTCCTGCTGCACGGTTATCCGCAGACCCACGCCATGTGGCATGAAGTGGCCCCGGTCCTGGCCGAGCGGTTCACCGTGGTCTGTGCCGATCTCCGCGGCTACGGCGACAGCAGCAAGCCGCGCGGCACCGCCGACCATGCCCCGATGAGCAAGCGGGCGATGGCCGCCGACATGGTCGAGGTGATGGCCGAACTCGGCTTCGACCGCTTCAGGATCGCCGGCCACGACCGCGGCGGCCGCGTGACCCATCGGCTGTGCCTCGATCATCCCGAGAAGGTCGAGAAGGCCGCCGTCCTCGACATCGTGCCGACCCGGACCCTCTTCGAGGCGACCAACAAGGCGATCGCCGAGGGCTACTATCACTGGTTCTTCCTCTCCCGCCCGTTCGACTTCCCTGAGCGGCTGCTCGGTGCCGATCCCCTCTACTACCTCCATGCCAAGCTCGGCAGCTGGTCCGGCGGCAAGTCGGCCGGCTTCGCCCATCCCGAGGCCATGGCCGAGTACGAGCGCTGCTTTGCCGATCCCGCGACCATCCACAGCAGTTGCGAGGACTACCGGGCGGCGGCGACCATCGACCTCGAGCACGACCGGGCCGACGAGGACGCCCGCATCGCCTGCCCGCTTCTGGTCATTTGGGGCAAGAAGGGCTTGATGGGGGCGCATTTCGACGTGCTCGAGACCTGGCGCGAGAAGGCCAAGGGGCCGGTCACCGGCGAGGCGCTCGACTGCGGCCACTATCTGCCCGAGGAGGCCCCCGAGGCGACGCTGGACCGGCTGCTCGCCTTCTTCCTGAGCTAGTTGGGTGTCACGGGTCGGGTCGCGACGAGCCCCTTGAGGAGCCGCATCCGGCGCACGATGACGACATAGGTCGCGGCATAGATGCCCACCACCACGACGCCGACCCACTGGATCTCGAAGGGTGTGAAGACGTAGGCGCCGACCAGGGCGAGCTGCAGGAGGAAGTGCAGCGCATAATAGAACGGGGTGCCGAGGCGCGGCCGCGACCAGTCGAGATTGGCGGCATAGAGCCGGATCAGGCTGTCGAGCGAGTTGATCACGAAGACGATGCCGACCGTGATCATGAACCAGTTCAGCCAGACCGGGATGGTGATGGCGTTCTGGTGGTAGACGAAGAGCACGCAGAACCAGAGCCCGAGCGGGATCGCCGGCAGCACGACCATGGCGAACGCCAGCTGCCAGGTCGGCAGGCCGCCGACGAACCGGGCGACGAATTGGCCGATCATGATGCTCCAGGCGAACCACCAGAAGAGATAGAACTCGTGATAGTCGGAGATCGGCGTGGCGAAGCGGTGCAGGTTGGCGAAATAGTCGAGGATCAGCCCGATATTGGCGACGAAATGGCCGAGCCCGACGCCGCTATAGGCGAAGGCGACGACGGCGAGGGCCGTGAAGGCGAGCATGCCGAAGCCGTAGCTGGAGACGATCGCCAGCCACTTCATGATGGCGAGATTGCCGCTGGAGACGACGGCAAAGGCGATCACCGCCATCACCAGCGCCCAGATCGACCAGCCCGGCAGCTCCGGCGCGTAGCCCGGCAGGTTGACCATGAAGAGATAGCAGGTGAACGAGCAGGTCGCGATAACCGTGAGGTTGTAG
This sequence comes from Geminicoccaceae bacterium, assembly GCA_036796215.1. Taxonomy (GTDB): domain Bacteria; phylum Pseudomonadota; class Alphaproteobacteria; order Geminicoccales; family Geminicoccaceae; genus SLRI01. Next base: position 1,882 of record DAIRDJ010000127.1, read on the forward strand.
ACCCACTTGACCGCCCTGATCTCGAACACCTGCAGGCGCGGCTCGAGCGCCACGAAGTAGAAGGTGGTGACGAAGTACATCAGCCAGACCAGCGGGCCCCACATACCGAACTCGACGGCCAGCGCATTGGTGAAGCCGTAGACCGGATCACCTTCGTAGACCGGGAACTCGCCCAAGGGCAGCATGACGAGGCCCATGTCGAGCCCGGCGGTGAAGAGGAGGGCCACGAGGGTGAAGAGGCCGACCGGCGTGTCGCCGGTGCAGGGCAGGGCCGGCCATCTGACGAGAACGATAACCGCGCAGGCGAGCACGCTGAGATAGGCGACCGCGATGATCAGCGTCATGTCGTCCTCCCCAAAGGTCGGCGCTGCGGCTTGCCAGCGCCGCACTGTTGTCACCGACGACCGGCACCGTGCTCGCCGCTCTCGAGCGGATCGGCATGTCCGTGGCACCGGAGAGCTTCCTCGGTGCTTCCCAGTCTCAGTCTTGCCAGCTTGTCTTCGTTTTGCCAGCGCCCGTTTGGACGGCTCGCCTTTGCCTCTGATCTGTCGCTTAGCACGCTGTCTCCTCGCTGTCATAGTGCGCGCGGCTGAAAAGCGCGTCGGTGGCCCAGGAACGGTTTCCGTACGCTCGGCTATTGACGGGCGCCGTCGACCGGCCGATGGTCGGACCATGGCAAGGATCGTGGCACTTTTGGCCTTTGCACTGGCCGTTCTCGGGTTGCCGGTCGCGGAGGCGAGCGCTGCTCGTGTCCATGTCGTGCCGATCGAGGGCCCGATCGGCCCCGCCACGAGCGATCTCGTCGCCCGCTCGATCGACGAGGCAGCCGCCGCCGGGGCCGATCTCGTGGTGCTCAGGATGGACACGCCGGGCGGCCTCGACACGTCGATGCGGGCGATCATCCGGGCGATCATCGGGGCACCGCTGCCGATCGCAACCTATGTCGCCCCCTCGGGTGCCCGGGCGGCGAGTGCCGGCACCTACATCCTCTACGCCTCGCACGTCGCGGCCATGGCGCCCGGCACCAATCTCGGTGCGGCGACCCCGGTGCCGGTGGGCGGCGGCGGCTTTCCGGGCGGCGGTGGCGAGCCTGCAGACGAGCCGGCGGACGGCGAGGACGGCGAGGCGAGGTCGCCGCCGCGCTCGGCCGGCGAGGCCAAGGCGGTCGAGGATGCGGCGGCCTACCTGCGCTCGCTCGCCGAGATGCGCGGCCGCGATGCCGACTTCGCCGAACGCGCGGTGCGCGAGGCCAAGAGCCTGACCTATCGCGAGGCCATGGATGCCGGGGTCATCGATCTCGTCGCCCGCAATCTCGACGAGCTCCTGGCCGCGATCGACGGCCGCGAGGTCGAGCTCGAGCGCGGTGCCCATGTGATCCAGAGTGCCAATGCCAGTGTCGAGACCATCGAGCCCGACTGGCGCTACCAGCTGCTCGCGATCATCACCAACCCCAACGTCGCCGCCATCCTCATGCTGATCGGCGTCTACGGGATCATCTTCGAGTTCTACTCGCCCGGCCTCGTCGGCCCCGGCCTCATCGGGGCGATCTGCCTGCTGCTCGGCCTCTACGCGTTTCAGGTCCTGCCGGTGAACTATGCCGGGGTGGCGCTCCTCCTTCTGGGCACGGTGCTGGTCATCGCCGAAGCCTTCGTGCCGAGCTTCGGCATTCTCGGCATCACCGGTGTCGCCGCGTTCACCGCCGGGGCCATCCTCCTGATGGATACCGACATCCCGGGCTTCGGCATCTCGCCCTATCTGATCGGCGCGCTGGCAGCGTCGCTCTCCGGTGTCTTCCTGGTCACGCTCGGCATGGTGCTCAGAGGCCGGGAGCGGCCGGTCGTGACCGGGGCCGAGGCCGTGGTGCACGGCCAGGGCGAGGTGGTGAGCTGGCAGGCGGGCAAGGGGCAGGTACGGCTCGAGGGCGAGATCTGGCACGCCGAGGGGCCGGCGGTGCTGGAGCCCGGGACCCGCGTCGCCGTCAAATCGCGCGAGGGGCTGACGCTCACCGTCGAGCCCGCCGCACCAGCCAAGTGAGATAGATCATGTTCTTCGAGCCGCTCTTCGTCCTCCTGATCATCCCGGTGATCATCGTCCTGATGGCGCTCAGGATCATGCGGGAATACGAGCGTGCGGTGGTCTTCATGCTCGGCCGCTTCTGGAAGGTGAAGGGGCCGGGCCTGATCCTGATCATCCCGGGCCTGCAGACCATGGTCCGCGTCGATCTCAGGACCCGCGTGCTCGACGTGCCGTCGCAGGACCTGATCAGCCGGGACAACGTCTCGGTCAAGGTCAACGCGGTCATCTATTTTCGCATCATCGAGGCCGACAAGGCGGTGATTCAGGTCGAGGACTTCGCCGCGGCAACCAGCCAGCTCGCCCAGACCACGCTGCGTTCGGTGCTCGGCAAGCACGAGCTCGACGAGATGCTCGCCGAGCGCGACAAGATCAACGACGACATCCAGGAGATCCTCGACCACCAGACGGCGGCCTGGGGGGTCAAGGTCGCAAATGTCGAGATCAAGCATGTCGACATCGACGAGACCATGGTCCGCGCCATCGCCAAGCAGGCCGAGGCCGAGCGCATCAGGCGGGCCAAGATCATCAACGCCGAGGGCGAATACCAGGCGGCCGAACGGCTGGTCGATGCCGGCAAGGTGCTGGCCCAGGTCCCCGAAGCCATGCAGCTCCGCTACCTCTCGGCCCTGACCGACATCGCCAACGACCGCAGCAACACCATCATTTTCCCGTTCCCGACCGAATTCGCCGATGTCATGGGCAAGCTCGTCGGCAAGAAGCCGCAGTAGGAAGGGAAGAATCGGGGAGGCAGCGCCTCCCCGCGCCCCTCCGTTTTTTTGACTCGGTGTTGGTGACAGCCGCCGGCACAAAGTAACGGTGGGGCATGGGGAGGATCATCCTCCCCATATTTCTTGACTTATCGCGCCGTCCAGACGGCGATGGCACCGCTGCGTCCATCGAGGTGATGGCTGCCGAGCGAGCGCAGGGTTTCGGGCTGCTGGCGCAGGGCGCGCACCACCGTGTCGCTGACCAGGAGCGGCTCGGCGAGCTCGCGGGTCAGCCGCTCGAGGCGGCTCGCGACGTTGACCGTGTCGCCGATCACCGCGAACTCGAAGCGCTGGGCGAGGCCGTCCTCGCCGCCGCCGATATCGCCCATGGTGACGGGCCCGTAGTGGATGCCGATGCCGACCCCGATCGCGGGCTCGCCGGCGGCGGCCCGGGTCTTCTGCCACGCCTCGATCGCCTGCAGCATGGCGAGGCCGCAGGCGAAGGCCCGGTCGGCGGCGTCGGCCTGCGGCTCGGGCGTGCCGAAGGTCGCCATCAGCCCGTCGCCGATGAACTTGTCGAGCGTGCCGCCATGCGCGAACACACAGCTCGCCATGCGGCCGTGAAACGCCCGCAGGAGCTGCATCGCCTCGGCCGGCGATCCCGCCTCGGCCAAAGCGGTGAAGCCCTTGATGTCGGCGAAGAGCACGGCGGCGTCGTGGGTGCGGACCTCGCCCATCGGCCGGTCCACGGCGGCCAGCGCCTCGACCATGTTGGGGGCGACGTAGCGGGCGAGATTGGCCCGCTGGCGAAGCACCTCGGCCTGCTCGAGCATCAGCGTCCTTGCCCGATAGGCGCCGAAGGCGAGGATCGCACCGATCAGGATCGTCAAGAAGACGCGGACCACGGCATCGTCGAGATGGACATAGTGGGGATCGAGATAGGCCGCGAGCTGGCTCTTGGCGGCTCCCGGGCCCTCGGCGTCGGGCAGGGTCGTCAGGGTGCCGTCGGAGCGGGCGATCAGCCAGGTACCGGTGCTCCAGACGAGAGCGACGCAGAGGCTCGACCAGACGACCATCACCGGGCGAAAGCTCAAGGTCGCGATTGCCGGCAGCAGCAGGCAATAGAGAAAGCTCGGCTGGCGCAGGACGGTGGCCCAGGGCCAGTCGTCGGGATAGGTGCGGCCGGGGGCGATCAGCGTGAAGCCCAGGAGCACGGCATCGACCAGGACCACGACATAAGGCACCCAGCCGCGATCGTCGCGCCCGCTGCTGAGCCAATAGGCGACGAGGCCGTTGGCGATGAAGGCGCCGAGGATGAGCGCGTTCTCGGCGGCCACCCACCAGCCGTAATTGAGCCAGAGCCAGATGAAGATGGCGACGAAGACGAGGCTGCGGGCGATCGTCAGTCGCCGGAAGTTGCGCTCTTCGTGGCTCGCCAGCACCGCCTTGACCACGGCTGCCGAGCTGCCCGGTGTCATGCGCAGCCGGGCTCGCAACCAGCCGCACTGCCCTGCCATCCGCGGCTCCCCCCTCGATCGTCAGCGTGTCGTCAGCGTCCGCTGCGCAGCGCCTCGATACGCCTTTGCGCCGCGGCCCGGTGCGTGGGCTCGACATAGCGACCGAGCAGCGACATCACCATGGCGATGACGGCCGCGTCATCGGTGAAGCCGACACCGACGAGATAGTCCGGGATCAGGTCCGCCGGCAGCAGGAAATAGGCAACCGCACCCCAGAGCAGCGCTCGGACGTGAACCGGTGTTGCAGGATCCTTCGCACAGTACCAGGCCGCGACCAGGTCCTCGGCGAACGGGATACGCGCGAAGACCCGCCCGAGCTTGCGCCAGAAGCGGCGCTCGTCGGGCTGGCGATGGACGACCGGCAGGCTGGTAATCTCGACTCGCATGACCATAGAATGGCGAGCGGATGCCCCCGGATCAAGCACCGACAGTGGCCGATCCACTCGATCCGTGATAGTTTTCGAGGCATGGCCGAATTCGCTGAACGCCCGATCACCGTCGACGAGTTCCTCGCCTTCGAGGGCGAAGCCGACAGGCACTACCAGCTCGTCCGCGGCGTCATCACCGCCATGGCGCCGGCCCAGCTCGCCCATGGCCGGATGGTGGCCCGCCTCGCCCGGCTGATCGGCAACCAGCTCCGTGCCCCTTGCGAGCCCATCACCGAAGCGGGGGTCAAGCCGGCGCATCGAGACGACAGCTGGTGGCAGGCCGATCTCGTGGTCACCTGCAGCCCGACAACCCCCGGCCAAGTCTACCTCACCGATCCCGTCCTGGTCATCGAGGTGTTGTCACCGTCGACCGAGAGCGTCGACCGAACCTTGAAGCTGCGCGACTATTTCGCCATGCCGAGTGTGCAGGACGTGCTGTTGATCGAAACAGAGACGGCCAAGATCGAGCAGTGGCAGCGCGCCGGTGATCGCTGGCTGATCTGGGGCCCCGGCGACACGCTCGAGATCGCTTCGCTCGGCATTCGTCTCGATCTCGACGCGCTCTACGCCGACCTTCTCCGGAGCGAGTCCTCGACGCTCGGGCCTGCGGCACTTGTCGAGCGGCCGCCTCGTGACTAGCCTCCAAGCATGGCCGAGTTCGCTGAACGCCTGATCACGGTCGACGAGTTCCTCGGCTTCGAGGGCGAGCGCGACACCCGCTACCAGCTCGTCCGCGGCGTCGTCACCGCCATGGCGCCGGCGCGTGAAGGCCATGCTGAACTCGTCATCCGCCTCGGCAGTCGGCTGACGGCCCAGCTCGGCCCGTCATGCCGGGTGCTCGCCAATGCGGGGATCAGGCCCGAGGGCCGCGACGACACCTTCTGGGAGGCGGACCTCGTCGTCAGCTGCGGGCCCCGCGATCCCGGCCGCGTCTACCAGACGGCGCCACGCCTGGTGATCGAGATCTTGTCGCCGTCGACGGCTGCCGTGGATCGCACGCTCAAGCTCGACGACTACCGTGCCATGCCGAGCGTGACCGACATCCTGCTGGTGACTTCGGACCGCGCGGCGATCGAGCATTGGCAGCGCGCCGCCGAGCTTTGGCAGGTCCGCAATCTTGGCCCGGGCGCCACGCTCGTGATCGAGGCGCTCGGCATTACCCTGCCGCTCGACGAGCTCTACACGGACATGCTCCCGGACGCGCCGCCACCCTAGTCAGCAATTGCGCATCCGTCGCTTGCCGGGCGGCCGCCTCGCGCATAAATTTCGAGCATGGCTGAATTAGCTGAACGCCTGATCACCGTCGACGAGTTCCTCGCCTTCGAGGGCGAGCGCGACACGCGCTACCAGCTCGTCCGCGGCGTCATTACCGCCATGGCCCCGGCGCAATCGCTGCACGGAGAGATGGTCGTGCGGCTCAGCGTTCGGATCAGTGCCACGTTGCCGGCCTCTTGCCGAGTGATCGCGGAGGCCGGAGTCCGCCCTCCCGAACGGAACGATACGTATTGGCAGGCCGACCTCGTCGTGAATTGCCGGCCGCGGCAGCCGGGCGAAGTCTATATCGAAGCCCCGACGCTCGTCGTCGAAGTGCTCTCACCATCGACCGAAACCACGGATCGGTTGCTGAAGCTTGCCGACTATCGACGGATGATCAGTGTGCAGGACATTCTCCTGGTCTCGATCGATGCCGCCACTATCGAGCACTGGCAGCGTGGCGGCGATTTCTGGCAGGTTCGCGAGCTCGGTCCGGGCGACACACTCGTGATCGAGGCGCTCGGCGTCACCATCGCGCTCGACGAGCTCTATGCCGACATGCTCCCCGAGGCGGGCGAGGGCGGCAGCGCTGCGTAGGGTGCCCGGCCGGCGAAGTGCGCGCGTCCGCCCAGCGCCTCCTCGATCCGCAGCAAGGCGTTCCATTTCGCCATCCGCTCCGAGCGGCTGAACGAGCCCACCTTGAGCTGCGGCACCTGCCAGCCCACGGCGAGATCGCAGATGGTGGTGTCCTCCGTCTCGCCGGAACGGGCCGAGACGATGCCGCCCATGCCGTAGGCCCGAGCCGCCTGCCAGGCCGCCAGGGTCTCGGTCAGCGTGCCGCGCTGGTTGGGCTTGATCAGCACCGCATTGGCCGTTCCCGACTGGCCGGCCGCCCGCACCCGAGCGGCGTCGGTCACGAGAAAATCGTCGCCCACCACCTGCACGCGGTCGCCGAAGGCGCGGGTGAAGCGGAGGAAGCCCTCCGGGTCGTCCTCGGCGAAGGGATCCTCGATCGAGACGATGGGATAGCGCTCGAGCCAGCCCGCCAGCCGCTCGAGCCAGCCGCCGGTGTCGAGCTCGACCGCGTCCGTGGCGAGGCGATAGCGCCCGTCCCGGCCGAACTCGGAGGCGGCGACGTCGAGGCTGATCGCCACCTCCTCGCCCGGTCGCCTGCCGGCCCGCTCGATCGCCCGGACCAGCATCCCGAGGGCGTCCTCGTTGCCCTCGAAGACCGGCCACCAGCCCCCCTCGTCGGCGACCCCGGCGAGCCCGCCGCCCTCGGCCATGAGCTCGCCTGCCGCGCGATAGATCTCGGCCGTCCAGGCGAGCGCCTCGGCGACGCTGGACGCACCCGGGCAGACGACCATGAAGTCCTGGATGTCGACCCGCTGGGCGGCATGCGCCCCGCCGCCGAAGATCTGGATCTCCGGGATGGGGAGGGTGACGGGGCCCGGCTGGTCGCCCAGGAGGTGGCGCCAGAGCGGCAGGTCCCGGGCCGCCGCTGCCGCTTGGGCGGCCGCCATCGAGACTGCGATCATCGCGTTGGCCCCGAGCGCTGCCCGGTTGGAAGTGCCGTCGAGGGCGATCAGCGCCGCATCGAGGCCGGCCTGGTCAGTGGCGTCCATGCCGCGCAGTGCCGGGGCGATCCGGCTGACGATGCCGGCGAGTGCTCCCTCGACCCCGTAGCCGCCGAAGGCCGGCCCGCCGTCGCGGCGATCGACGGCCTCGGCCGAGCCCTTCGATGCACCGGCCGGGGCGATCGCCCGGCCGAGCGTGCCGCCCTCCAGCCGCACGTCGGCCTCGATCGTGGGCCGGCCGCGGCTGTCGTAGACCTGCCGGCCCTGGACGTGCTCGATCCGCATGGTCGCCCCCGGGCTCAATCGAGGCCGCCGAACCAGGCCTCGCGCAAGGCGGCGAGCCGGCCCACGGGCTCGGTCAAATGATGGATGGCAAACGCCCGGACATCGGCCTTCTGCTTGCCGGTGGTCAGGTACTCGACCGGCGACTTGCCGTCGATCCGCGCCAGCATCAGGCCCGGCAGCAGCGAGGTGACCCGCGCCTCGAGCCCGTCCTTGGCCTCCCAGTCGACATGGCCGAGATAGGCATCGGCGAGCGCCATGAAGGCCTCGGCCAAGGGCGGGGCGAAGGCCGGCCGGAAGCAGGCCTTGAGGCAGAAATGGGTGAGCACGAAGGCGACATCGAAGGCGGGATCGCCGTACCAGGCGCATTCGGCATCGAGCAGGATGGGGCCGAGACGGCCGACGAGGATGTTCTTGGGGCTGACGTCGCCGTGTACCAGCACCTGCTTGGTCGAGGCCGTCCGCAGGGCGAGGCCCCGCAGACTCGAGGCCACCATCGGCTGGGCCTCGGCCGTCGCCAAAAGATAGGGCTCGAGGCGGATCGCCTGAAAGATCGCATCGCTCTGGAACGCCCGGGCGATGGCCGGATCGCCTGCCGTGCGCTTATGGATCCGGCCGAGCCGGTCGCCGACGGAACGGGCGACCCCGCTATCGACATGCCCGGCCATGAGCTCGGTCTTCCAGAGCGGATAGGCCTTGGGGTCGAGATAGCGGGTGACCAGGGCCGCAGCACAGCGGTCGGCGTGGATCAGGCGCGGCACGGCCCCCGGCACCAGCCGGTCGACGACCTCGAGATAGGCCGCCTCGTAGTTGTTGCGCTCGATCGGGGCGCGCCAGTCGGCCGCCACCTTGAGCTTGGCGAGTGCCCGCTTGACGCAATAGCGTCGGCCCTCGATATCGACCCGCCAGATGTCCGAGGAGACGCCGCCCGAGAGCGGCTGCATCGGCGGCAGGTCACCGAGTTCGACCAGCCCCGCCCGGCGCAGCACCGCCAAGATTTCGCTGTTCCATCTGACCCGCAAGGCAGCATCCCTGATAGGCTCGTCAGGGCCAAAGCCCGAACGGAGCCGAGCATGACCGTTGTGCTGTTCCATTACCAAGCCCCGCCGGACCTGGCGAGACGTCTGCGGCATCTGGCCGGCGAGGGGATCACCGTGACGGTGGTCGACCCCGCGGACCGGGCCGGCCTGAAAGCGGCCCTGCCCGAGACCGAGGTGCTCTGGCACGTACTGGCCCCGGTCGATGCCGCGATGATCGCCAGCGCGCCGAAGCTTCGGCTCATCCAGAAATGGGGTGTCGGGCTGAACACCATCGACCTCGAGGCGGCGCGGGCAAGCGGCATTCGCGTCGCCAACATGCCGGGCACGAACACCGCGGCCGTGGCCGAGCACACCCTCCTGCTCATGCTCGCCTGCCTGCGCCGCCTCCATGCCGTCGAAAGCGGGCTGCGGCATGGCAGCTGGGCACCGGCGGCAGGCGTCGTGGCCGAACTCGGCGAGCTCGCAGGTCGCCGCGTCGGTCTCGTCGGCATGGGTGCGGTGCCCCGCCGCCTCGCCCCGATCCTGACCGCCATGGGCGCCGAGGTCGTCTACTGGAGCCGTGCCCCGAAGCCCGATGTGGCGCTGCCTCGGCTGCCGCTCGACGCGCTGCTCGAGACCAGTGCCGTGGTCTCGCTCCACTTGCCGCTCACCCCCGAGACCGAGGGCCTGGTCGACCTCGGCAAGCTCCAGCAAGGGGCGATTCTGATCAACACGGCGCGCGGTGGCCTCGTCGACGAAGCGGCTTTGCTCGAGGCTCTGCAGTCTGGCCACATCGCCGCTGCCGGCCTCGATGTCTTCGCCCTGGAGCCGCTGCCGCCTGGCCATCCGCTGCTTGAGCTGCCGAACGTCACCGTCACCCCGCATCAGGCCTGGCTCACGGCCGAGACGCTCGACCGCTCGCTCGAGGTCGCGGTCGCCAATGTCCGCCGCTTGGCTTCGGGCGATCCCCTGCTATGTCAGGTGGTCTGATAACACCGAGCATCGGGAGGTTGATCACATGACACTCGCTCGCCCCGTCCTTGCCACCACAGGCGTTGCCGCGGTCCTGGCGCTGGCCGTCGCGGCTCCCAGCGCCCAGGCACAACAGCGCACCCCGTCGCCCGAGGGAGCGCGCGTGTTCATCATCGCACCGGCGGACCGCGCCACCGTCTCGAGCCCGGTGACCGTCTATTTCGGCCTCGAGGGCATGGGCGTGGCGCCGGCCGGGGTCGAGTGGGACAACACCGGCCACCACCATCTGCTGATCAACATGGACGAGGTCGCGTCCTACGACGCGGCGATCCCGGCCGACGACAACCATATCCATTTCGGCGGCGGCCAGACCCAGTTGACGCTCGAGTTCGCGCCCGGCGAGCACACCCTTCAGCTGCTGCTCGCCGACTGGCAGCATTTGCCGCACGACCCGCCGGTGCTGTCCGCGCCGATCACCATCACCGTGGAGTAGCGGCCGCGGATCGCGCGGCAGCGGGCACCGTGGAGTAGCGGCCGCGGATCGCGCGGCAGCGGGCACCGTGGAGTAGCGGCCGCGGATCGCGCGGCAACGGCCAAGCGGCTACCCGAATCGGGCGTGCCGGGCTAGACAGGAGACTGTCCATGCCCGAAAGCCAGCCGCGCGAGGTGCCGCTTGGAAGATCAGCTCCACATCCCCCATCTGCGCGAGATCGTGGTCTTCCTGATCACCGCCGGTGTCATCGTGCCGGTCATGCATCGCCTGCGGGTGAGCCCGGTCCTCGGCTACCTGATCGTCGGTGCGATGATCGGCCCCTATGGCCTCGGCCTTTTGGCCGAGGCCTGGCCCTGGCTCGGCTATGCCGTGATCAGCGATGTCCATGGCGTGCAGCAGCTGGCCGAGCTCGGCGTGATCTTTCTCCTCTTCATGATCGGTCTCGAGCTGTCGATCGAGCGGCTCTGGGCGATGCGCCGCCTCGTTTTCGGCCTGGGCTCGCTGCAGATCCTGGTGACCGGGACGATCATCGCCTTCGTCGCCTGGGAGTTCGGCAATTCGCCCGCGGCCTCCATCGTCCTCGGCGCCTGCCTCGCCCTGTCCTCCACCGCGATCGTCATGCAGCTCCTGATCGAGCAGCGGCGGCTCGGCACCGCCGTCGGTCGCTCGAGCTTCTCGATCCTGTTGATGCAGGACCTCGCCGTCGTCCCCATTCTCTTTGTCGTCGGCGTGCTCGGGGCCAAGGTCGGCGACAATGTGGGGCTCGACCTCGCCATGGCGCTGGCCAAGGCCGTGGTCGTCATCGCCGGCGTCTATCTCGGCGGCAGCCTGCTGTTGCGCCCGCTGATGCGCCTCGTGGCGC
>DAIRDJ010000128.1:0-13058 GCA_036796215.1 Geminicoccaceae bacterium
GAATGTCGACAGAGCGTAGCCGGGCAGGGGACGGCAAGCGAGGCGGGTGTCAACCGGCCATTGCGGTCGGGCACCCAGACATGTCGTTGGCGGCCGGTGCCAGGTGACGGCTGCAGTCGACCGCGCGAGGTGGCCGGCGATGACCAGGGCCGCTGAAGCGGCGTAGCCATCTGCACGACGACGCCTGCCGGTCATGTCGATCGCCATCACAAGACGGTACAGGGGCGCGAGTTCTCTTGATGCCAGGAGGTGTCATCGTCTTCGGCGTCTTCGCGGAGACCGGTCGATCTGGGCCATCCGGCCGTGCCCCGTGGTGCAGCGCACATCCCCGAAAGCGCTAAACGCCGGAATGACCCCTTGCATCGGGTAGCAACGACTTGCGCTACTCGACCTCGGCTGCGGAATCCTCGGGGCAGGCGACCCCGACCCGGCATTGCACGGATCGCCCGCCGGCCTGAGTTTGGCGTGCTCACCGTCCGGAACAGCCCGATGGTGTCGAGCGGGGGAGCAAGCCGCGCCTCATGTCATGGCGTGGGCAGACGCCGCAAGCTGGCACGCTCGACCCCGCTTTGCCAGCGCAGAGCTGCCGTCTGCGGACCGAAGCCGTTCGGCATGTCTGAGAAATCTGTTGGTGCGTTAACCTCTTGTTGATGTGGCACCGCCAGGATGCCGTCCTCCGTGGGCAACTGGTGGGTGCGCGATGGATGGCAGTCTCGATCATGTCGAAGACGATCTGGTCGGTCGGGTCGATGGTACCGTTCGAGCCGATCTGGGCTCTGAGGAGGATTCCGCTCATGCAGTGGGCGGAGCGTTGCCTTCTTGGCTCGATCCGCCGCACCTTGCGCGATGCTGTCCGCGCTGCGGCAGCAAGGCCGTTTGCCGTTGGGGCCGGGCGAGCCCGGCGCGAGGGGCGCCAAGCCGTTCGCAGCGCTGGCGTTGCCGTGCCTGCGGCCGGACCTACTCCACCCGAACCGGTACGGTGCTCGCCGGCATCCATGCACCGCAGAAATTCCGGGCGATGCTCGCCGACATGCTCGGCCCTGCTCCCTCGTCCTGCCGACAACTGGCGAGGTCGCTCAAGCTGGACAAAATGACAATCTGGGGCTGGCGGATGAAGGCGGCTGCAGCCTTTACGGGAGCAGGGCCGGCGGCATCGCCGCAGGTGGTCGCCGCGGACATCTTGGTGGTGCGCGAATCCCGCAAGGCGTCGAGGATGTGGGTCAACCACGCACGGGAGCCCGACCGCTATCCGAAGCCCGATCGCCTCCGTTGGCTGGACTATCGCAAACGCGGCATGACCCCGCCCGACTGGCAGCCGCGATATCGTATTCCGGTCCGGCTCACGGTCGACGAGCGTGGATTTTGTTCGACCGACGCACCACCGCCAGCCGTTGTCTGCCCGGCAGCGTCGAGCGGCGCCGTTCACTCGGCGGCGACCAACGGCCGATCCGACAGCACGGGAACGTACAACGACACGCAACACCGTGCCATGCGAGCCGCATGCCGCTCGGACAGCCAAACTGGTCGAGTATCTTCGTTCGCGCGGCAGCGAGGTCAGCAGGGTAGCCAGTCGAGCACCATGGGCGTGCTCCGCAGCCGCTTCCGCAGCTTCCTCGCACCCTTTTGTGGTCCCGCGACAATCCATCTGCCGGCCTACACCGCATGGTTTACCGCAAGGCTCACCGCCGGTCATGCAGCCCCGCAGGCTCTATGACTATTTTCTTAGGTGCCGTCGAGGCCAACACAATTTTCGGACATGGGCAATGAGCGGACCAACCCGTAAAGCACCCCCGGCCCCAATGCGACCGCACGACGCCGCCCATCCCGGTGGACCCGGGCCCCCGCCCTAATACCCACGCGGCAGCCCGAGCACCGTCTGCGCGATATAGGCCAGCACCATGTTCGTCGAGATCGGTGCCGTCTGAAACAACCGGCACTCCCGCCATTTGCGCTCGATATCGTAGTCCCTGGCAAAGGCGAAGCCGCCGAACGTCTGAAAGCACGCCTCGGCGGCCTCCCAGGCGGCTTCCGACGTCAACAGCTTGGCCGCATTGGCGGCTGGACCACACGGCTCACCCGCATCGAACGAGGCTGCCGCGTGACGCGCCGCCAGATCCGCAGCATCCAGCCGCACGCGCGCCCTGGCCAGGGGGAACTGGATGCCCTGGTTCTGCCCGATCGGCCGGCCGAAGACGACCCGGTCCTTGGCATAGGCGACCGCCCGCTCGATGAAGAACCTGCCGTCGCCGAGAGCCTCGCCGGACAACAGAATCCGCTCGGCATTCATCCCGTCCAGGATGTAGCGAAAGCCCCGGCCAACCTCGCCGATGACGTTGCCCGCCGGCACCTTCAGCCCATCGATGAAGACCTCGGTCGTCTGATGGTTGATCATCGTCTCGATCGGCCGGATCTCGAGCCCCCGACCCACCGCCTCGCGCAGATCGACCAGCAGCACCGTCAGACCGCCCGTGCGCTTCTGGCATTCCTCCAGCGGCGTGGTCCGCACGAGAAGCAGCAGCAGATCGGAATACCGCGCCCGGCTCGTCCAGATCTTCTGCCCGGTGACGACATAATGATCGCCGTCCCGCACCGCCCGGGTCTTGAGCGACGGCGTGTCCGAGCCGCTGCCGGGCTCGGTCACGCCGAACGCCTGCAGCCGCAAGGCACCGGATGCGATCGCCGGCAGATACCGCTCCTGCTGCTCCGGCGAGCCATGCCGCAGCAACGTGCCCATCGTGTACATCTGCGCATGACAAGCAGCCGCACTGCAGCCCGTGGCGTGAATCGTCTCCAGGATGACCGCGGCCGCCCGCAACGGCAGGCCTGCCCCGCCGAACCGCTCGGGGATCAGGGCCGCCAGATAGCCACTCTCCGTCAAGGCCCGAACGAACGCCTCGGGATAACCCCCCTCGGCCTCGAGGGCACGCCAATAGGACCCGGGAAAGCCGGCACACAGCCGCGCTACCGGCTCGCGGATCTCGGGGTAGTCGAGGCCGGTCTCCATCAGCATCGGCAGGACGGTCCCAGAATAACGGCAACTGGACGCGTTCTGCGGCCTCATTCGATCCGGCGCAAGGTAGCGTCACCGACGCTCGCTCAGCTGCCGCCTGGTCGACCTGGACGAACTTCATGCCAGCCAGCATAGAAGCGGCACCCTGCATCATCGCCCGCCCATCGTTCTTCACCGCCCCGCCAGGAACAACGCGGCGCGCTCGCTCTCAGCCAAAGGCTCGAGCCCGAGGCCAGTGGCAAACGCCAAGAGGGCAGCGAAATCGGCCGGGCGGCGGACGCGGTAGAGCCGGGCGATGCCGTCGTCGCTGGCGGTGAGCAGACGCTCGCCGTCGGCGGCGAACGCAATGGCGCGCAGCGGGCCCAGGGCCTGATCGAGGGCCAGGACCAGCTCGCCGGTCTCGACCGCAAAGACCCGGGCGATGCCGTCATTGGCCGCGGTCGCGAGCCAGCGGCCGTCGGGGCTGAAGGCCATGGCGTGCACGACGTCGCCGTGACCTTCCAGAGCCGCCAGGGGTCGGCTGGCTGCCGCCTCGAGGATGCGCACGCTGGTGTCGGCGGCGATGGCGAGATGCCGGCGGTCAGGGCTGAAGGCGGCCGTCGTCAGCCATGGGCCGAGCCCATCGAGCTCGGCCAGGAGCCTGCCGTCGCGGTCCCAAAGGAGCGCCAGGTCGTCCTCGTAAAGGGTGAGCAACCGCCCGCCGTCGGGCGCCAAGGCGCCGGCCACGACGGCACCGAGGGCCTTGCCGTCGAGGCCGACCAGACGCTCGCCGGTGCCGGCGTCCCAAAGCGCTGCCGTGCCGTCGGCGGCGGTGGTCAGGACCTGCCGGCCGTCCGGCGCGAAGCCCGCGCCCACCAGATGTCGGCATCGTGCCGCAGCACGCGCGAGTCGCCCGCCGGCAGCGGCCAGAGCCGCGCGGTGCCGTCCGTGGCCATCGACAAGAGCGCCCGCCCGTCCGCCGCCAATGCCACCGAGAGCACGCCACCGACATGCCCGCGCAAGACGGCCCGCTCCACGCCCCCGTCGTCCCAGAGCCGGATCGTGCCGTCGTCGGATGCGGTGGCGATCGTCCGCCCGTCGGCGGCAAGCGCGGCGGACCAGACCCCGGCCTCGTGCCCACGCAGCACCACCGCCGATGCGCTCGGGCCGGCCGTCGTAGCCCAGAGCCGCGCCGTGCCGTCGAGCGAGGCGGTGAGCACCGACCGCCCGTCCGGGGCGAAAACGGCGGTGCGGATGGCGCCCCCGTGCCCGGCGAGCACGGTCATCTCGTGCCGCCGCAACACCGCCCGGGCGAGTGCTGCAGCCGCCTCTGCCGTATCGGGCGGGCCAGCGCCCGCCGCCACCGCCCGCGGCAGGGCGGCAAGGGCGATGCGCAGGCCGAGCTCGCCATTGCCGGCGGCCAGCGCCTGCTCGGCACTCACGGCCAGGCGACGTGAGTCCGCCGCGTCCCGGGCGGCAAGCGCAGCCTCCGCACTCGCCCGCTGCAGGTCCGCCTCCACGGCAGCCTGGTAGGCCATGAACCCGGCACCGGAAGCACCGATCGCCAGGACCAGGGTGATCACGGCGGCGATCCGGGTGCGCGCCGCCACCTTCCTGGCCGCCGCCCCGCCGGCGCTGGCCGCCGCCGCCTCGGCCTCGAGCCGCCGCCGCTCGGTCATGGCCGCGGCTTCCGCCCGGCCCCGCTCCTCGGCCTCCCGCGCCCGACAGGCCGCGAGGTAGTCGGCCTCGACGCCGGGAGCGAGGGCGAAGCGCGGCGCCTCGACCAGCACTTCGACCGCCTCGAGCCTGGCACCCCGGTGGTCGAGCCAGTCCAGGCCGCGGCCGTGCCCGTCCCAGGCGGCAGCAGCCCGGCGGAAGATCTCGCGCAGCCGCAGCCGATCGCGATCCTCTTCGAGCCAGCCCTGCAGCCGGGGCCAGGTGCGCAAGAGGGCCTCGTGCGCCACCTCGAGCGTCTCTCGGCCACCGGCATCGCGCCCGGCGACCAGGAGGCGAGCATCGACGAAGTGCTGCAGGAGCGGCAGCGCCGCTTCGGGCAGCTCGTCCCGAAAGGCCAGCCGGCGGACGATCTGGCCCTCCTCGTCGCTGCGCACGAGCGTGCCGACGAAGACATCGCGCAGCGTCGCCAACGCCTCGGGGCCCGGAGCGAGCGTCTGCAGGAGCCCGTCGGCGACCCGCCGGACCGAGCCCTCGAGCCCACCGAGGTCCTGGTAGAGGTCCAGATCGATGACGCCGCCCTGGCGCCGGCGATGCAGCTCGCCGAGCGTGAAGGCGAGCAGCGGCAGGGCGTCAGCCGTCGCCGCATCCTCGACCAGCCGGTTGACGAGCCCCGGCCCGAGGCCGAGCCCCGCCACCTCGGCCGGCCCCTCGATCACCTCCGGCAGGCGGCGCCGCGGCAACGGGTCGATGGTCCGGGTGGCGTAGCTGAAATCCTCGAGCAGAGCATGGTTCTGCAGGCTGCCGAGGAGATCGGAGCGCAGCGTCGCCACCGCCATCACCCGCCCGCCGCCCGCTTCGAGCGTGGCGCGCAGGAGGCGCAGGAACGAAACGGCCTCGGCCCCCGGCCCGAGCAGCTCCTCCATCTGATCGATCGCCAGCAGTGTCGCCCCTTCGCGACAGCCGGCAGCGAGCCGCAGCTCGTCGAGGAGACCGGCCAGCGCCGCCGGATCAGTCCCCTGGACCAATCCCCGCACCGCGTCGGGCTCGGCCTCGAGCCCCTGCCTTTGGCCCGTCGCCACCAGCGCCTGGGCCAGCTCGTCGAGCGGCCGCTCGCCCGGGCGGAACGGCTCCACCACCAGCCAGCTCGCCGGATCACGGCGCAGCCGCGGCAGGAGACCGGCGCGGAGCAGCGAGGACTTGCCGCTGCCGGAGGCACCGTCGAGCTGCTCAAGGCCGAGGGCTGGCGCTTCCTCCAGCGCGGCGGCGGCTATGCCGACTTCGCCGGCCACGGCGACGCCTTCCCGGTCTTCGCCGACCGGGTCGAGGCGATCATCGGCAGCAATGTCGAGACCTTCGTTACCGAGCTCGCCCGCGAACGCAAGGAGTCCGAAGCCACCGCCGCCAAGCCCTGAACGGCGGCCGGCAATCGCGGCGCCGGTTGTTGCCATGCCCCGGCGATACTGTTAGCGTCGACAGGCTGACGACATGAGCAAAATCAATCGGCCAGCACGATGTCTTGGCCGACAAAACCTGGGGAGGTTGATCATGCACACGTCCTGGACGCGGCGCCGTCTCGTTCGCGCCACATCGCTCGCTGCGGTGGGCACCCTCGCCGCACCCTACGTCAAGCGGGCGCACTCGGCCGGCACCGTCACGCTCGGCCTCTGGGACCACTGGGTGCCGGGCGCGAACGATCGGATGGTCGAGCTCGCCAACGAGTGGGGGGCGGCCAACAATGTCGACGTGCAGATCGACTTCATCACCTCGATCGGCAACCAGAACCTCTTGACCGCGGCGGCGGAAGCTCGCGCCGGCGCCGGCCACGATATCCTCTCGCACCCGACCTTCCAGATCGCCGTCCATCAGGAGGCCCTGGAGCCGGTGGACGATATCTGCGAGGCGCTGATCAGCGAGTACGGCGACTTTGCCGACAACGCCGTCTATTTGGCGCGGCTCGACGGCAGTTGGCGGGCGGTGCCGACCTGCTGCGGTTCGCAGAGCTATCCGATGTGCTCGAGGCTCGATTACTTCCGCGACTTCGCCGAGATCGACCTTCAGGACATTTTCCCGGCCGGGCCGCGCGACGCGGCGAAGTCGGCGAACTGGACCCGGGCGAACTTCCTCGAGCATGCGAAGAAGCTGCACGCCGCCGGCCATCCGTTCGGCGATCCGATCGGCCAGACCTCCGACAGCCAGGATTGGCTCGGCCCGCTCTTCCTCTCCTTCGGCTCGATGATGGCCGACGAGGGCGGCAACATCACCGTCGACAGCGACGAGACACGGGAAGCCCTCGCCTATATGGAAGAGCTGACCCAGTTCATGCCGGAGGATGTCTATGCCTGGGACGACAGCGGCAACAATCGCTGGCTGATTTCCGGCGAGGGGGCGTGCATCCACAATCCGCCGAGCCCCTGGACCGTCGCCAAGCGCGACGCCCCGGAGGTCGCGGCCCAGGTCTGGCACCACGACACACCGGCCGGCCCGCGTGGCCACTATCGCGGCAACCTGCCCTATTTCTGGGGCCTATGGGGTTTCTCGCCCAACAAGAGTGCGGCCAAGGATCTCCTCCTGCACATGGCCCGGCGCGAGCAGCAGGAGGCGCTGGTCGCGGCCAGCCAGGGCTTCGACATGCCGATGATCAAGAGCTTCGACGACTTCAGCACCTGGGTCGATGCCGAGCCGCCCTCGGGCACGCTCTTCAACTACCCGGTGCAGGGTGACGAAACCATGATCGTGGCCGGCTGGCCGGCGCCGCCATCGATCGCCGCCAACATCTACTTGCAGGCGCTGATCCCCAACATGATCGCGCGGGTCACGGTGGACAACGAGAGCCACGACGACGCCATCGCCTGGGCCGCGGGCGAGCTCGAAGGCTTCATGCGCGGCTGACCTCCGCCATTGCCGCCGGGGACCGGTTCGCCGGGCCCGGCGGCCACACCGGATAGTGCACGGATAGGTCGGATGAGCCAAGAAGCAGGGGCGGCATGGCAGCGGCGCCAGCGCCAATTCGGTCCGCTGAGCGGCCTTTTCGACTGGTTCGGCAGCCGCTCCACCGTCGGCGTGCTGATGTGCCTGCCGGTGATCCTGATCATCGGCGTGCTGGTGGTCTACCCGTTCATCTTCTCGATCTACCTCAGCCTCCTGAACAAGCCCGAGACGGAATTCGTCGGGCTCGGCAACTACGTCTTTCTCTGGGGTCGCGAGACCTTCTGGATGGTGGTGCGCCAATCCATCATCTTCACCGTCTTGGCCGTCCTCTTCAAGATGCTGATCGGCCTCGCCGTGGCCCACCTCATCCACAACCTGCCCGCGCGCGGCCAACGCCTTTGGCGCGGCTTGGCGCTGGTCCCCTGGGTGATCCCGCCGGCGCTCGGCACGCTCGGCTGGTGGTGGCTGTTCGAGCCCCGCTACTCGGCATTCAACTGGATCCTCGAAGGCATGGGCTACCAGTCCATCGCCTGGCTCTCCGACGTCGTCTGGGCCCGCTTCGCCGTGATCCTCGTCAATGTCTGGTACGGTGCCCCGTTCTTCATGATCATGTATCTCGCCGCCTTGAAGTCGATCCCGGCCGAGCTCTACGATGCCGCCAAGGTCGACGGCGCTTCCGCCTGGCAGCAATTCGTCTACGTAACCCTGCCGATGATGCGCAACATCATCGCCATTACCGTGCTCTTCTCGACCATCGTCACCTTCGCCAATTTCGACATCGTCAGGGTGCTGACCCAGGGCGGGCCCAGGAACAGCACCCACCTGTTCGCCACCTACGCCTTCAGGGTCGGCATCGAAAGCGGTGACGTGCCGCTCGGGGCCGCGGTCTCGCTCTTCATGTTCCCGATCCTCGCCGTCCTCGCCTATTTCATCCTGCGCAACGTGCGCGACAGATCGGAGCGCGTCTGATGGCGACCGTGGCCGCCGGGCCCAGGCTCACCACCAACCCGATCCTCTGGCTGCGCCACGAGCGACGCTGGGCGCTGGTCTTCTCCTATTTCGCCCTCTTCGTCTTCATGGTCTTCTTCCTCGGCCCGCCCTACTACATGCTTGTGACCTCGCTGAAGACCAACCAGGAAATCGCCAACCTCGCGACCAATCCCTGGATCGTCGCCGACGGGATCACCTTCGAGCACTACTGGAAGCTCTTCGCCGAGACGGGCTTTCTCACCTTCTTCAAGAACACGGTGATCGTCACCCTGGCCGTCGTCGCCATCACCATGGTGGTCAGCATCCTCGCCGCCTACGCCCTCGCCCGGCTGAAGTTCTGGGGGGCCGGCATCCTCGCACTCGGCATCTTCCTGACCTACCTCGTGCCGGAATCCCTGCTCTTCATCCCGCTCTTCAAATTCATCGGTTGGCTCGGCCTCCTCAACAACTACATCTCGCTGATCGTCGTCTATCCGACAATCTCGATCCCGTTCTGCACCTGGATCATGATCGGCTACTTCTCCTCGATCCCGCGCGAGCTCGACGACGCGGCACTGATCGACGGCTGCAACCACTGGCAGATGCTCTGGCTCGTCTTCATACCCGTAGCCCTGCCCGGCATCATCGCCGCCACCATCTTCGCCTTCACCGTCTCCTGGGCCGGCTTCATCTACCCCTTGGCCTTCCTCTACAGCCAGGACCAGCAGGTGCTGACCGTCGGCACCGTCACTTCGCTGATCAGGGGCGACGTCTTCCACTGGGGCGGCCTCATGGCCGGTGCCCTCCTCGCCGCCGCCCCACCCGTCCTCGTCTACGCCTTCCTCATGGACTACTACATCGCCGGATTGACCTCCGGCGCCACCAAGGGTTGAGCGCACGGCGAGGAGAACAGATTCCGGGGAGGATGATCCTCCCCGGGCCCCACCAGAACTTGGCGCTGGTGGCGGGCTTCAGCGCAGCAGCATGAGGCGGCCGAAACGCGAATCGAGCGGGCCGATGCCGGCGAGCCTCGCCATCTGCCAGGCCAGCGCCTGGTTGCTGCTGACGACAGGCTTGCCCAGTGCTCGCTCGACCGCCTCGATCACGTCCAGCGCGCGCAGGTTGGTGCAGGAGAGGAACACCGCCTCGACATCGTCGCGCGAGCCGATCTCGAGGGCGGCGGCAGCGATCGAGTCCGGGGCGATCCGCGCCACCCGCGCCTCGACCTGCTCCTCGAACGAGCCGAACGCCACGACCGCGACGCCGGCGGCCTCGAGTTCCGTGCGCAGCGCCGCCGAGACCGCCGCCACATAGGGTGAGACGAGCCCGATCCGCCGCACCCCGAGCGCACCGAACGCTGCCGTCGCCGCGCACAGCGGATCGGTCACCGCCGCCGTCCGCACCGCACCCCGCACCAGGGCCTCGACCCTGGCCGGGCCGATCACCGTGGCCCCCGACGTGCAGGCATAAGCCACCACGGCGAATGCGACCGAGGGCGGCAGGAGCCCCGCCGCCTGCGGCAGCACCACCTCCATCGCGGCCAGCGTCTCGGCTGTCAGATCCGCACCACTCGGGATGCGGGTGACGTAGAGGGCGACATCGCCCGTCGGGAACAGCCGGCGGAACTCCTGCTCGATCACCTCGTCCGCCTGCAGCACGACGAGCCCGAGACTGGCCCGCGCTCCGATCGGCCCGGTGAGCGCGTAGGGCAGGGGAGCCATCCGCCCGCTACCCGATCACCGGCAGCTCGGTCGGCGCCCGCGTCGACAAGAGCTCGGCACCAGCCGCCCGGACGACGATGTTCTCCTCCGCCACCATCAGCCGCCCGGGGCCCAGCACGACCGCGGGCTCGAGCGTCAGGACCATCCCCTCGCGCAAGATCGTGTCGTCGCCCGGCATCAAGGACGGCCACTCGGTCAACTGCAAGCCGAAGCCATGCCCGAAACGCCCGGCTGCCGCGACCCCTCCCTCACGCTCGATCGCCGCCACCATCACCCGATGCAACGCGGAAGCCTGGATGCCCGGCCGTACCGCCTTGAGCCCGGCCTCGACCGCTTCATGGAGCTGCGCATGCGCCCGGCGCACCGCATCGTCCGCCGCACCGATCGCCACGTTGCGATCGACGTCGCAGAAATACCCGTCCAGCACCACGCCCGTATCGAGCATCAAGACATCACCCCGCACCAGGGGCGTGGCGGTCGCCGGCGAGATCACGTCGCTGTAGCCGCCCTGACCGGCGGCACCCGCGAGATAGGGCACCCGATCCGCCCCGGCCTCGAGGCAGGCGATCTGAAACCCGCGAAACACCGCATCGAGCGGCACGCCCAGGCCCGCGATCTCCCCCAGCCGGGCGAAGGCCCGCTCGGCCACCAAGCATGCCGCACGGATCGCCTCGATCTCCGCTCTTGACTTCACCTCGCGCACGCGGCGAACCACCGCCGTCGCATCCACGAGAGACCGTGGCGCCACGGCCGCCTGCAGCCGGGCAAAATCGGCGAGCGGCATCCGCACCACCGTCTCCGGCCCCATCGGCAGCCCGATCCGCCCGGCACGCGGCACGACCTCGCGAAGGGCTTGCGCCAGAAGCCCCACCCCGTCATCCGCGAGATCGGGCGACTCCCAGGTCCGGATGTCGCGCACCCAGGTCCGCGCCATGCAGGCAGCCCCGATTGCCGGGATCACCGCCACGGGCTCGCCCGCCAGCGGCACGACGACGAACCACGGCCGGGTCGGGCTCTCCCAGAACCGCGTCGCAAAGCCGGTGACATGGCGGATGTCCGCCTCGGTCGTGAGCAAGAGCGCCCCGAGCCCCGCCGGCTCCATCTCTGCCTGCAGCGCCGCCACCCGCTGCCGGTACTCGCCGACCGGCAAGTCGCACCTGCCAGCACCCATGCCGTGGCCCCCTCAGCGCCGCAAGACCAGCCTTGCCTCCCGACCCTACGACGCCGCCCCCATCGACGTCGATGCCGACCGCACGGTCACGCCGGCCTACGCAGCCGGGTAGGCCCGCGACAGCCAGGTGCCAGCCGCCATACCCCTGGACGGTTGACCCGGCACAACCACCTCGGATGAGATGCCGCGAACGCGCGTTGTCGTCGAAGCGCTGTCGGCTCGACAGCAAGCGATCACCACCGGGAGTTCGTCCGTGCCTGCCCTCCTCTCCCCAGCCGCTCTCGCCCGGCTCGTCCTCGCCATCCTCGTCCTGGCCGCGGCCCCGGTCCGGATCGACCCATTCGATCTCACCGACCCATTCGCCACAGCCCGCGCCCAGGACAGCGACGACGACGGCGACGACGACGACGGCGACGACGACGACGACGACGACGACGGCGACGGGGACGACGACGACGACGACGGCGACGACGACGGCGATGATGACGGCGACGACGACGGCGATGATGACGACGATGGCGATGATGACGACGACGACGATGGCGATGATGACGACGGCGATGATGACGGCGACGACGACGACGGGGACGACGACGACGGCGACGACGACGGCGATGACGGCGACGAAGACGACGGGGAAGACGACGATGACAACGACGGCGGCGATGACGACAATGACGAGCCGCTCGGCGACGATGCCGACGATGGTCGCGACGATGCCGTTGACGCCACGGTCAGCACGGCCGCGGCCGAGCCATTGGCGGCCGCGATTCTGTCGCTCCAGCCCCTCGATCGGGACCAGGAGGCAGATCTCCTCGGCAATTGGCAGCTGCTCGACTCGATCCAGCCGAGCGCTGGCCGCGAGCCGTCGACCGCCCTCGTCGACGAGATCCTCGGCACCGGCCTCGATGCCGCCCAGCAGGCCGAGCTCGCCGGCCTCGGCTACACCATCCTCGAGGTCCGCTCCTTCACCGCGCTCGACCTCGAGGTCCTGCGCATCGGCATTCCCGGCAATCGCTCGGCCATCGCCGAGGTCGACTTCCTCGCCGGCCGCTTTCCCGCTGCCGCCTTCGATCGCCACCACCTGTTCCGGCCGGCATCGAGCTGCACCGCACCCGACTGCTTCTACGGCGAGGCCCTGACCGGCCTGCCGCGGGGCACGCCCGGCTGCGGTGCCGGTTTGCGGATCGGCATGGTCGACGCCCTGGTCGACGCCAACGTCCGACCGCTGCGCGGCCAGAAGCTCACCAGCCGGGACATCACCGGCGGGGCCGAGCCGGCCCACGACCACGGCACGGCGATCGCGGCCCTGCTGCTCGGCCGGCCGGACAGCCGCTCACCGGGCCTGGTGCCCGATGCGAGCCTTTATGCGGCCGCCGTGGTCAG
Organism: Geminicoccaceae bacterium; assembly: GCA_036796215.1. Taxonomy (GTDB): domain Bacteria; phylum Pseudomonadota; class Alphaproteobacteria; order Geminicoccales; family Geminicoccaceae; genus SLRI01. The sequence goes on from DAIRDJ010000128.1 coordinate 12,842, forward strand.
TGCGGTCGGCGAGGGCGAGGCGGCACTGCCGCTGGCCACCGCCATCGACCTCCTGGCCGGGCTCGACTGGCTGGCCCAGGAGCAGGTGACGGCGATCAACATCTCGCTCACCGGCCCGGCCAACGGGCCGCTGGCGCTGGCGCTCCGCGCCCTTGCCGCCCGCGGCATCGCCGTCGTGGCCGCTGCCGGCAATGACGGGCCGATCGAGGCGCCGGTC
>DAIRDJ010000129.1:0-13042 GCA_036796215.1 Geminicoccaceae bacterium
ATCGACCAGCCCTGGACCGACGCCTGGGGCCAGCGCCACGAGCAGATGATCGGCCGGCCGGTTGCGATGCACGCCATGCGCGGCATCTCGGCCCATTCCAACGGCTTTCACACCTGCCGCGCCATCCACCTCCTGCAGATCCTGCTCGGCAGTATCGACTCGCCCGGCGGCTTTCGCTTCAAAGCCCCCTTCCCACGCCCGATCCCGCCAGGGCCGCAGCCGGCCGGGCGGCCGGACCAGATCGCTCCCGGCAAGCCAATGGCAGGAGCCCCCTTGGGCTTCCCCCGCGGCCCAGAGGACCTGATCCTCGAGGACGACGGCAGCGCCAGGCGGATCGACAAGGCCTTCTCCTGGGATGCGCCTCTGGCGCTGCACGGCATGATGCACAGCGTCATCGGCAACGCATCCCGTGGCGACCCCTACGAGATCGACGTCCTTTTCATGTACATGGCGAACATGGCCTGGAACTCGGCCATGAACTCGGCCGAGACGACCGAGATGCTGACCGCGAAAAAGCCGGACGGCAGCTACGTCATTCCGAAGATCATCTACTCGGACGCCTTCTACTCCGAGACGGTCGCCTATGCCGACCTGATCCTCCCCGACACCACCTACCTCGAGCGCTACGACTGTATCTCGCTCCTCGACCGGCCGATCGGCTCGGCCGATCACGTTGGCGATTCGATCCGCCGTCCCGTCGTCGAGCCGGACCGTGACGTTCGCCCGTTCCAGGAGGTGCTGATCGCGCTCGGCGCCCGGCTGGGGCTGCCCGCCTTCACGAACTACGACGGCACACCGCGCTTTCCCGGCGGCTATGCCGACTACATGGTCAACCACGAACGCAAGCCCGGCGTCGGCCCCCTGGCCGGCTGGCGCGGTGCCAGCGGCGAGCGGCACGGCGTGGGCGCTCCCAACCCGAACCAGCTCGAGCGCTACATCGAGGGCGGTTGCTTCTTCGCCCACCCGATCCCGGCCGAGGCCCGCTTCTTCAAGCACGTCAACGCGGCCTATCTTGCCTTCGCCAAGGATATGGGCCTGATCGACGCGACCAACCCGATCATCCTACAGCTCTACAGCGAGCCGCTGCAACGCTTCCGCCTTGCCGCCATGGGCCACGGCAAAACGCAACCACCCGACACCAAACGAGGGCGAATCACAAAAAACTTCGATCCGCTGCCGATCTGGTATCCGCCCTTCGACGAGGCGGCGGTCGATGCCGCATCCTTCCCGCTGCATGCCGTGACCCAGCGGCCGATGTTCATGTATCACAGCTGGGGTGGCCACAATCCGTGGCTCCGCCAGATCCTCAGCCGGAACGCCCTCTACATGAACCACGCGACGGCAGCCGGCCTCGGCATCGAGGAGGGCGATCGGGTCGCCATCAGCAGCCGCCACGGCCGGGTCGTCGGGCTGGCCAAGCTGATGGCCGGTGTTCACCCCTCCACGGTCTGGACCTGGAACGCCATCGGCAAGCGCAAGGGGGCCTGGGGCCTCGAGGGCGACATCCCCGAAGCGACGGAAGGCTTCCTGCTCAACCCGCTGATCGACGACCTGCTGCCCGCGCAGGACGGCGGCTACCGCTACGCCAATGCCGACCCCGTGACCGGCCAGGCCGCCTGGTACGATCTGCGCGTCAAGGTTGAAAAGCTGCCCGAGGACCACGTAGAGGACTCGTCGCCCGCCATCGGCCGCCAGCCGAACCGCAAGCCGGCGCCCAGGACCGTCGCCTACGCCGTCAAGGCCGGCCGATGACCGACCTGCCCCGGAACCCGAGTGCGAAGAGGCTCGGCCTCGTGATCGACCTCGATACCTGCGTCGGCTGTCAGGCCTGCGTCGTCCACTGCAAGGAGTGGAACACCTCCTCCACCGCCTCGCCGCTCGCCGACACCGACCCCTACGGTGAAAACCCCACTGGCGCTTGGCTCAACCGCGTCCACGGCTTTGAGGTCGAGGACGCCGCTACCGGTGGCTGCGGCCGCACCGTCCACTTCCCGCGGTCCTGCCTGCATTGCGAGAACGCGGCTTGCGTCACCGTCTGCCCGACCGGCGCCTCCTACAAGAGGGCCGAGGACGGCATCGTCCTGGTCGACGAGGCCAAGTGCATCGGCTGCGGCCTCTGTGCCTGGGCCTGCCCCTACGGTGCCCGCGAGATGGACAGCGTCGCCAAGGTGATGAAAAAGTGCACGCTGTGCATCGACCGCATCTACAACGAACACCTGCCCGTCGAGGAGCGTGAGCCGGCCTGTGTGCGCACCTGCCCTGCCAGGGCCCGCCATTTCGGCGATCTCGGTGACCCGGATAGCGCGGTCTCGCAGCTGGTCGCCGAGCGGGAAGGTGTGCCGCTGATGCCCGAGCTCGGCTATCGCCCGACCAACCGCTATCTGCCGCCCCGCAAAGCCGCCAAGGTGCAGCCACAAGCCGCCCTCGAGCCCGCCCCGGGCGGCTTTCTCGGTTGGCTCGATCGCCTGCTCGCCGACTGACGCGGATCCCGCCCTTTGCATCCAGCACCATCGATCGTCTTCTTCACCACAGCCTCCGGCGCCGGCTACGGACTCCTGGTTTTCGCCAGCCTTGCGGCCCTCTTCGGCCTCGTGCCGGTCACCACGACCAGCGGCCTCGCCCTCCTCGCCCCTGCCCTCGGGCTGGTGACCGCCGGCCTCCTCTCCTCGACCCTGCATCTCGGCCACCCGGAGCGAGCCTGGCGAGCGGTCAGCCAGTGGCGCTCCTCGTGGTTGTCGCGCGAGGGCGTGGCTGCGTCTTTTACCTATCTGCCGGCCCTGGCGATGGCCTGGCTCTGGGTCACCGTCGAGCGCCTGGCGCTCGTTGCGGCGCTGGCGACCGTGCTGCTCGCGCTTGCGACCGTCTACTGCACGGCGATGATCTACGCGTCACTGAAGCCGGTCCCCCGCTGGCACCATCCCATGGTCCCGCCGGTCTATCTCGCCCTCGGCCTCGCCAGCGGCACCCTGCTGGGCCTCGCATTGACGGCTTGGCTCCATGGCGTCGGCACCCCGGCCCTCCTCGTCACTTTGCTCCTGCTCACCGTCGCCTGGGCGCTCAAATGGCGCTACTGGCAAGCCATCGACGCGGCAAAGCCCACCGCCACCACGGCCGATGCCATCGGCCTCGCCGAGCGCGGCCCAGCCCGTCTGGTCGAGGCCCCGCACACCGAGCGCAACTACATCCTGGACGAGATGGGCTTTCGCATCGCGCGCAAGCACAAGCGGAAGCTCCGCCGCCATGCCTTCGTCGCCGGCTGGGCGATCCCCGCCGCCGCCCTGCTGCTGTCGCTGCTTACAGCCCCGAGCCTCGTTCCGGCCGTCTTGAGCATTGGTGCTGCCTTCACGCTCGTCGGCACCCTGGTCGAGCGCTGGCTCTTCTTCGCCGAAGCCGAGCATCTGGTGATGCTCTATTACGGAAAGGGATCGGTCTAGCGGCCCACCCAGCGACCAGGCGTGACTTGCCACGGCATCTGTCGGGTCAAACACCCATCAGCTTGACGATCGCCACCGCCAAGCCGACGGGCGCGCTGATCGGTTGACATGGCTACCCCTCCCGCCGCACTTCAGCCGCACGGCACCAGACTAGGGGGAGGACACAGCCATGAGCACGCGCATGAACGAGTACGAGATCATGGAGCACAAGTTCGGCCACCTCATCGGCGGCAACATGCGCTTGAGGCAACTCTGGACTGGAGCGGCCTGGGCCGAGGGGCCCGTCTATTTCCGCGACGGCGACTTCCTGCTCTTCTCGGACATCCCCAATAACCGGATCATGCGCTTCGTCCCCGACCATTCGGGCCTGGAGGGCACCGTCAGCGTCTACCGGCAGCCGTCCCACAACACCAACGGCCATACCCGCGACAACGAGGGCCGGCTGATCTCCTGCAGCCACGGGGCGCGCTGCGTCTTTCGGACCGAACTCGACGGCACAGTCACCACCCTCGTCGACAGCTACGAGGGCAAGCGCCTCAACTCGCCCAATGACGCCGTGGTCAAGTCAGACGGCACCATCTGGTTCACCGACCCGCCCTACGGCATCCTCACCGACCTCGAAGGCAATCAGGGAGACATGGAGTACGGCGGCTGCCACGTCTTTCGCTTCGATCCCCGAGACGCCAGCCTCACCGCCGTTGCCACCGATTTCGACAAGCCCAACGGCCTCGCCTTCTCACCCGACGAGAAGCTGCTCTACGTCGCCGACACCGGTGCCAGCCACGACCCGCACGGCCCCCGCCATATCCGCAAGTTCGACGTGCGCGACGACAACACGCTCGGCGGTGGCGAGGTCTTCGTCATCTGCCACAATGGTCTGTTCGACGGGTTTCGCCTCGACACAGCGGGCCGGATCTGGTCGTCGGCCGGCGACGGCGTCCACTGCTTCGATGTGGATGGCACGCTGCTCGGCAAGATCCACGTGCCGGAAGTCGTCTCGAATGTCTGCTTCGGCGGCAGGAAGCGCAATCGCCTCTATATCTGCGGCACCACTTCCCTTTACGCCATCTACCTCAACGTCAACGGCGCGCAGCAGCCCTGAGGCTATCGGACGAGCCGCCGGTGGCCTTCATCCTCTCGAAAATCCTGTGGCCCGTCCTGCAGCCCAGCAATCTCCTCCTCCTGACGCTGGCCGCCGCCGTCCTGCTCGACTGGCGGCGGCTGGCCTTGATCGTGCTCGCGATCCTCACCATCATCATCCTGTTGCCGATCGGCCACTGGCTGACGGTACCGCTGGAGGATCGCTTTGCCCGCCCCGAGAGCGCCCCCGACACGGTCACCGGCGTCATCGTCCTGGGTGGCGCACAGGAGCCGGAAATCACCGAAAGCCGGGGCGTCCTGGCGCTCAACCGGCATAATGAGCGACTGCTGGAGGGCCTCGCCCTGGCCCGACGGCACCCTGAGGCGCGGCTCGTCTTCAGCGGCTGGAGCGGCCGACTGGACGGGCGCGACAGCAGCGAGCAGGTGGTCAACACTGCCTTTGTCGAGCTCATGGGCTTCGACGAAGATCGCGTGATCGCTGAGGAGCGCTCGCGCAATACCTGGGAGAACGCACTCTACTCGAAAGAGCTCATCCAGCCCGGCGCCGACGACGTCTGGATCCTCGTCACCTCGGCCGCCCACATGCCGCGCTCCATCGGCAGCTTCCGCGGTGTCGGCTTCGAGGTCGTCCCCTGGCCCGTCGACTACCAGACTGCCGGCCCGTTCAGCTGGCCCAGCCAATTCGGCGTCTCGTACCGCCTCGTCGAACTGGATCAAGCCTCCCGCGAATGGGTGGGCCTCCTCTTCTACTACCTCCAGGGCCGCACGGACGCCTTCTTCCCGGCACCCTGAGGCGGCCGATTACAGCCGGGCGAGGTCGGCGAGGCCGGATGGACAGGCGATCGCCCGTTCCTCACCTGAGCGCGGTGCTGGGTTCAGCGCGGCGCCAGTCCGCGGCACCGGCAGCGGCCGTCCCGCCATCGCTCTTTGTGCCAGCCGCGCGGACGATGCCTGCGATCTGGACGAGTTGCTCGGCGAGCGGGTTGGTCTGGCGCCAGACCATCCCGATTGTTCGCGTGGGCCGAGGGCGTGGCAGCCGGGCGACCGAGACCGCCGCAGAACGGGTCTCGATCGGCACCGCCATCTCCGGGATCAGAGTGACACCGATCCCGGCTCCCACCATCTGCACGAGGGTCGAGAGCGAACTCCCCTCCATCAGATTGCGCGGCAAGGGCTGCCCGATCTTGCAAAACGAGATCGCCTGATCGCGAAAGCAATGCCCCTCCTCGAGCAGCAGCAGCCGCATCTCGCGCAGGCGGGCGACACTCGGCACCGGCTTTGCGGCATCGTCCGCCGGGCGGACCAGGACGAACTCCTCGTCGAACAGCGCCACCTCGGTCAGCGACGGGCGCGACAGCGGCAAGGCGACGATCGCCGTATCCAGGCGTGCTGCCATGAGGTCGTCGAGCAGCTTCTGCGTCACCGCTTCGCGCGGCCTGAGGTCGAGATCGGGGTAGCGCTGGGTAAGGTCCTTGATGACGCTCGGCAGAAAGTAGGGTGCGACGGTCGGGATCACGCCGATGCGCAGCCGGCCGACGAGCGGGCTGTGCGAGGCCCGGGCGACATCCGACAGCTCGTCCACGGCGCGCAGGATGTCATGCACCCGGGGGGCGAAGGCCTCACCGAGGGTCGTCAGGCGAATCTGTCGCGCGCCGCGCTCGACCAGGGGAGCACCGAGGATCTCCTCGAGCTCCTTGACCTGCGCCGACAGTGCCGGCTGCGAGATCGCGCAGGCCTCGGCAGCCCGGCCGAAATGGCCGTGCTCCGCCAAGGCCTCGAAATACCGAAGATGTTTCATGGAGATGGCGTTCATCGGAAAACCTTATCGGAGCGATCAGAAAATGCAAATTTTCATTATGGGCCTTCGATGCTAGGACGTCCTGCGCAAGGGGATGGCCTGCAGCAGGAATGTCGTTGCTGGGCAGGACGAACGGGCATCGCGACACGTGCGGCGCAAGGCATGGGGGCGCTCGGCCGAGCGGCCATCTTCCGAGGCTCGAGCAGAGCAAGCCAAGAAGCGGAGAGCAACATGGACGCAGACAGCATGACCACCGCCGGCAAATGCCCGGTGATGCATGGCGCGATTACGGCCACCAGCACCTCGATCATGGACTGGTGGCCCAGGGCGCTGAACCTCGACATTCTGCATCAGCACGACACCAAGACCGACCCGATGGGCAAGGACTTCGACTACCGTGAGGCGGTCAAGTCGCTCGACTACGCTGCGGTGAAGCGCGACCTGCACGCCCTGATGACCGACAGCCAGGCCTGGTGGCCGGCCGACTGGGGCCACTATGGCGGCCTCATGATCCGCATGGCCTGGCATGCCGCCGGCACCTATCGCATCGCCGACGGCCGCGGCGGCGGTGGCACCGGTGACCAGCGCTTCGCCCCGCTCAACTCCTGGCCCGACAACGTCAACCTCGACAAGGCCCGCCGCCTGCTCTGGCCGATCAAGAAGAAGTACGGCAACAGGCTGAGCTGGGCCGATCTGATCATCCTCGCCGGCAACATCGCCTACGAGTCGATGGGTCTCAAGACCTTCGGCTTCGGTTTCGGCCGGCCGGACACCTGGCATCCGGCGAAGGACGTCTACTGGGGCTCGGAGAAGGACTGGCTGGGCTCGACCCGCTACGACGGCGACGACCGCGAGAGCCTCGAGAACCCGCTGGCCGCCGTGCAGATGGGCCTGATCTACGTCAATCCGGAAGGGGTCAACGGCCAGCCGGATCCGCTCAAGACCGCACACGACATCCGCGTCACCTTCGGTCGGATGGCGATGAACGACGACGAGACCGTGGCGCTGACCGCCGGCGGTCACACGGTGGGCAAGTGTCACGGCAACGGCGATGCGAGCCTCCTGGGCCCGGATCCCGAGGCTGCCGGTCTCGAGGCGCAGGGACTCGGCTGGCACAACCCCAAGGGCAAGGGGGTCGGCCGTGAGGCGGTGAGCAGCGGCATCGAGGGTGCCTGGACCACCCACCCCACCACTTGGGACAACGGCTATTTCTACCTCCTCTTCACCTACGACTGGGAGCTGAAGAAGAGCCCGGCCGGTGCCTGGCAGTGGGAGCCGATCAACATCAAGGAAGAGGACAAGCCGGTCGACGTCGAGAACCCGTCGGTCCGCTTGAACCCGATCATGACCGATGCCGACATGGCCATGATCAAGGACCCGATCTACCGGAAGATCGCGGAGCGCTACTACAATGATCCCGAGTACTTCTCCGAGATGTTCGCACGCGCCTGGTTCAAGCTGACGCATCGCGACATGGGTCCAAAGGTCCGCTATCTCGGTCCCGATGTGCCCGGCGAGGACCTGATCTGGCAGGACCCGGTGCCGGCCGGACGCAAGGACTACGACGTGGCCGCGGTCAAGGCGAAGATCGCCTCGAGCGGGCTCTCGATCAGGGACATGGTCACGACCGCCTGGGACAGTGCGCGCACCTTCCGCGGCTCCGACATGCGCGGTGGCGCCGACGGCGCGCGCATCCGCCTCGCCCCGCAGAAGGACTGGGAGGGCAACGAGCCCGAGCGTCTCGCCCGGGTTCTGGGCGAACTCGAGCCGATCGCGGCCGAGACGGGTGCCAGCGTGGCGGATGTCATCGTGCTCGCCGGCAATCTCGGAGTCGAGCAGGCAGCAAAGGCCGCTGGCTTCGATGTCTCCGTACCCTTCGCCCCGGGTCGCGGCGATACCACCGACGAGATGACGGACGCGGACTCGTTCGAGCCCTTGGAGCCGATCCACGACGGCTATCGCAACTGGCTGAAGAAGGACTATGCCGTGATGCCCGAGGAGCTGTTGCTCGACCGCACCCAGCTCATGGGTCTCACCGCCCCCGAGATGACCGTGCTCGTCGGCGGCATGCGGGTCATCGGCACCAACCTCGGCGGCACCAAGCACGGTGTGTTCACCGATCGCGAAGGGGCGCTGACCACCGACTTCTTCGTCAACCTCACGGACATGGCCTATACGTGGCAGCCAGCCGGCAACGGCCTCTACGAGGTCCGTGATCGCCAGACCGCCGAGGTCAAGTGGACGGCGACCCGGGTCGATCTCGTCTTCGGCTCGAACTCGGTCTTGCGCGCCTATGCCGAGCTCTATGCCCAGGACGACAACCAGGAGAAGTTCGTCCACGACTTCGTTGCCGCCTGGACCAAGGTGATGAACGCCGACCGCTTCGATCTGCACTGAGCCGCAAGGGGCAGCCTTACGCCGAGATGGTCATTGGCGTGGGGCTGCCACCAACCGGCAGCAAATCCGCCCGGCCCATGCCAACCTCCTGGCATGGGCCGGTTGCGTTTCTGGCTCGCACCGAACTGCGCCGATCGTTCAGCTGCTGCCGCCCGCCGCCTCGCCGGTCACCAGCGTCCATTCGACCAGCCGTTTCAACACTTGACCCAACGCGTCATCGAACGCCGTGACCAGGGACGGCAGATCACCGGCTGCGGCGGCAACGGTGCTCGCGATCTCGGTGGTGCCGACCACCTCGCGCCGCGGCAGACTCAAGAGTCGGGCGTCGATGACCACCCGTGCTTCGGGTGGCCCAGCTTCCGTCGGCTGGGCATGAAAACCGACGAGATCCGTCTGCAGCATGAAATCGGTGCGCAGGTCGGCGCGCCGATCGATCACCACCGGGATGGCGCCGGAGCTCAAGAAGGAACGGATGATCAGCGGCTGGATCATCGCCGCCGGCCGGTCGATCCAGGTGGCATCGGCGTAGAACTCGATCTCGACACCGCGGAACCGGGCGATGCGGTTGGTGTCGATCGACACGTCGACGCTCGGCCGGTCGACAGCGAGCGACCACGTCACCGCCGGCAGCTCGTCGTGGGTCGTTTTCGGGCTCAGCCGGAAGGTCCGTGGCGGCGGTGCCCGGCCGGGCAGCTGGCAACCGGCAGCGGCGAGGAGCGGCAGGGCGGCCGCGAGACGGAGCAGGTGGCGTCGCTGATCGTGTGTGCGTTCCATGACATCCCTCGATTTCTCGGTCGCTCGCGCTCTCGACCGTCGCCCGCGGTCGTCGGCTTGAGCACACAGTCATCGGCTCTAGTCAGCCGTGATGCCGCCGCTCCGGTCGCCAAAGAAAAAGCGGGCCGGGTCGCGCTCCAGCTCTTCGGTGACCCGGGTCAGTTGGTTGACCATTCGTTGTGCGTCCTGGGCGAGTGCCGTGAACTCGTAAAGGCCGGTCTGGCTGAAATCGCGCATACCTTCACGGTTCTCGGCGATCATCATGTTGACCTGGTCGCTCATCCGCCGCAGCGCCACGAGCCCCCGCTGCAGCTCGGCCGCCAACGCCGGCACCACGGTGGCATTGTCGCCGAGAAAGCCCTCGAGTGCTGCGAGCGTGCCCTGGGCTGCCGTCGCAGTCGCCGTGGTTTCATCGACGAGCGCGATCAGCTGCGGCCGAGCAGCGTTTACTGACTTGGCGAACTCGTCGATGCTGGCGACGATACTCTCGAAACGATCGCGGTTGTCGGTTGTCGTATCGACGATCTCGCTCAGCACCCCGTTGATCTGGTCGAGGGCCTGCGATACCTGCTGGGCGATGGCACCGGCATTCGCCGTCAACTGCTCGATGTCCGATTCGATCGTCGGCAGTTCGGGATGCGGCACGGCGAAGACACCTTCATTGCGGTAGATCGGTGGTGGTGCATCGGGGAAGAAATCGAGATTGATCGCCAAGAGGCCGGTAACGAAGCTCTCCGTCTCCAGCTGGGCGCGAAAGCCCTGCTCTATGAGCTGGCGGTTGAAGCGGACTCTGTCGGTTTCCCGGGGGTCGGCACCGACATCGAGGATCCGCGTCGGATCGATCTCGAAGACCACCGGCAGTTGCGCCTCCAAGGTTTCGGGGCGAAAGAGAACGCTGATCTCGGTGACCTCACCGATCGCGACACCGCGGAACGTCACCGGGGCCCCCACCCTCAGGCCCTTGATCGAGCCGGGGAAGTAGGCGACCACTGTCTGCCGCTCCTTGAACCAGCGATCACCACCGAGTGTGACGACACCGACAGCGAGAAGTCCGATGGCGCCGAGGACGAAGGCGCCGATCAGTTTGGGGTTGGCTTTGCTGCTCATCGCTGCATCCGCTGGCTCTCCGGGGCGCCGCCTCGGGCTGTCTCGGGCTCGGTGCCGCCCCTGGTCAAGAACGTGCGGAGCTTCGGGTCCGTCGTCTCGGCCAAAAGCCGCTTCGGATCACCGGTCGCGAGCTGGGTTCGGGTCTCGGCATCGAGGAACACCGAATTGGTGGCGACGGCGAAGATGCTCGGCAGCTCGTGCGTCACCATGACGATGGTTGCACCCAGGCTGTCCCTGAGCTCCATGATCAGATCGTCGAGCTGCTTCGAGCTGATCGGGTCGAGCCCGGCCGACGGCTCGTCGAAGAACAGCACCTCGGGATCGAGGGCGATGGCACGCGCGAGGCCGGCCCGCTTGCGCATGCCGCCGCTGATCTCGGAGGGATAGTAGTCGTCGAACCCGGCGAGACCGACCAGTGCCAGCTTGAAGGCGGCGAGCTCGCGGATCTCGGCCGGGCTCAGCCGGGTATACTCGCCGAGCGGCAGGGCGACGTTCTCGGCCAATGTCATCGAGCTCCAGAGGGCACCCTGCTGGTAGAGCACGCCGAAGCGCTGGACCAACTCGGCCCGGGTCGCCTCGTCGGCCTCCCAGAAGCTGGTCTCGCCATAGAGCACCCGCCCCTTGGCCGGCGCCTTGAGCCCGACCATGGCACGCATCAGCGTGGTCTTGCCGCAGCCCGACCCGCCCATGATGACGAAGACGTCGCCTTTCTGGATCGTGCAGTCGATGTCGTGCATCAGCACGAAGTCGCCATAGGCGATGGTCAGGTTCTCGATCCTGATCGCGGGCTCGGGCCTGATCGCGATCTCGGAGGCCGGCGCCGCCGCCGGTTTCGGGTCAGATGCCGAGGGCATTGTAGATCAACGTCAAGATCGCCATGGCGACGATGATGAAGACGATGCTGGTGACCACGGCCGAGGTCGTGGCGTGGCCGACCGCCGACGCACTGCGGCCGCATTGCATGCCGCGCAGGCAGCCGACCACGGCGACGATGACACCGTATACGGTGCCCTTGATCAGCCCGCCGAGGAAGTAGATTGGTGCTGCCGCCGCTTGTGTCTGCTGCAGATAGGTGATCGCCGGCAGGTCGAGGGCGAGCACGCCGACCGCCATGCCGCCGAGCATGCCGAGCACGTTGGCGTAGACGACGAGCAGCGGCGTCATCAGGATCAAGGCCAGCATCCGCGGCAGGACGAGGAAGGACATCGGCGACAGGCCCATGGTCGAGAGCGCGTCGATCTCCTCGTTGACCTGCATGGAGCCGAGTTGGGCGGCGAAGGCAGCACCGGTGCGCCCGGCGAGGATGATGCCGACCATCATCGCCGCCATGTCCCGCGCCATGCCGATGGCGACGAGATCGGCCACGAAGATCTGCGCCCCGAACTGCAGCAGCTGGACGGCCCCCAGAAAGGCCAGGATGCAGCCGACGAGAAAGCTGACGAGGCCGACGATCGGCAGGGCCCGTGCGCCGACATCTTGCAGGGCCTCGAGAAAATCCACCCGGCGAAAGCCCGGCCGCCCGACAAACAGCCGGCCGAGTGCGAGGACCACCTCGCCGATGAACGCCAAGACCTCGCCGGCGCTGGCAACCTGCGCCTGGCTCCCGCGACCGACCCGCTCGAGCAGCGACTGCCGTACTGTGGCCTTGCGCGCACCAGCGCGCTCCGGCCTCGCCGCCACCAACGCCAAGAGCCGCAGCACGCCCTCGGGCAGGCGGTCGGTGTCGAGCGTGATGCCACGGGCCGCAGCCAGCCCCTGGAGCTTCTGCAGCACCGCGAGAAAGCCCGTGTCCCAGGCCTCGAGCGCCCCGGCCTCACAAACCACGCGCGCCACCGAACCATGCCCCTCGATCGCCCGGGCGAGTGCTTCGGCCGACGGCAGCCCCGCCCTGGCCAGCCAGCTGCCGGCAAAGGCGAGTAGCACCGTCCCCGGCGTCGCCGGTCGGGGCGTTACCGTGAAGCTGGCAGCAGCAGTCGTCGCTAAGCGTGCGGCCATCAACGGGCCGCTTCGCAAGCCCGCCCGATTGGCATGGCACGCCAGCGCTGCACTACCCGAGGCGGCTCTCGGTTCTCGGTCAAGGGGCAACCCCTTCGCACCGCGCGACAGCACGGTCCATCCGTTTCCTCCAGCCGCCGTAGCCAGGCGGCCCGATCGATGCCCCAACACCGACGAGTAATGGGCAACCGCAAGAGCAGCGGTCAATGTCGAAGGATGAAACCTCGGGACACTTACACTGCTAGTGGTGCGCCGCGGTCACTCGAAGATGGGGGCTGCGCCGAACCGCACGAAGCCCACCCATAACAGATCGTGAGATCGCCCAAGGTGGCGATGCGCAGAAGGGCGCTGATATCGGGAGACCGTCAGAGGTGCATGGCGCGCTCGGGAGGACTCGAACCCCCAACCTTCTGATCCGTAGTCAGATGCTCTATCC
>DAIRDJ010000130.1:0-13033 GCA_036796215.1 Geminicoccaceae bacterium
TCTCATGCGAGCTTCGCCGCCTCCTTGTCCGGCCGCTGCCAGCGCACCGCGATGATGGTCAGGAGAATGGTCACCACGATCAGCACGGTGGACGCCGCATTGACCTCGGGTGTCGCCCCGAAGCGGACCATCGAATAGACCTGGACCGGGAAGGTCAGGGTTCCCGGGCCACTGGTGAAGAAGGTGATGACGAAGTCGTCGAGCGAGAGGGTCATGGCCAAGAGGCCGCCTGCGATCAGCCCGGACTTCATGAAGGGTACGGTGACGTTCCAGAAGGTCTGCCACTCCGACGCCCCCAGGTCCTTCGAGGCCTCCTCGAGCGAGCGGTCGAAACCGGCCATCCGGGCGCGCACTACCACGGCGACGAAGGGGAAGCTGAAGGCGATGTGGCCGATGATGATGGGGCCAAGGTTCAAGGGCCAGGGCATGCCGGAGGGCCAGCCCACCCGGTTGAAGAAGACGAGCAGCGCCACCCCCATGCAGATCTCGGGGATGACGATCGGCAGGGCGGCCGCCCCATCGAGCGCAGCCTTGCCGGGAAAGCGGAAGCGCCAGAGGGCCAGCGCCAGCAGCGCCCCGATCACCGTGGAGAGGATGGTCGAGACGAAGGCGATGATCAGGCTGTTGGAGAAGGCCTCGATCAAGGACGCGTTCTGGGCAGCCAGGACGTAGTAGTCCGTCGTGAAGCCCTGCCAGACGATGTTCCGCCGGCTGTCGTTGAAGCTGAAGACGACGAGGATGACGATGGGCGCATAGAGAAAGACGAAGACGGCCAAAAGCCAGAGCCGGAGCCAGAGCCGCCGCGTGTACTCGAGCGGCCCGATGGGGCTACGCCCGAGCACGGGCTTCCTCCCGCGCTGTCAGCCAGGCGCGAAGGGCCAGGATGGCGAAGGTGATGTAGAGCAGAACGAAGCTCATGGCCGAACCCAGGGGCCAGTGATTGGCCGCCTTGAACTGCCGCTCGATGACGTTGCCGATCAGGAGGCTGTCGGTCCCGCCCAGAAGATCGCTGATCAAAAAGGTGCCGAGTGCGGGGATGAAGACGAGGATGATGCCGGAGACGATGCCGGGCTTGGCCATGGGCACGATGATGCTGAAAAAGGTGCGGATCTGCCCGGCCCCGAGGTCGAGGCTGGCCTCGAGCAGCGAGCGGTCGAGCCGATCCAGCGTGGCATAGAGCGGCAGGACCATGAACGGCAGGTAGATGTAGACGATGCCGAAGATCACGGCCGTGTTGTTGTAGAGCAGCGCCAAGGGCTCGAACCGCTCACCCATGACGATCTCGTCGAGGCCGAAGGGCAAGAGAAACGCCTTGCCCATGAGCCAGAGATACTCGAGCCCGAAATTGACGAAGCCCCGGGATCTCAGCACCGCGATCATCGCATAGGTGCGGATCAGGATGTTGGTCCAGAACGGCAGGATGACGAGCAGCAGGAGGATCGGCTTGACCCGCTCAGGCGCGAAGCTGACGGCGAGCGCCACGGGCAGGCCCAGGATCAGGGCGATCAGCGTGGCGATCGTGGCAACCCAGACCGAGCGCCAGAAGAGGCCGACATAGACCGGATCGAAGACCGCCAGATAGTTGGCGAAGGTCCAGGTGATCTCGATCTGGACCGGTCCCACCCGCTCGCCGAAAGCGAGGATCCAGATCAGCGCCAAAGGCACGAAGAAGAAGAGCAGCAGCCAAAGGGCGCCCGGCAGGACGAAGGCCCAGAACACGGCAGGCTGTGCGCGCCAGCTCTCCAAGCTGTTTTCCTTCTGGGCGATACCCGACCCGGCTAGATGTCTCGACGGGTTCGGGCTTGTCAACGGCGGAGCCGCGCCGATTGCCGCAACCCGTGGCCAGCGGCGGGTGGCGGGCCTATCCTCACGACGGTTCGATAAGGGCCGGAGGACGGGCGATGGACGAGCGAGAGGTCGACAGGGTCGTCGTCGGGGCCGGCATCACCGGCATGGCGATGGCGCTGGCCGTGGCGCGAAGGGGAGCCGACGTCACGCTACTCTCGGCGGGCCCGCTGCCCCGGCCCGCTGGTGAGATCGCGCTCGACGGGCGAACCGCGGCGCTGCTGCAGCCCGCGATCGAGTTCTTGAGCCGGCTCGGCGTGTTCGATCCGCAGGGCCTGGGTGCGGCGCCACTCTATCGTCTCAGGATCGTCAATCTGGCGGACAAGGCGGCCCCCTCGATCACCTTCGATGCGGCCGAGATCGGCCTCGAGGCGTTCGGCTGGAACATCCCCAATGCGGCCCTGCAGGCCAGGCTCGCCAGTGCCGTGGACCGCGAGCCCCGGATCGCGGTGCTCGAGGATGCGCCGTTGAGCTCGGTCGTCGAGACCCGCGACCGGCTCCTCTTGCGCTGCGGTCGCGAGCGGCTCGCAGCACGCCTGGTGATCGGTGCCGACGGGCGCAACTCCGTCGTCCGCGAGACCGCCGCCATCGGCACGATCGACAAGGATCGCGGCCAGACCGCCATCGTCTGCCGCTTCGCGCATCAACGGCCGCACCGCAACATCTCGACCGAGCTGCACAAGAAGGGCGGGCCCTTCACCATGGTGCCGCTGCCCGGGCGCAACTCGAGCCTCGTCTGGGTCGACACGGACGCGAAGGGTGCCGAGCGCCTAGCCATGGACGACAGCACCTTTCGCGGCGCCATGGCCGAGCACGCAGCGCCCTGGCTCGGCGAGATCGGCGCCGTCTCCGTCCGCCACGCCTACCCGATCCGCGCCCGCCTCGCCAAGGCGCTGACGGCGCCCCGCCGCGCCTTAGTCGGCGAAGCGGCGCACGTGATGAGCCCCCTGGGTGCGCAGGGCCTCAACCTCTCCCTGCGCGACGTGCAGACCCTGGCGGCGCTGCTCGCCGAGCACCAGGGCGATCCCGGCGACGACCGCCTGCTCGACGCCTATGCCGCGGCCCGCAAGCTCGACGTCAACACACGCTTTTGGGGCATCGACACGCTCAACATGCTGGTCAAGGGCAGCCTGCCCCCCTTCCGCCAGGCCTCCAGCCTGGCCCTCGGCCTGCTCGACCGCCTGCCGCCCGCCCGCCGGCTGTTGATGCAGGGCCTGATGCAGGGGGCTTGACGCGCATGAAGTTGCGAACCGGCGGGATCGATAGCGACCATTGGCGCTGCCAGGGCTCCTGCCCCGCGAAGGCTGAGTGATTGACCTTCGAGGAGCGGTTAGCTAGAATGCATGGCTAAGTTCTCCGGAGGGTCTTCCCCGATGACAACGATCACCGTGAATGTGCACGAGGCCAAGACCCGGCTGTCGCAGCTGCTAGCGATGGCAGAGTCGGGCGATGATGTCGTGATCGCTCGAAGTGGTAAACCGGTGGCGCGCCTCGTGCCCTGGGAAAGCACGAGGACGAAGCGTCGATTCGGGACGATGCGCGGGCAAATAACCGTGGACGACCGCTTCTTTGAGCCGTTGCCGGAGGCCGAACTGGTCGCTTGGGAATAGTGCTGGAGCGCTCGGTGCCGACATGCGGCTCCTCCTCGATACTCATGCGCTGTTGTGGTGGCTCGCTGGCAACAGTGAGCTTTCCAAAAATGCGCGTGAAGCTATTGAGGATTCGGCCAACGACGTTCTCGTAAGTGCCGCATCGGCATTTGAGATCGCGACCAAACATCGGCTCGGCAAGTTGCCGGGCGCGGCGGCGATTGTTGCGGACATCGCAGGCTGCATCGTCGACCAAGGATTCACGGAGTTGCCGATTACCGTGTCCGATGGCGAGCGGGCCGGCGGCCTCGCAGGCATTCATCGCGATCCGTTCGATCGGATGCTCATCGCCCAGGCTATCGGCCACCATTTGGTGCTGATTTCGAACGAGACCCTGTTCGATCACTATGGCGTTCGACGCCTCTGGTAGGGCGGCTCGGCCAAGAGCCGAGCCGTCCACCCAGAACTATTGGCTCACGCCGCCAGCACGCGGGTCAGCGCCTGCTCGTAGAGGCTCTCGATCTCCTCGCCCTTGTAGACCGAGACCTCGAGCTTCGCCATCACCTCCACGGGCGGGTAGATCGCCGGGTTGTTGAGGTCCTCCTCCGGGATGAACGCCTTGGCCGCCTTGTTCGGCAGCGGGAAGCGGACATAGGTGGCGATCGCCCCGTGCACCTCGGCCTCGAGGGTGTAGTTGAGCCACTCGTGCGCCTCGTCCGGGTTCGGCCCGTCCTTGGGGATCGCCATGGCGTCCTCCCAGAGCATCGCCCCCTCCGCCGGCACGACGTAGCTCAGTTCGTCGTCCTCCTCCATCACCTGGAGGATGTCGCCGTTCCACTCGAGACAGAGATCGACCTCGCCGGCGATCAGCAGATCCTGGCCGTTGTCCGGGCCGAAGGTCTTGATGTTGGGCTTCTGCCGGATGAGGAGTTCGGCCGCCGCGTCGATCTCGGCCGGATTCTTGGTGTTGAGCGAGTAGCCGAGATAGAGCAAGGCCGCCTGGAGCGTGTTCTTGTCGTTGAGCAGCGAGATGCGCCCGGCATGCTCGTCCGAATCGAGGAGGAGGGCCCAGCTCGTCGGCTGGGCCACGGTCTTGCGGTAGCCAATGCCGATGGTGCCCCAGAAATAGGGCAGGCTGAAGCCACGGCCCGGATCGAAACGCGGGTCGGTGAAGCCGGGCTCGAGATTGGCGATGTTCGGGATGCGGCCGTGGTCGAGCGGCACCAGCATCTCCGCCACGATCATTCGCTCGACGAAATCGTTCGAGGGATAGATGACGTCGTAGCCCGGGTTGCCCTCGCGCAGCCGGCCGAACAGCTCGTCCGAGCTGGCGAAGAGGTCGTAGCGGACGTCGATGCCGGTGGCGGCCGAGAACTCGCGGACGGTGTCGGGGCCGATATAGGTGTCCCAGTTGAAGACGTTGACTTGCCGGGCCTGGGCGTTCAGCAGGCTGGGGGCAGCACCGGCAACGGCGGCGACGGCAAGCCCGCCACCGAGCGCCCGGCGGCGATTGAGCATCGGCATCGGCAAGGCGGATCGGCGCGACATGGGTGCACTCCTCGGGTGAATTGGATCGGTTGACCATGAGAGTTCAAATCCCGGAGCGGCCTGTCAACCGCAAGCAGACCTCGGTCGCTGCCAAGTGATCGAGGATCCGGGCCTCTTGCCCTGGCTGGCGGCCGTGTTCCTCCTCGGCCTCGTCGTCGGCATCGCGGCCACCGCCCTCTTCGGCCGCAGCCAGGCGCGGCGGCTGCTGGCCGTCATGAGCGAGGCCGAGCGCCGCCACGAGGCCGAGACCGAGGCGCTGCTGGATGGGGTCAAGCTCGCCTTTCACGACATCAGCCGGGAAACCCAGGGCCAGACCAGGGACGATGTCCTGCGCCTGGCACAGGCGCAGCTCGCGGGCGAAAGGCGGGCCCTCGGCCAGACGCTGGAGAGCGAACGCTCGGAGCTGAGTGCCCGGATCGGCACGATGCTCGCCCAGCTCGAGCGCACCCAGGCGCTGATCCGCGAGCTCGAGCGCGATCGTGCGGGCAAGTTCCAGGCACTCGCGAGCCAGCTCGAGATCGCCGGCGAAAGTGCAAGGGCGCTGGGGCAGACCACCCAAAAGCTCGCCCGCAGTCTGAGCGGGACCCGGCTGCGCGGCCAGCTCGGCGAGCATCTGGCCGAGGACGTCCTCAAGCTGATCGGCCTCGCCCCCGGGCTGCACTACGAGCGTCAGGCAGCACTCGACGGCGAGCGCCGGCCCGACTTCCTCTTGACCCTGGGGCAGGGCCGAAGGCTGGCGATGGACGTCAAGTTCCCGCTCGACAATTTCCGCCGTGCCATCGAGGCCGGCGACGACGAGACCCGCCAGCGGCTCGAGGCCCAGTTCGTCAAGGACGTGCGCCAGCACGTGGCGGCGGTGGCCGGTCGCGGCTACGCCGATCCCGCCCTCGGCACGGCCGATTTCGCTCTTCTGTTCATCCCGTCGGACGCGCTCTTCGTCACCATCCTCGAGCTCGCCCCGGACCTGATCGACCAGGCGGCGCGGCTGAACGTCGCAGTTGTCGGACCGAGCACATTGTTCGCGCTTTTGCGCAGCCTGCGGTTGCTCGAGGGGGAGGTGCGACTCGCTTCGGCCGGGCGCGAGCTCGCCGAGGCCATGGCCGGCTTCCGTCAGGCCTGGGACCGCTATGCCGAGCGCGCCGGGCGAACCGAGCGGCGACTGGAGGAGACGCTGGACGAGCTCCGGAAACTCTATGGGCTGCGGCGAGCGACGGTGGACCGGGCACTGGCGACGGTCGAAGCGGTGATGGCGGGCGAGCCGGCGCCGACCGCGGGCGAGCCGGATCAGTCGACGGCGAATGCCGCGAGCTTGTCGGGCGGCAGGGCACTGATCAGCGAGTAGGCGTGCACCCCATTCTGCCAGTCGAGCCTGGTCAGACCGTTGTCGAGGGCGAGTGTCGGCTCGGTGACCGCCGGCAGCCGATCCGCTGAGCTTTCGATGACCAGGAGGGCCGGCCCCTCGGCGGTCGCATAGACGGCGAGCGCCGCCTGCTCGCCCAGCCCCGGCTCGCCGGCCTTGCCGCCGACCAGCGCGAAGCCGCTGGGCGGTGCCGGCAGGTCGACCGGACCGTCGAGCCGATCGGCAAACCAGGCGGCGAGCTGGCCGGGCTCTTTGGTGCGGACATCGAGGTCGGCCGAGCCGTCGAGATAGGCGCGGTAGAGGGCGACCCGCTTGTCCGTGCCGAGCATGCCGAGCCCGTTCAGCGTCAGATCGGCAAGCGCCCCCACGGCAGCGGCGAGGAGGGCGACACCGGCGAGGTTCTGCAGCCGTCGTTTGGGCTTCGGCTCGGCTGCCGCGGTCGGCAGCTGGAGGCGCAGGCGATGGCGCTGGCCGCGCTCGACCCGCGCCGATGCCGCAGTCTCGGCGATCGGAACGAAGTCGAGGGGGACCGCGGTCGGCGCCGCCGGCCCGCCATTGACCATCTCGAGCTCCAACGGCTGCCACAGCGACGCCTCGTGCCGCATCGCCCGCAGGCGCAGCTGCAGGTCGGCCTCGAAGCGACGAAGCCCGTCGACCCGCTCGGCACAACCGCGGCATAGCCGCAGATGATCGTGTAGCGCCCGGCGCCGGCTCTCGCCGAGCTGACCGTCCAAGCAGGCTTCCAGATACCGCTCCAGGTCAGAGCAGTGCATGCCGCCTTCCCTTCGCCGGCCGACCGGCCTCGCCCGGTCCCGGCCCGACTCGCCTAAGTCTACCTGTCGACCGCCCGAAGTGTCAAAGCAAGCGGGGACCGCGCACCGACCGCCCCGGGCTAGAGTCCTTACGGAGCCATTAACCTCAGTTTCACCCAAACTAGAGGGCGACGCAATGGCCGATACGACACCCGAGGGCACCTCGAGGTGCTGCGTGATCGATTCGTGATTTCGGTTGCCTTCGACCGACACGACGGCAAACTGTACGGCCTACCGGCAGACCCGACCGCCGCGCGATCGGGTCGAGCGAACGAGCATTGCCGGAGGCGAATCAACTGGGGGCCGACATGGGCGCTGTGCAACAGATCAGGAATGTCGCTTTGGTGGGGCCGGGCGGCACCGGCAAGACGACCTTGCTGGAAAGCCTGCTCTTCGTGACCGGGGCGATCCACCGCAAGGGCAAGACCACCGACGGCAATACCGTGGGCGATGCCTCGGCCGAGGCCCGCGCCCGGCAGATGTCGACCGAGATCTCGGCTGCGTCCTTCAGCCACGCGGACCACCGCTTCACCGTCCTCGATTGTCCGGGCTCGGTCGAATTCGCCGCCGAGGCCAGGGCCGCCCTCCTGGGCGCCGATCTCGCCGTGGTCGTGGTCGAACCCGTGATCGAGCGGATGACCTCCGTGGCACCGTTGCTGCAATATCTCGACGATGCCAATCTGCCGCACGTCATCTTCATCAACAAGATGGACCGCTCCGAGGTCAGCTACCGCGACCTGCTCGATGCCATCCGCCGGGTCAGCACTCGGCCCGTCGTGCCGCATCAGTACGCCATCGGCCGCGGCGAGGACCTCGTCGGCTACATCGACCTCGTCACCGAAGAGGCCTACGCCTATCACGAGGGTGCCCCCTCCGACCGCATCGACCTGCCCGCCGACTACCTGGAGCGCGAGCAGACGGCGCGCAACGAAATGCTCGAGACCCTGGCCGATTTCGACGACGACCTGATGGAGAAGCTGCTCGAGGACCAGGCGCCCAGCACCGACGAGATCCTCAAGGACCTGCAGAAGACCCTCAAGGCCGACCAGGTGGTGCCCGTCTTCATGGGTGTCGCCGAGAAGGACATGGGCGTGCGCCGCTTCCTTGAGGCCCTCGAGCGCGAAGCCCCCGACCCCGCCACCCGTGCGGAGGCACTGGGCATCGACGAGACCGGCCCGACCACCGTCCAGATCCTCAAGAACTACCACCAGCCGCACGCCGGCAAGCTCTCCCTCGCCCGCGTCTGGGCCGGCGCCGTCAAGGACGGCATGCAGCTCGGCGGCATGCGCGTCGGCGGCGTCTACCGGCTCACCGGCGCCGCCCAGGAAAGCCTGGGCGAGGCCCGGGCCGGCGAGATCGTGGCCCTCGCCCGGATGGAGGACGCCAAGCCCGGCGCCGTCTTGACCAACGGCGCCACCCAAACGGACGCGGCCCTGCCCACGCTGGACACCGGCCAGCCGATGTTCGCCTTCGCGGTCCAAGCCGCCAACCGCAACGACGAGGTCAAGCTCTCCGCCTCCTTCCAGAAGCTCTGCGACGAGGACCCGTCACTGGCGCTCGAGAGCGACCCCGACAACCACCAGACCCTCCTCTGGGGCCAGGGCGAGATCCACCTGAAAGTGGCCCTCGACCGCCTCAAGAACAAATACCACGTCGAGGTCACCCCTCACACGCCCAGGACCGGCTACAAGGAAACGATCAAGAAAGGCACATCCGCCCACGGCCGCCACAAGAAGCAATCCGGCGGCCACGGCCAGTTCGGCGACGTCAAGATCGAGATCCGACCGCTGCAGAGAGGCGAGGGCTTCGCCTTCGACAACAAGATCGTCGGTGGTGCGGTCCCCAAGCAGTACATCCCCGCGGTCGAAGCCGGCGCCCGCGAATACATGGCCAAGGGCCCCCTGGGCTTCCCCGTCGTCGACGTCGGCGTCACCCTGACCGACGGCCAGTTCCACACCGTCGACAGCAACGAGCTCAGCTTCAAGATGGCAACGGCCCTGGCGCTGAAGGAAGGCCTGCCCAACTGCAACCCCGTCCTGCTCGAGCCCATCCTCGCCGTCACCATCTCCATCCCGACGGACGCCACCGCCAAGGCCCTCCAGCACGTCAGCCAAAAACGCGGCCAGATCCTCGGCTACGAAGCCAAGATCGGCTGGCCCGGCTGGGACGAGATCAAAGCCCACCTCCCGCAAAACGAAACCCACGACCTCATCGTCTCGCTGCGCTCCATGAGCCAAGGCACCGGCTTTTTCACCTGGACCTACGACCACCTCCAGGAAGTCCCCCCGAAACTGGCGGAAACCCTCGCAGCCCAGGCGCGCGAAGAAGCGGCCTGACGGCCGCTGGGGAAGAACGCAGGGAGGCTCGCCTCCCTGCACCCACCGTTACTTTTTGACAAATGACATTTGTCATGCTACAGGTCGCTCGATGATCGGGAGCTTCAGGGATCGACGGTTGAAGCGCTTCTTCGAGCGGCGCGACCGTAGCAAGTTGCCACCGGATATGGCCGACAAGATCGAGAACGTGCTCGGCGTCCTGAACGCAGCGCTCACCATCGAGGACGTCGACTTGCCGGGCTACCGCCTGCACCCGCTCAAGGGCGACCTCGCCGGCCTCTGGAGCGTCACGATCCGCGCCAACTGGCGCATCGTCTTCCGCTTCGAGAACGGCACGGCCCTCGACGTGGAACTGATCGACTACCACTAGGAACGACCATCATGACCGAGCAAAGCCTCCCCGTCGAAGGCCCCATGCACAGCCCGCCCCACCCCGGCCGCATCGTCCGTCAGGACTGCATCGAGCCCCTCGGCCTGACCATCGGCGAAGCCGCCGAGGCCCTCGGCGTCACCCGCCAAACCCTCGACCGCCTCGTCAACGAACGCGGCGGCATCTCTCCCGAAATGGCCCTCCGCCTCGCCAAAGCCTTCGGCAGCACCCCCGAAATGTGGATGCGCCTGCAATCCGCATTCGACTTGGCCGAGGCCCGCAAGCGCACCGCCGAAGAGCTTGCTGCCGTTCGCCGAGTCGAGAGGGTGGAGGAGCCAGCTTAGGCCAATCATGACGGAACGGCGCAAGGCCCAGGACGACGACATGCCCGCCGAGATCGATTTCTCCAAGGGCACCCGCGGCAAGTTCGCAAAGCCGGGCACCATAATGAAGCTGCCCGTTTATCTCGACCCGGAGGTGGAAGCCTATCTCGCACCGCGCGCTGCGGTCCGCGGCGTCGACGTCGACCAAGTGGTCAACGAGCTACTCAAGAAGAGCATCGAGCTCGTCGAGGCGGCGAGGTAGGTTGCAGCGGAGATGTTGCAAGATGCCGTATTTGACCGCAAAGCACCATTTCGGCTGCAGAATCAAGGTCGCTAGTGAAGCAACAAACAGCCAATGTAGTCAAGCAAATTCAAATTCGAACATTATATCATCGTAACTTGAAAAAAGCAGCATCGTTGAATCTCCTTGTTTTGGATGATCGGCATTCGTTACCGTCGGAATTCGCCCCATAGGGTGGGAATTCGGGTCCACGAGACTCATTTAACCTCACGCCGCGAAATTCGTCGACGCCGGACACGTCCCTTCTTATCCATCCCCACCCGATCGCGCACCGCCGTCCATCACTTCCACCCCCCAAAAGGAACGGAGGGGCCGATGGGGAGGCGTGCCTCCCCGTCCTTTTCCTTGCCTGCCTTCGAGACCGAGCCTGCGGGTCGATCAGGCGGGCTCGGTCCGGGTAGGGTCGTAGCGGCGCACGTCGATCTCATGGGCTCGCTGGCGCATGGTGTGGGCGTCGTGCCAGGCTTGCATGCGCAGCAGCATGTCCATGTCGACGCCGAACGCTTTCTCAATCCGGAGCGCCATCTCAGGCGCGGAAAAGGTGTCTGACACCTTTTTGCGCGAGGTGGCTTCTGGGCCTTTGCCGGCCAGACGGCTATAGAGGCGGCACCATCAGCCATTGGGTTCCTGCCCGTGGGTCAGCTTCGGGAATGGGTCGAGCATGTCGGCGCCGGCGGGGCGCCGATCGCCTGCCAGATCATCGAGCCGCTGCTGCCGGTCGTCGGCGTGGCGTTGCTCGTGCACGGCCGCGACGGTGCTGGCACGTCGGCCCACATGGTGCCGATCGCCGATGCCTATGTCGGGCGCGGCTGGCGGGTGGTGGCACCCGATCTGCCCTTCTCGCGGGCGACGCCGGGTTCCGGCCCACCCGAGGACTTCACCATGCAGCGCCACGTCGAGGATGCGCGCCAGGTGCTCGCCTGGGTGCTTGGCGAGATGCCGGTGGCGCGCCGGCTGGCGCTCGCCGGGCACAGCATGGGTGCCTACGCGATCGCCCGGCTGGCGGCGGAGAGTGTTGCGGCCGAGCATCTGCTCGCGGTCTCGCCGGTCGTCTCCGGCACCGCACTGCTCGAGGCCCGGCGTGTCATGGGGCCGGCGGCGGTCGAGGCGCTCGAGCGCGACGCACCCGGGCTGCGGGCGGAGATGACGGCGCACGACGCGGTGCCGGCGCTGCGGCGGCTCACCGCACCGGTGGCGGTGGTCACCGGCCGCGAGGACGGGATCACGCCGCTGGCCGCCGCCCGCGCCTATTTCGCGGCAGCACCGGCAGCCGCCTTCTATTCGGCGCTGCCGGGCCAGCACCACTGTCCGGCAGGCCCGCTCTACACGACCGCCCTCGCAGCCGCCCTCGACGCCCTCGATGCCTAGGTGTTCAATCCCGTCATGTGCTGGCCGCCGGCCATGGTTTGCCGTCGCGGAGCATGGCGTCGAGGATGGCGAGGAGCTTGCGCATGGCGGCGGTCAGCGGCGACGCGGCGTTCAAGGCGAGGCGCGCCCGGGGCAGGTCGGGACCGTGCTGGAGCGCATGGACGAGACGACCGTGCTGGTCGAATTCGCGGAAGACGAGAGCGTCGCCTGCGCCATCACACCCAGCCCCGATGCCCGCCTGACCTGAACCATCCCGAAGGAACGGATGGGTCCACGGGGAGGCGCTGCCCTCCCGTGATTCGTGAGCGTCCGGCCGGCTACGCGGCCTTTTGGGTTGACCCGGTGACGGCTTGGCTCGCGGCCCAGCTCCAGGGCAGCAGCTCGTCGATCCTGTTGATCTTGTGCTTGGCGATGCGGGCGAGGATGTCGGTGAGCCAGGCCTGGGGATCGGTGCCGTTGAGCTTGGCGGTCTCGATCAGGGTGTCGGCGATGGCGGCCGCCTTCTCGATGACACAAAGGCCGGCGATGCGTCTGATCGCTTCCTCGGCGATCGGCGAGGCCTGGCTCTGGACGATGTCGACGAACCTGCGGCGGATGTGGGCGAGGCATCGCCACCGGCAAACCCACCCACATCTTCGACCTCGCCCGCGGCCGCCACAGCAATCGCCCGATACGCCCAAAAGACGGCAGCATCCGCAAACGCAACATCCCCGAACGCCTCGCCGACTTCCGCCTCCAGGCCATCATGTACCAACTCGGCATGCTG
This sequence comes from Geminicoccaceae bacterium, assembly GCA_036796215.1. Lineage (GTDB taxonomy): Bacteria > Pseudomonadota > Alphaproteobacteria > Geminicoccales > Geminicoccaceae > SLRI01. Next base: position 12,619 of record DAIRDJ010000130.1, read on the forward strand.
GCCCTCCCCACCCGCCTCACCCGCGACGTCCGCATCATCCACGACACCCAGGTCAAAGCCGGCCGCGCCACCTGGCTCGGCCACGAACCCGAGCACCGACCGAAAACCCCACCCCCCCTGACCGACCTAGCCAACGCCAAAAAAGCCGTCGAAGCCCTCTTCAGCGACCAACCCCCACCAAGGCCAGAACCACCGCAGAGCAAATGGCCGGAAATCGTCCAGCGGGTTTTTCAGGGGTAGGACGAAAAGAAAGGAAGGAAGATGCGGGGAAGATGATCTTCCCCGCGCCCCAACATTTTGATTGGTGGCCCGCCGCGAAATTAAAAATTCTTTAATTGCAAGTGAGCTTTGCGAGATTTAAAGAATCACACTTCCCAACCGATCATTATGCGATACGAAGTCCTAATTACAGATT
>DAIRDJ010000131.1:0-12945 GCA_036796215.1 Geminicoccaceae bacterium
TTCTCGTACGGGCACCAGCTGCGAATCCGCAGGAAGTCCTCCTTCGAGGTCAGGGGATTGCCCCATTCGGGCCATTCGATCGGGGTGAGCGGCAGGGTCTCGTCCTGCATCGTGTTCAAAACGTCGACGAACGGCACCTCGGCCACGACACAGCGCCAGAGCTCGGGGCGCTGGTTGGCGACGGCCCCCATCAGCATGCCGCCGGCCGACCCGCCGCGGATCGCGATCTCGCCGGGCCTGGCGTAGCCGGCCTCGATCAGGGTTTCCGCACAGGCGATGAAGTCGGAAAAGCTGTTGGTCTTCTGCGCCAGCTTGCCCTCGCGATACCAGCGATAGCCCATCTCGTCGCCGCCCCGGACATGGGCGATGGCAAAGGCGAAGCCGCGATCGAGCAGCGACAGGCGCGAGGCATTGAACGAGGGCGGCATGCCCATGCCGTAGGCGCCGTAGCCGTAAAGAAAGAGCCGGCCGGAACCGTCGAGCTCGTAGTCCTTGCGGTGGACCACCGAGATCGGCACCTCGGTGCCGTCCGCGGCCTTGGCCCAGAGCCGTTCGCCGACATAAAGTGAAGGATCGTAGCCCGACGGGATCTCCTGGACCTTCAGGGCTTGCAGGGTCCGCCTGTCGACGTCGTAGTCGTAGACCGTGCCCGGCGTCGTGAGCGAGGAAAAGCCGAGCCGCAGCCGAGTGGTCGCGAACTCGCGATTGTCGCCGAGGCCGGCGGTGTAGACGGCCTCGTTGAAATCGATTGCGTGCTCGCTGCCGTCGTAGCGGCGGATGCGGATAGTTGCGAGGCCGTGGCGGCGCTCGGTGACCACCATGAAGTCGAGAAAGCAGGTGACGTCGATCAGATAGTCGTCGTCGGAGCCGGGCAGTTCCTCCTGCCAGCTCGCCTCGCCGGGGTCCTCGACCGGCGCCCAGACCAGGCGGAAGTTCTCGTGGGCATCGTTGGTCCTGATCCACAAACGGTCGGCCGCGTGCTCGACACTGTAGCGATGGCCGTCGCGGCGGCGGGCCACGAGGATCGGCGGGTCCATGGGATGCGCCGTCTCGATCAGCCGGATCTCGCGGGTGACGTGGCTGCCGGTGCCGATGATGACGAAGCGGCGGCTCTGGGTGAGCCCCAGACTGACGAAAAAGGCGGGGTCGTCCTCCTCGTAGACGATCGGATCGTCCGCCGGCGATTGGCCGAGCCGATGCCGGCGCACCCGGTAGGGGCGGAGGTTGTCGTTGAGCTCGACATAGAAAAACGTGCTGCTGCAGGCTGCCCAAACGACGCCGCCCGAGGTGTTCCGGATCGCCTCGCCGACGACCTCGTCGGTCTCCAGATCCTTGACCTCGATGACGTAGCGCTCGGAGCCGTCGGCGTCGGTGGCAAAGGCCAGGAGCCGCGCATCGGGGCTGACCACAAGGCCGCCGAGATTGAAATAGCTCTGGCCTTTGGCGAGCGCCGGCTCGTCGAGGATGACCCGAGGCTCGCCTCCGGCGCGCGGTGCCCGGTACCAGGTGCGATACTGCGACCCCTTGGCGAAGGCCCAGTGGTAGAGCCAGTCGCCGTCGGGGACCGGGACCGAGCTGTCATCGTCCTTGAGCCGGCCCTTGAGCTCGGCGTGCAAGGCGTCGACCAGGGCGTCGTGCGGCGCCATCACCGCCCCGAAATAGGCGTTCTCGGCCTCGAGATAGGCCAGGATCTCCGCATCCTCGACCGTGGGATAGCCCGGATCCCTGAGCCAGGCATAGGGATCGACCCAGCGGATACCATGCCGTTCGAGGGTGACGGGCTTGCGCTCGGCAACGGGCGGTGAGACCGAAGGGGGGACCGCCAGGGTCATCGACATCTCCAGAAATCCACAGCGTTCGGCCCTAGGTCGAGCGGGGCTGCTGGCCTGTCAAGCACAGCCCGGCTTCGGCCGAGGTGGACCGGCAAGAGGCGGAGGCCAAGTTTTGCACAGCACTAGGGACGAGAGCGAATGACCGAAAGCGGCACTTATGGGCGGATCGGCGCCCTTCACGTCTACCCGGTCAAGGGCTGCGGCGGCCTTCACCTGGACACGAGCGAGCTCGGCCCCTTGGGCCTCCGCCACGACCGGCGCTGGATGATCGCCGATGCCGCAACCGGCCGGTTCCTCAGCCAACGTGTACACCCGATGCTCGCCACGCTCCGCACCAGCCTGCTCGCCACGAGCCTGCAGCTCACGCTCGCCGATGGCACGCGGCTCGAGCTGCCGCTCGACGATCGGGGCACGCCGCACACCGTCGAGGTCTGGGGTGACCCGGTGGCCGCGGTCGAGCCCGACCCTCGGGCCAGCGCCGCGCTCGGGCGCTGGCTCGGCTGCGCGGTCGTGCTCGTCCGCTTTCCCGAGACGGCCGTTCGGCCCTGCGATCCGGCTTGCGCACCTGCCGGCAGCCGGACCGGCTTCGCCGACGCCTTTCCGCTCCTGCTCACGACGACCGCGTCGCTCGAGGCGCTGAACGAGACGATCGCGCGGCGGGGTTGTGCGCCTGTGCCGATGAGCCGGTTTCGCCCGAACCTCGTGGTCGACGGGGTGGCAGCCGGGGTGGAGGACCGGGCGCTTCGCCTCGAGGTCGAGGGCGGACCGGTGCTCGAACTGGTCAAGCGCTGCGAGCGCTGTGCGGTGACGACCATCGATCAGACGACGGGCAAGAAGACCGGCAAGGAGCCCCTGGCGAGCCTGGCGCTCAACCGCACCGACAAGGCAACGGGCGGCGTCTGGTTCGGGCAGAACGCGGTGCCGCGCCTCGCCCCGGACGAGACCGCGACGCTCGCGGTTGGCACGGCCTGTCGGTTTCTCGCCTAGGCCTCGATCCGGGTGACGACACCGCCCCGCAGGCGGAAGAACGCGTCCTGCGGCTGGTCGAGGTCGAGCATGGCCGCGGGCGCCAGACCCTCATAGGCGCAGCGGATCGCCCGGCCCAGCGCCCCGTGCGCCACGACGACGAGCCGCGCCTCGGCCTCGAGCGAGCCGAGCCAGGCCACCGCACGATCGAGGATGTCCTGCTGCGTCTCGCCACCGCCGGGCGGCGGCCGGGTCCACCGGTCGTCGATCCGCGCCTGCCAGAGCTCTTTGTCCTGGGCCTCGATCTCGGCCGCGGTCATCCCGTCCCAGCGGCCCCAGGCCATCTCCTTGAGACGATCGTCGGTGGTGATCTCGTCGGCACACCGCTCCAGCACCGCCGCCACGATGCTCGCCGTGTGCAGCGCCCGGCCGAGCGGGCTGGAGACCAGGCGATAGCCGCCCACTGGCTGCAGCACGTCCTTGAGCCGCAGCCCATAGCGCCGCGCCTGCTCGAGGCCGAGCGGGGTGAGTGGCGAATCCTTCTGCCCCTGGACGCGCCGCTCGCGGTTCCAGACCGTCTCGCCATGGCGCAGGAGAAAGATGTCCGCCCGCTCCCGGGCGAGCCCGTGCACGTCTCAGCGAGCCCCGCCGGTGCGGCCGCCCGGCGGCACCAGATAGCCGCTGGTGCCGGGGCCGCCGCCGCTGCTGCCACCGAAACCAGGACGCAGCGACGAGGGCAGCGAGTCGGACGAAGAAGACGCCTCGGGCAGGGGGGCATCGGTCGCGCCCGCGCTGTCGGGCAGCCGCTGGAGCCGGCGCTCGACGGCCCAGCGCCGCGGCCCCTGCGGCTGGCGACGGAGCTGGTCCTCCAGCTGCCGGCGGGTGGCCGGATCGACCGAGCCCCGCCGCTCCAACTGGTCGATCTGGCGCTGCACATTCGGCTCCGGGCGGGCAAAGGAGTCCTGGCCGACCGCCCAATCCGTCAGGGGTGAAACGCCGAGCGCCAACAGAAACGTGATCATGAAAGCCGTATGGGAGTGCCTGAAATTGCGCCGAGATGCCTTGACGTGCCGAAAACCCCGGTCATCACTGGCCGCTGCGGCACCTGTGCTGCAGCGCACTGCTCCGGCCGCCGACCGCACCCTCATCCGTTCAGGCCCTCGTCCGTTCACGCCACGCCGCTTCTCGCCATGAAACACACACTCGTCATGACAGCAAACGTCTCGCAACCGGCGCCGCAAGGCAAGAGCGCGCGCGACCCCAGGCTCGATTTCTTTCGCGGCCTCGCCATGCTCATCATCATGGTGGCGCATATCCAGTGGAATGCGTGGGCCAACTGGATCCCCGCCCGCTTCGGGCCCTCGGACGCCGCCGAGATGTTCGTCTTCTGCTCGGGCTATGCCGCGGCCATCGCCTTCGGCGGCACCTTCCTGCGCGCCGGCTTCTGGATGGGCGTGCGGCGCATCGCGCTTCGCTGCTGGCAGGTCTACTGGGCGCATCTCGGCCTTTTCTTCGTCGTCGCCGCGATCTCGGCGGTGGCGCATGCCTCGTTCAGCACACCCGAGCGCAACTATATCGACGGCCTCAACCTGGCCCCGTTCTTCGACGATACCGCCCAGCAGCTGGTCGGCCTTTTCACCCTGACCTACGTGCCGAACTATTTCGACATCCTGCCGATGTACATCGTCATCCTGATGATGGTGCCGATCGTCATGGCCCTGCACCGCCTGCACCTCTACGCGGCGATCGGCTTCTGCGTCGGCCTTTATGGGCTCACCTGGATCTTCGATCTCGAGTTCCCGGCCGAACCCTGGTCCGACCGGCCGTGGTTCTTCAATCCGCTGGCGTGGCAGCTCCTGTTCTTCACCGGCTTCATGCTCGCGCGCGGCTGGATCAAGCCGCCGCCGTTCACGCCGCGGCTGTTGCTCGCTGCCGCCGCCTTCGTCCTGGTCATGATCCCCTTGAGCCGCTGGCAGATCTATACCCAGGTCCCCGTGCTGCCCGCCATTCACGACTGGCTCTGGCTGCGCTGGCACGACCAGGGGGGGATCTTCAAGACCAACCACCACCCCTTGCGCTATCTGCATATCCTGGCTCTCGCCTATCTCGCCGTCTGGCTCGTGCAGGGCCGCGAGCAGGCGCTCTACAGCTGGCCCTGGCGCGTCGTCATCAAGGTGGGGCAGCAGGCGCTCGCCACCTTCCTCACCAGCATGACCCTGGCCTGGATCTTGACCATAGCACTCGACCAGCTCGGCCGCGACCCGCTCACCGTGGCGGCCGTCAACCTCTTCGGCCTCGCCACCATCGTCGCCGTCGCCTACCTCGTCGGCTGGTACAAGAGCGAGCCCTGGCGCCGACCACGGCCGGCGCCAGGACCGGTTGCCGACGGCAGGCGCAGCGGGGCTCAGGAATTGCCGCTGACATAGCCCACGAGCTGCTCGATCGTCGATTTCTGCTGGTCGATGACGCTCTTGACGAGGTCGCCGATCGAGACGAGGCCGGCGAGGCGTCCGTTCTCCAGCACCGGCAGATGGCGGATGTGCTTGTCGGTCATCAGTTGCATGCAGGCCTCGACCGTGTCGTCAGGTGTGACGGCCTGGAAGTTCTCGACCATCACGTCGCGGATCGGCGTGTCGCGCGACGAGCGGCCCTTGAGAATGACCTGGCGGGCGTAGTCACGCTCGGTCAAGAGCCCCACCGGCGCGTCGTTCGCCGTGACCACCAATGCCCCGATATCGCGTTCGGCCATGATCTCGATCGCCCGAAACACCGTCTCGTTTGGGCCGATCGTCGTGACCTCAGGACCCTTTTTGGCCAGCACCTGGCGGATCGTCGTCATGCGCGCCTCCCTCTACTTGAGCGCTGCCGGGACCGGGATTGTGCACCACCTGGAGCCTTCGCTCAATCGTGAAGCGATGCAGGCTCGAGCGCCCTTGTGCAATAGGTTGACGCTGAACAGCGCTGTCACGTATACAACTTTTAGTTGATTTCGATCCGACCCATTCAGCCTGCCGCCGAGGAGCCGAGCCGCCGTGGACAGCCTCGACATCTTCGCCTGCCCGCTGACCGGCGAGCCCCTCCACCTCGACCGCTCAGCCGGCACCATCGGCGGCGCGAGGCGGCACTACGCGATCGAGAACCATGTGCTGCGTCTCAACCCAGAGCTGCAAGACCCGGGTCTTCGCAACTATTACGAAGCGGTCAACGGCAGCAAGCCCCTGGTCCCGGGCGATTTTTTCGATGGGCCGTTCGATCCCGTCGAAACCTACTACCGGCGAAGCAAGAAAGCGGCGCTGGTCGATCTCCTGCCGCCGGACCTCGGCGTCGCCCTCGATGTCGGCGGTGGGTCCGGCGAGATCCTGCGCTCGCTGGTCGGCCACGCCGGCAGCCGCTATCGGGCGATCGTCGTCGTCGACTGGGCGTCGAGTGCGATGCTGGACCCGGCCCGGAGCCTCGCCCGCGATCCCCGCCTCGTCTTCGTCGAGGCCGATGCGACGCGGCTGCCGATTCGCGACCGATCGGTCGACTTCATCTTCAATTCCGAGATGATCGAGCATCTCCTGCCGGCCCAGTCCGAAGCGCTGCTCGCCGAGTTCGCCCGCGTCCTGAAGCCCGGCGGCCGGGTGCTGCTCACCACCCCCAACGGCCTCGAGTACCGGCGCCTCCTGCAGGAGAGCGTGCTCTCGGCGATGCTGCTCCTGACCGGCCGCAAGCCGTCCGACCTCTTGGCCCGAGAGCGCCTGAAGGCACGCCTCTTTCGCCCCTATCTGCGGCTCACGGGCCACCATTTCACCGATCTCGACGCGGCCGAGAAGACCGGCCAGATCGGCCATTTCAATGTCCTGAAACCGCGCCGGCTGACCCGACAGGCGCAAGGGCAGGGGCTCGCCGTGCGCCGCAGTCTCGTGCGCATCTTCGTGCCGATCGTGGTCCCGCGCGGTCTGCAGAACGGCACGCGCGATCCCAGACTGCTCGATCGGCTGGAGCGGCTGATCCAGCGGCTGCGCCTCGACCGGCTGCTGCTGAGCTGCCAGATGCACCTTTTGGAAAAGCCCGCCTGTGCCCTTCACGGCAGCGCCGCATCGCTGTATACGACAAAGGTGCTTGCAGCGCCTGGACCGAACGGTCTATCGCGATGCACGACTGCCACAACCTGGACGTGCCGCGCATGAACGAGACCGCCTACGCCCTGCCGCCCCGCTCGATCGACCAGGACGGCATCAAGAAGGCCATTCTCGGCAAGCTGCTCTACGCGGTCGGCAAGGACCCGGACCACGCCACCACCCACGACTGGTTTTTCGCCACCGCCCTGGCGACCCGCGACCGCATGGTCGATGCCTGGATGGACAGCACCCGCGGCATCTACGACGAGGGCCGCAAGCGGGTCTATTACCTCTCGCTCGAATTCCTGATCGGCCGGCTGCTCGCCGACACGCTCAACAACCTCCGCCTCACCGACGTCGTGCGCGATGCCCTCGAGGAGCTCGGTGTCGATGCCGAGGCCGTCTTGAGGGCCGAGCCCGACGCGGCGCTGGGCAATGGCGGTCTCGGCAGGCTCGCCGCCTGCTTCATGGAGAGCATGGCGTCGCTCGGCATCGCCGGCTTCGGCTACGGCATCCGCTACGAGCACGGCCTCTTCAAGCAGGGCTTCGACCGCGGCTGGCAGGTCGAGCGGCCCGAGGACTGGCTCGCCTTCGGCAACCCCTGGGAGTTCGAGCGGCCCGAGGCCGTCTACCCCATCCGCTTCGGCGGCTACGTCCGCGACGTCATCGACGATGCCGGCAAGCGCCGCTTCATCTGGGAGGGCGGGCAGCGCGTGCTGGCCGTGGCCTACGACACGATGATCGCGGGCTATGGCGGCATGCACATCAACACCCTCAGACTGTGGTGCGGCCAGTCGGGCAACCTGATCGACCTCGAGGCCTTCAACCGCGGTGACTACAAGGAGGCAGTCGGCGAGCAGATCGCGGCCGAGAGCATCAGCCGGGTGCTCTACCCCAACGACGCGACCCAGGCGGGCCAGGAGCTCAGGCTGAAGCAGGAGTATTTCTTCACCGCCGCCTCGCTGATGGACATCGTCCGCCGCCACCTCAGGCACTACGACAGCCTCGCGACCCTGCCGGACCACGTCGCCATCCAGCTCAACGACACGCACCCCGCGATCGCCGTGCCCGAGCTGCTCCGCCTGTTGATCGACGAGCACGACATGAGCTTCGAGGCGGCTTTCGCGATCGTCCAGCAGGTGATCAACTACACCAACCACACCCTCCTGCCGGAAGCGCTGGAGCGCTGGCCCGTGCAGCTGATGGAGCACATGCTGCCGCGGCACATGCAGCTGATCTACGACATCAACGCGCATGTGCTGAACAAGCTCCGAAAGGCCCCCGGCATCGACGACCCCTTCCTCTCGGACGTGTCGCTGATCGAGGAGGGCTATGCCCGGGCCGTCCGCATGGGGCACCTCGCCTTCATCGGTGCCCGCAAGGTCAATGGCGTCTCGGCACTCCACACGGAGCTGATGAAGGAGACCGTCTTCAAGTCGCTGCACAAGCGATTCCCGGACAAGATCACCAACAAGACCAACGGCATCACCCCCCGCCGCTGGCTGATGGGCTGCAATCCGGGGCTCTCGGCCCTGATCGACGAGAGCATCGGTGACGCCTGGCGGACCGACCTCACCCGGCTCGAGGCGCTCGAGCCCTTGATCGAGGACCAGCCCTTTCGGGACGCGTTCCGCGCGATCAAGCGCCAGAACAAGGTTCAGATCGCCCGCATGATCGCAGCACAGCACGGGCTGACGCTCGATCCCGACGCCCTTTTCGACATCCAGGTCAAGCGCATCCACGAGTACAAGCGGCAGCTCTTGAACATTCTCGAGGCGATCGCCCTTTACGATGCGATCCGCAACGAGCCCGAAAAAAACTGGACGCCAAGGGTCAAGCTCTTCGCCGGCAAGGCCGCCCCCTCCTACAATCGCGCCAAGCTGATCATCAAGCTGATCAACGACGTGGCGGAGGTGGTGAACAACGACCCGCTGATCGGCGACCGGCTCAAGGTCACGTTCCTGCCCAACTACAACGTGTCGCTCGCCGAGCAGATGATCCCGGCAGCCGAACTCTCCGAGCAGATCTCGACCGCCGGCATGGAGGCATCCGGTACCGGCAACATGAAGTTCGCGCTCAACGGCGCCTTGACCGTGGGCACGCTGGATGGCGCCAATGTCGAGATGCGCGAGCATGTCGGGCCCGAGAACTTCTTCATCTTCGGCATGACCGCGGATCAGGTGATCGAAGCCCGGATGCGGCGGGACGCGGCGCGCTCGGCGATCAAGGCCTCGCCGATCCTGCAGCGCGTGCTCGATCTCGTCGAACGCGGCCACTTCTCGGTCACCGACGCCGGCCGCTTCCGGCCGATCACCGACGATCTGCGGAACCACGACCACTTCATGGTGGCCGTCGACTTCGCCGCCTACTGGCAAAAACAGCGCGAGATCGACCAGGTCTATGGCGAGCAGGACCGCTGGACCCGGATGGCGGTGGCCAACACCGCGCGCATGCCCTGGTTCTCTTCCGACCGGACGATCAGCGAGTACGCCGAGGAGATCTGGCGCTGCCGGTGATGCGGTGAAGGCGGGCAACAAGCAACAGGGCGCCCGCCTCAGGCTCGTCCTCGAGCCCGACATCGCCATCGGTCCCGGCAAGGCCGACATCCTCGAGGGCATCAAGGAGACGGGCTCGATCGCCGCCGCCGGCCGGCGCATGGGCATGAGCTACAAGCGCGCCTGGCTCCTGGTCGAGACCATGAACCGATGCTTTCAGGAGCCCCTGGTCGAAACCAGCCGCGGTGGCCGGGCCAAGGGCGGTGCGGTGCTCACTACCGCCGGCCACGAGGTGCTCGAGCGCTACCGGCGGATGGAGCAGCTGACCGAAGCGGCGATCGCCGGCGAGATGGCGGCCCTGCGCCGGCTGCTGGTCGATATATCAACTCAGAAATAACGCTTGCGGACCGGCGCGCCGCCTCGATAGGCAAGGCGCAACATAACGAATCGCGGAGGTTGCCGTGCCGTCTCGTCGTCCCCTGCTCGCCATCTTCGCTGCCCTCGGGCTCGCCTCGGCGCCGCTCGCCGGCCACGGCGAGGACGCGCCGGTGATCGCCGGTGCGTCGGACCTGCAGTTCGCGCTCGAGGAAACCGCCCAGGCCTTCACCGCCCTGACCGGCGACACGGTGCGCCTGACCTTCGGCTCGTCCGGCAACTTCGCCCGACAGATCCGCCAGGGCGCCCCGTTGGAGATGTATCTCTCTGCCGACGAGGGCTTCGTCCTCGATTTGCACCGGGACGGCTTGACCCGCGACGAGGGCGACCTCTACGCCATCGGCCGGATCGTCGTGATCACGCCCTCCGGCTCGCCGCTGCAGGCGGACGCGGATCTCGCCGACCTCGAGGCCGCGCTCGCCGACGGCCGGATCACCCGCTTTGCGATCGCCAATCCCGAGCACGCGCCCTATGGTCGGGCGGCCATGCAGGCGCTGATCAGCCGCGGCTTGTGGGACGCCGTCGAACCGAGGCTTGTCTTGGGCGAGAATGTCAGCCAGGCGGCACAGTTCGCCACTTCCGGCAATGCCCAGGGCGGCATCATCGCCTATTCCCTGGCCCTCTCGCCGCAGGTCTCGGCGCTGGGCAGCTGGACCCTGCTGCCCGACGCTTGGCACGCACCGCTCCGCCAGCGCATGGTCCTGCTGCCCGACGCGGGACCCGTGGCGGAAGCCTTCTATGCCTATGTGCAGCAGCCGGCCGCCCGTGCCATCTTCAGGAAGTACGGCTTCGTCCTGCCGGGCGAGCAAAGCTGACCCGCAAAGGCTGAAGCGGCATGGATTGGACGGCCCTCTGGCTCTCGCTGCGCCTCGCCTTCTGGACCGTCATCCTCCTCCTGCCGATCGGCATCTGGCTCGGCCGCGTGCTCGCCTATCGCGACTTCGGCGGCAAGGGCGTGGTCGAGGCGCTGGTCGCCCTGCCGCTGGTCCTGCCGCCCACCGTATTCGGCTACTACCTCCTCGTCGCCTTCGGTGCCGCCTCGCCCGTGGGCCAGCTCTGGCAGGCGGCCTTCGGGCAACAGCTCGTCTTCACCTTCGAAGGGCTGCTCATCGCCTCCGTCATCTTCAACCTGCCATTTGCCGTCCAGCCCATGCAGCGCGGCTTTGAGGCGATCGCGCCGGAGATCAGGGAGGCCGCCGCCTGTTGCGGCATGCCTCCCTGGCGAGCACTCTTGCGGATCGAGCTGCCCTTGGCCTGGCCCGGCATCCTCACCGCCATGGTGCTCAGCTTCGCCCACACGCTGGGCGAATTCGGCATCGTCCTCATGGTCGGCGGCTCGATCCCGGGCGAGACCAGGACCATCGCCATTGCCATCTACGACCGGGTCCAGGCCTTCGACGACCGCGCCGCCGCCGAGATGTCCGCCCTGCTCCTCGCCATCTCGCTCGCCACGATCGCGCTGACCTTCGCCTTCTCCAGGCGCGTCGGGCGCCGGCTCGGATGAGCGGCCGGCGATGAAAGGCCTCGAGGTCGAGCTCCGCCAGGCCGCGCCCATCCCGCTCGCCGCCGCCTTCGCCTGCGACGCCGGCGAGATCCTGGCGCTGGTCGGGCCTTCCGGCAGCGGCAAGTCGACCATCCTGCGCGCGATCGCCGGCAGCTACCGGCCGCAGCAGGGCATCGTCCGGGTCAACGGCGAGACCTGGCTCGACAGCGCTGACGGCCGCCGCCTGCCACCGCACCGCCGCCGGGTCGGCATGGTCTTTCAGAGCTACGCCCTCTTCCCGCACCTGACGGCAGCCCAGAACCTGATGGCGGCGATGGGCCACGTGCCGCGCGCCGAGTGGCGAGCGCGCGCCGAGCGGCTCTTGGCCCTCGTCCATCTCGACGGGCTCGAGGCGCGCCGCCCGGCCGAGCTCTCGGGCGGCCAGCAGCAGCGCGTCGCCGTCGCCCGGGCCCTCGCCCGCGAGCCCGCGGTGCTGCTTCTCGACGAGCCCTTCTCCGCCGTCGACAAGGCGACCCGGCAGCGCCTCTACCGCGAGATCGCGGAGCTTCGCCGGGTGCTCGACATGCCGGTGGTGCTCGTCACCCACGACCTCGACGAAGCCCTGATGCTCGCCGACCGGATGGTCGTCCTCTCCCGCGGCAGGACGCTGCAGACCGGCACGCCCGAGACGGTCACCACCCGACCCGCCTCGCCCGAGGTCGCCCGCCTCGTCGATCTGCGCAACCTCTTCGAGGCCGAGGTCGCAGCGCAAACCGCCGAGGCCACCCGGCTCGACTGGTCCGGCCTGAGGCTCGAGGCGAAACGCCACCCCGAGCTCGCCCCCGGCAGCCGCGTCGCCTGGGTGGTGCCCGACGGCTTCGTCGTCCTGCATCGCCGCGACCGGCCGTCCCGGGGCGAGCACGAGAACCCGGTCGAGGGCCGGATCGACTCGCTGCTGGTCACCGGCCAGACGGCCCAGCTCACGCTTCGCCCCGACCACGACGATCGCTGGCCCCTGCACTTCTCCGTACCACTGCATGTCGCCAGACGAAACGCCATCGAGCCCGGCATCGAGGCCGCGGTCTCGCTCCTCGCCCAGGGCATCCACCTGATGCCCGGCGGCAGCGACTGAGGCCGATCAAGCAGCCGTCGCGGGCGCGACGACCGGGGCGTCAGCCCGCCTCGCGCTTCGCCTGCTGCCAGAGGGCTTCCAGCGCGTCGAGGTCGAGCGCTTCCAATGGCGCCCCGCTCGCCCCCTCCATGGCGCGAAACCGCCGCTCGAACTTCGCATTGGCGCGCCTGAGCGCGGTCTCCGGATCGAGGCCCAGCCGTCGCGCGTGGTTGACCAGCGTGAACAAGAGGTCACCCAGTTCGTCCTCGCGCTCGTCGGGACCGGCACTCTCCAGCTCGTCCAGCTCCTCGTTGACCTTGGCCCTGACCCCCTCGAGGTCCGGCCAGTCGAAGCCGACCCGGGCCGCCCGCTTTTGCAGCTTGAAGGCCCGGGTCAACGCCGGCAGGCCCCTGGGCAGATCGTCGAGCACACTCGGCCGGCTGCCGCTGGCTGCGGCTTTCGCTGCCCGCTCGGCCGCCTTGGTCGCCTCCCAGTGCTCGCGCTGGGCGGCAGCCGTCCG
>DAIRDJ010000132.1:0-12859 GCA_036796215.1 Geminicoccaceae bacterium
TTGGCACAATAGATGCCGTCGAGGGGCGTCCACCCCATCACCTCCCTTTTTAAACCTTTCCTGCCCCGCTTCGCCGCTTTCGCCGGCATGGTTAGGGCTGGCCCCCTGACCTGGGCGCGGCTGCCATCCCAAAATTGACAAAAGTTGCCAAATTTTGCCATTTTGCCCCCTGGAAGGAGGTGCCAATGGCAACGATGAACGTATCCCTGCCCGACCCAATGAAGGACTGGGTCGAGACGCAGGCCAGAAGCGGACGCTACAGCAATGCGAGCGATTATGTGCGCGACCTGATTCGGCGTGATCAGGACCGCCAGAACGCCATCACCGAGCTTCAGAAGCTCGTGGACGAGGGGCTGGCGAGCGGCAGGCCCGAGCCCTTCGACACGGAGCTGCTGCTGAAGCGCAAGCGGGAGGCGCATGCCGCGAAGCCCGATTGAGGAGTGGCGGCTTTCGCCGGCGGCGCAGAACGATCTGGGTGGCATCTGGGATTACACCGCCCTGATGTGGTCGCCGGACCAGGCCGATGCCTATCTGCGCGGTCTCGCCGAGAAGCTCGACTTCCTCTGCGGTCATCCCGAGATCGCCAGGGAGCGAACCGAGATCGACCCGCCGGTCAGGCTTCACCCCTATCGGTCACATCTGATCATCTATCGGATCGAAGGCGACCACCTTGCGGTCATCCGCGTCGTCCACCGGCGACAGCACTGGCAGGCATTCCTCAACGACTGACGCTCTGTAGCGCCCGCCGGGTCGTGACCCACGTGCGGACGACACTAGCGCGCCCAACAAAACAAACGGTGGGGCGCGGGGAGGCGTGCCTCCCCGATTTTTCCTCTTCCCTTCCCTACGCCGCCGCTTCCTTGGCCGGCATCGTGATCACCGGCTCCATCGCTTCGAGCTCCTCTGGATCGATGTGGCAGGCTATCCGGTGGCCCGCCTGGAACTCACGGATCGGCGGTGCTTCGGTTTCGCAGATGGTGCCGATCTTCCTCGGGCAGCGGGTTTGGAAGGGGCAGCCTGGGGGTGGGTTGACGGCTGAGGGGATGTCGCCCTGGAGGACGATTTCCTTCTTTTTGATGCGGGTGTCGGCGATCGGGACGGCGGAGAGGAGGGCTTCGGTGTAGGGGTGGTAGGGTGGGGCGAAGACTTCGTCGGTGGTGCCCTGTTCGGCGATGGTGCCGAGATACATGACGACGACGCGGTCGGCCAGGTAGCGGACGAGGGAGAGGTCGTGGCTGATGAAGACGAGCGTGGTGCGGTTTTCGCGCTGGATGTCCATCAGCAGTTGTGAGACGGCGGCTTGGACGGAGACGTCGAGGGCGGAGACGGGCTCGTCGGCGATGACGACGCGGGGGTTGCCGGCGAAGGCGCGGGCGATGCCGACGCGTTGTTTTTGGCCGCCGGAGAGCTGGCGGGGGCGGCGCTTGTAGAAGTCGCGGGGCAGCTTGACGATGTCGAGCAGCTCCATGACCCGGGCCTTGACCTTCTCCGGGTCCTGCTCGACGCCGAACTTCCTGATGACGCGGGCGATCTGGCCGCCGACGGTGTGGCTCGGGTTGAGGGTGTCGAAGGGGTTCTGGAAGACCATCTGCAGGTGGCCCACGACCTGGGCCTTGCGCTTTTGCACCGGGGTCACCGCGAGGTCCTTGCCGTCGAGGTAGATGTGGCCTTCGGTGGCGGTCTCGAGGCCCATCATCACCTTGGCGAAGGTGGATTTGCCGCAGCCGGATTCGCCGACGATGGCGACGGTTTCGGCTTCGCGGGCCTCGAAGTCGAGCTTCTCGTTGGCCTTGACGGTGCGGGCGGTCTTGCCGCTGAGGATGGCCATGAGGGAGGTGTCGCGCAGCTCGTAGTATTTCTTCATGTTCTCGACGCGGAGCACGACCTCGCCGAGGTTGGCGGCGGCCCCGGATGCTGCGACCTCGGTTTCGGCGGCCCAGTCGATCTCGGCGAAGCGGGCGCAGCGGGTGTGGTGGCGCTGGTGCTCGGGTACCGCTTCCATGGGGATGGGCCCGGTGTCGCAGACGCCTTCTCTGAAGAAGTCGCAGCGCGGGCCGAAATTGCAGCCTTTGGGGCGCTCGTGGGGGAGCGGGAGCTGGCCGCGGATGGGCATCAGCGGCCTGGCGTTCTTGTCGGCGCCGGGGAGCGGGATCGAGTTGAAGAGGCCGCGGGTGTAGGGGTGGCGCATCAGGTCGAAGACCTGCTCGACCGAGCCCTCCTCGACGGCCTCGCCCGAATACATGACGGTGATGCGGTCGCAGGTCTCGAGGATGAGGCCGAGATTGTGCGAGATGTAGATCATCGAGGTGCCGAAGCGCTCGCTGATCTCCTTGATCAGTTGCACGATGCCGGCCTCGACCGTGACGTCGAGGGCGGTCGTCGGCTCGTCGAGCAAGAGGAGATTGGGGTTGGAGAGCAGCGCCATGGCGATGACGACGCGCTGCTGCTGGCCGCCCGAGATCTGGTGCGGGAAGGCGTCCATGATGCGCGCGGGGTCCGGCAGGCGGACGTTCTCGAGCATGGCGAGGGCGCGCTTGCGGGCGTCGGCCTCGCTGCAGCCGTCCTCGTGGTAGAGCGGCACCTCCATCAGCTGCTGGGCGATGGTCATCGACGGGTTCAGGGACGCCATCGGCTCCTGGTAGACCATGGCGATCTTCGAGCCGCGGAGCTGGCGGAGCTCCTCCTCGGACATGGTGGTCAGATCGCGGCCCATGAAGCGGATGGATCCTGAGACGATCCGGCCGTTGTTGCCGAGATATTGCATGATGGCCAAGGCGACGGTCGACTTGCCGCAGCCCGATTCGCCGACGATGCCGACCGCCTCGCCCGGCATGACCTTGAGATTGAAGTCGACCACGGCGGGGATTTCGCCCGCCCGGGTGAAGTAGGAGAGGCAGAGGTTCTCGCATTCGAGGATGGGTGTCTCGCCGGTCATGCGGTGTCTCCCGGGGCCGCGGCGAGGCCGGTGTCTTCGAAGATCTCGGCCCTCGGCAGCGCGACGCCGATCGCGCGAAGATCGAGGACGTCGTCGCCACTGTCGACGACGCGTGCCAGCCATTCACCGTTCGGATGACGCCTCTCGACCGCGATCTGACCTGTTCGCCAATCAAGCTCAACGATCGCTTTGGCGGTCGGGATCGAGCGAAGAGCGAAGCGCTCGAAGTCGCCGTCCGCCGTTTCCTTGTCCGCCGAAGGGACGTCAAAGACGATCACCGGCGCACCGACGACGATCGCCTTTGGGTCGGCCGACCGGCGCTGGACCGACAGGTAAGGATAGAGGCAGGCGGCTGGTGACTGTAAGACGACCTTCAATCGCGAGCTGTAGACACGCCAGCTCGTGTGTTTTAGCCGGCTGTGGAGCCCTACCATCACGTTGGTGAAGAGAGTGCTGGCCCCGATTGTTACCCCACTGAATGCTCGAACAAACCCGCCCGGCAAATACTCGAAACGTTCCTCCTGCCGCTCTTCCCAGGCGAGGAACGCCTCGAACGACTGGAAATGCGGGATCGCAACTTCGGCCATGGCGTTCAATCCCTCAGACTCATCTCGCGCAGGCCGTCGGCGAGGAGGTTGAAGCCGAGGATCAGGCTCGAGACGGAAAGGGCTGGGACCAGCAGCATGTAGGAGAACTGGAAGAGGAGTGCGGAGCTCGCCGCTTCCTTGATCATCAGGCCCCAGTCGGGGTCGGGGGGCTGCAGGCCGAGGCCGAGGAAGGTGAGCGTGGTGATGGCGACCGTGGTGTAGCCCAGGCGCAGGCAGGCATCGACGATGATCGGGCCCCGGGCATTGGGCAGGAGTTCGACCACCATGATGTAGAGGGGTTTCTCGCCCCGGGTCTGGGCCGCGAACACGTAGTCGCGGGTCTTGATGTCGAGCGTGAGGCCGCGGACGATGCGCATGATGGCGGGGGCCGAGGCGAAGGTGACGGCGACGATGATGTTGAAGCCCGAGGGGCCAAAATATGTCAGGATGACGATGAAGAGGACCATCACCGGAAAGGACAGGATGACGTTGCCGACGAAGGAGATGAGCTCGTCCCACCAGCCGGCGAGGTAGCCGGCGATCAGGCCGAGCGTGGTGCCGATGACATAGGCCGTGGCCGTGGCGGTGACGCCCCAGACGAGCACCCGCTGGCAGCCCCAAAGGGCTCGGGACAGCATGTCGCGACCGCGGAAATCGGTGCCGAGCCAGAAGAACTGGTCCCTGGCCTCGCTGAACGGCTTGACGAAGGGCTGCACCGGCTGATTGGGGTCGACCAGCGGCAGGAAGGGTACGGAGACCGCGATCAGGAGCCAGAAGCAGACCAGCGTGGCGCCGATCAGGGCCACGGTGCTTTCCCGCCAATTGAGCATGGCGAGGGCCCAGAGGAGCAGCACCGACGGGATCGCCGGCAGCAGCACGAAGCGGGATGCCCCGAACATCACGTAGGCCACCAGCGGCAGCCAGGTGAGCGCCGCCAGGATCAACAGCGTGCGCGGCCGGGTCAGCCGGGCCATCAGCGGGATGCCCTGGAGGTCCGGGGTCTCGGGTGCGGTGACGGTCGCCATGGCCCTCTCCTCAGCTGAATCGGATGCGCGGGTTGAGGAAGGTGTAGCCGATGTCCGAGATGATCTGCGACGTGACCGCCACGACCACGGCGACGAAGGTCGCGGCCTGGACCACGTAGATGTCGCCGAAGAGCGCGGCCTCGAGCAGCATCTTGCCGAAGCCGTTGTATTCGAAGAAGACCTCGACCACGACCACGCCCGAGAGCAGCCAGTTGAGCTGCAGGACGATCACCGTGAAGGGGGCGATCAGCGCGTTCCTGAGCGCGTGGCGCATGATGATGCGGTTGCGCGGCAGGCCCTTCAGGACGGCGGTTCGAATGTACTGGCTGGTCATCACCTCGGCCATGGACGCCCGGGTCATCCGGGTGACGTAGCCGAAGGAGTAGATGACCAGGGTGAGGACCGGCAGGACCAGCTGCCAGCCGTCGAAGCCCTGGGTCATGGCGGACTTGGTCGGCAGCCAGCCGAGGCCGAGGGCGAGGAATACCGTGAGCAGAATGGCGGTCGCGATCTCCGGGATCGAGGTCGTGAACACGGCGAAGAACGAAACCACCCGGTCGCGCTTGCCGCCCTCCTTCATCCCGGCGATGACGCCCAAGACGAGCGAGATCGGAATCATCAGGGCGAACACCCAAAAGGCGAGGATACCGGTGTTCTTCAAGCGATCCCAGAGCAGGGGGCCGACGGCGGTATTCTTCTCGAACGAATGGCCGAAATCGCCACTCAGGACGCCGCCGACCCAATTGGTGTAGCGTTCGAAGAAGGGCACATCGAGGCCCTTGTTGGCGAGCCATTGCTGGTAGTCGGCATCACTCAAGGCCGAGACGGCGAAGCCACCGAGCTCGGCCACCGCGATCTTCTTCTTGAACTCGTCGCTGTCGAAAATCAGGAACAAGACAAACGAGGCGACGATCATGATCAAGACCATCTGCACGAGGCGCTTGCCGATCAATGGCAGCATGGCTGATCTCCCTGAAACCGCGTCGATGCGGGGCGGCAACCGGCACATCGAGAGCACCCGTCATTGCCGACAGTTGCCTGTCCGCCAATCGTCTCGCGGCAACCTAGACCGCTTATTTTGCCGCTGTCAAAGCGGCAGGGCTCAGCTGCTGCGATAGAGCCGGGCCCCCTTGCGCTCGCCGACGACCTCGAGCCGGCCACGGGCGAGAAGATAATTCACATGCGCCATCGTCTCGCCGAGGGCGAAGCCCAGCTGCTGCACGTCGAACCGGCGGCGAAAAAGCTTCGGCATGACCTCGGCCAGGGTGGCCGGCTCGGCGCAGGCGCGAAGGGTAAGCGCGCAGCGCTCGTCGTGGTGGCGAACGAGGGCGTGCACCCGATCGTGCAGGCCGTGATAGGGCGCATCGTGCGACGGCAGGACCAGCGTGTCCGCCGGCAGCTCGAGATATTGCGGCAGGCTGCCGAGAAACTCGGCCAAGGGGTCGGCCTCGGGCACCGGCGGCCAGACGGCGACCACGGGCGAGATCCGCGGCAGGATCTGGTCGGCGGCGATCAGGATGTTGCGCGCTTCGCTCCAGAAGGTGAGCATCTCGGGGCTGTGGCCCTCGCCGATCAGCACCCGCCAGTCGCCGCCGCCCATGCGAATCGTGTCGCCTTCCACCAGCTGCTGGTAGACCGCGGGTGGTGGGCTGACACTCTGCCGGTAGCGATTGCCGCGCGCATAGCGTGCCTCGATCACCTCCGGTGCTAGGCCCGCTGCCCCATCGAAGCGGCGGCCGGCCACGACATAGTCGTCGGTCGTATCGAGCGCGAGGAGCCGCGCCTGCAGCCATTCGGTCCGGCTGGTGGAAAAGCTCGCCTCGAGCCGCCGGGCGAGCCAGCCGCAGAGCCCGACATGGTCCGGGTGGAAGTGGGTCGCGATGATCCGGCGAATGGGCTTTTCGGCCAGGGCTGCGTCGAGCAGGTGCTGCCAAAGGGCCAGGGTGCGATCGTCCCGGACCCCGGCATCGATCAGCGTCCAGCCGTCGCCGTCGTCCAGGAGCCAGACATTGACGTGATCGAGGGCGAACGGCAGCGGCAGCCGCAGCCAGAGAATGCCCGGGACGATCTCGACCGGCTCGCCGAACGGCACGGGCGGCCGGAGGTAGCGGACGGCTGCCGGTTTCACGCTCGTCAAGGCGATTCCTTCCAGGATAGATCGAGACAGGCAGTGCCAGGCGCGGGGCGCTTGCCTGATCCGGGTACGTTGCCGACATCGCAGCTCTTGCAAATCGACCGCAGATCGGCTTTCTGCCGCAATGCAGCATATGTGACAATACGTCCGGGCCTGACGGCGGGGCAAGTAGGCTATAATGAGGTTGATGGGGGGCAAATCGATGCAAGGGTTGGCAGCCTCCGAGCAAGTGTTGGAAAGCTCGAAACAGGTGTTGGAAGACTCCGGGCATCTGGCGGAAGAATTGGTAGCGAGCCGCGGACGGTCCCGGCGCCGTTGTGGGTCGGCATGACCGAGCGGCCAGCCCAGTCGCGTGACGCTGCGGCGCCGCAGCGAACGGCAGGATCCGAGCCCGGACCAGAGCTCGCGCCTGCGCCCGGGACACCGGCGCCTGGGACCAGTGTCCGGCACCTGCTGCGCTCGATCGACCGTGCGGCGCTCGGGACCCTCGACGCGACGGGTGCGGCTTATGTCTCGCTGGTGATGCTCGCGGTCGACCATGACGCAGCACCTTTGCTGCTGCTCTCCGATCTTGCCGATCACACGAAGAACTTCAGCCGCGACCCGCGCGTCTCGCTCCTGGTCGACGGCACCTGCGGCATGGCGAGCCCGCTTGCCGGGGCGCGCGCGACGCTCATGGGCAGGATCGAGCCGGCAACGGCCGCTCACCAGCTGCAGCGCTACATCGCCCGGCACGCCGAGGCCGAAGGCTATGCCGGGTTCGCCGACTTCAATCTCTACCGCATCGCGATCGAGCGGGCGCACCTGGTCCAGGGCTTCGGCCGGATCCACTGGATCGACGGCGCCCTGGTGCGCTGGCCGGGCGCGCCCGGGCTGCCGCTCGCAGGCCAGGAAGCCAACGTCGTCGCGCACATGAACGCGGACCATGCCGATGCGGTCCAGCACTATGCGACGCGGCTGTTGCGCCAGCCCGCGGCCGATTGGCGGTTGACCGGGATCGATCCCGAGGGGGCGGACCTCGCCGCCGGCAGGCGCCGGGCCCGGCTCTGGTTCGACAAGGCGGTCGAGGATGCGGAAGCGGCGCGGGTCGAGCTCGTCCGGCTCGTCAAGCGGGCGAGGCAAGTGATGTTGAACGAGGCCTGAGGGCCGAAACCAGGGGGAATAGCCATGGGACATGACACGGAGACCGGCGATATCTTGAACGGCACGAAGGCCTGCCGGTTGCACTGGAATCTCGTGCCGGCACAACTCGTGACGATGGCGATCGAACGAGGTGAGGCGCGGCTCTCGGCCGAGGGGGCGGTCGTCGCCGAGACCGGCAGCAGCACCGGCCGCTCGCCCGACGACAAGTATATCGTCGATCATCCCGAGTTCAGCGACACGATCGACTGGGGCAAGGCGAACAAGCGCATGGCGCCGGCCCAGTTCGCGGCGCTGCGCGAGCTCGCCAGGGCACACCTCGCCGGCAAGACGCTCTTCGTGCAGAACCTCTGGGCCGGCGCCGATCCCGATCACCGGCTCAATGTCCGGGTGATCACCGAGCAGGCGTGGCACAGCCTGTTTGCCCGCAACATGTTCATCCGCCCGCCGGCGACGGCCCTGGCCGGCTTCAAGCCCGACTGGACGGTCCTGCAGCTGCCGAGCCTCGCAGCCGATCCCAAGACGCACGGTACCCGAAGTGGCACCGTCGTCGCCCTCGATTTTCGCGCTCGCCTCGTGCTGATCATGGGCACGGCCTATGCCGGCGAGATCAAGAAATCGATCTTCTCGGTCCTCAACTACATCCTGCCCGAGACCGGGGTGCTGCCGATGCACTGCTCGGCCAACCAGGGCGAGGCAGGCGATGTCGCCGTCTTCTTCGGGCTTTCCGGGACCGGCAAGACGACACTCTCGGCCGATCCCCTGCGCACGCTGATCGGCGACGACGAGCACGGCTGGAGCGACAGCGGCGTCTTCAATTTCGAGGGCGGCTGCTATGCCAAGGTGATCCGCCTCGATCCGCGCACCGAGCCCGAGATTTTCGCGGCCTCCACCCGATTCGGCACGATCCTCGAGAACGTGGTGCTGGACCCGGTGACGGCGGCAACGGATTTCGACGACGCCACGCTCACCGAGAACACCCGCAGCTCCTATCCGCTCGATTTCATCCCGAATGCCAGCGCCACCGGCTTGGGCGAGCACCCGAGCAACATCGTCATGCTCACCTGCGACGCCTTCGGGGTCCTGCCGCCGATCAGCCGGCTCTCGCCCGAGGAGGCGATGTACCACTTCCTCTCCGGCTACACGGCCCGGGTCGCCGGCACCGAGCGCGGCGTGACAGCACCCCAGGCCACCTTCTCCGCCTGCTTCGGCGCCCCCTTCATGGCTCGCCATCCGACCGTCTATGCCAAGCTTTTGGGCGAGAAGATGCGCCGCCACCGCGTGACCTGCTGGCTGGTCAATACCGGGTGGACCGGCGGGGCTGCCGGTACCGGCCAGCGGATGCCGCTGCCGGCGACCAGGGCACTGCTCCATGCCGCCCTCGACGGCACGCTCGCCAAGGGTGCCTTCCGCACCGATCCGGTCTTCGGGCTCGCTGTCCCCGCAGCCTGCCCGGGGGTCGATGCGAAGCTCTTGAATCCGCGCGCTTGCTGGGCCGATCCGGTGGCCTATACCGAAGCCGCCCGAGCCGTGGCTGGTCTCTTCGAGGCCAATTTCGCAAGGTTCGAGGGCAAGATCGACCGGACGATCGAGACCGGAGCCATCCGCGCCGCCGCCTGACGGGACGCTTGACGCCGGACCGTGGTGGGGCCATGCGGCAGGCATGATGCAAGCGGCCCCCCTCGCCCGTGTCACCCTCGTCCTCGGCGGTGCGCGCTCCGGCAAGAGCCGCCACGCCGAGGCCCTGGTCGAGGCGAGCGGTCTCGCCTGCCACTATCTCGCGACCGGCACGGCCGGCGACGGCGAGATGGCACGACGGATCGCGGCGCATCAGGCCCGCCGCGGGTCGCATTGGACGCTGCACGAGGAGCCCCTGGCCCTGGCGGCGACGCTGATGCGGGTGACCGCCCCGGACCGGGCCGTCCTGGTCGACTGCCTGACCTTGTGGCTCACCAACCTGATGCTGGCGGATCAGGACCTCGACGCCGCCACGGCCGGGCTGCTCGATGGCCTTGCGGCGATCGGTGGCCCCGTGGTCTTCGTCTCCAACGAGGTCGGTCAGGGTGTGGTGCCGATGAACGCCATGGCCCGGGCATTCGTCGATGCCGCAGGCGCCCTGCACCAGCGTCTGGCGGCCCGTGCCGACCGGTTCGATCTCGTGACCGCCGGTTTGCCCTCGACCCTCAAGCCTCGCCGCACGAACCCTTGAGCCCATGCATCTCCTGAGTGCGCGCGAAGCACCGAGCGATGCGGGCGAGGCAGCGGTCGATCTCGCCCAGAGCCCGGCCGAGCTCGTCATCCTCTCGGCGGCCGAGAGCGAGCTCGCCTGTCTGGCCGCCGCCCATGCCCGGCTGCCCGAGCCCAAGCCCGGGCTCAGGCTCGCCAATCTCCTGAAGCTGCAGCACCCGCTCTCGGTCGACCTCCATGTCGAAAAGACCCTGGCTAAGGCACGGCTGGTCGTCGTCCGGCTCCTCGGTGGCCGCGGCTACTGGCCCTATGGCGTCGAGCAGCTGGTCTTGAATGCCCGGATCCGCGGCAGTGCCCTCGTCCTCCTGCCCGGCGACGACCGGCCCGATCCGGAGCTCACCGGGCTCTCGACGCTGCCGGCCGCCACGGCCGATCTCCTGCACCGCTATCTGCTGCACGGCGGCATCGACAATGCGGCGGGTGCCCTTGCCTGCCTGGGCGATCTTTTGGGCTATGCGGCGAGCCCGCCGCCACCCCGCGCCCTGCCCAAGGCCGGCATCTACCGGCCACCCGTGGCCGACGGCCGGCCGGTGGCCGCACTGGTCTTCTACCGCGCCCTGGTGCAGAGCGGCGATCTCGCCCTGATCGAAGCGCTGGTCGCTGCCCTGGCCGAGGTCGGGCTCGACTGCCTCGCCCTCTATGTCGCCGGGCTCAAGGACGCCGAGGCCGCAGCATTCGTCGAGAACGCCCTCGCCGGCCACGCTGCGGCGATCGTCCTGAACCTCACGGGCTTTGCCGTCTCGACCCCGGGTGATGCGCTGAGCCGCACCCCCTTCACCGCCTCGGGCCGGCCGGTCCTCCAGCTCGTCGCATCGAGTGGCAGCGAGGCCGGCTGGGCCGCTGGCACCACCGGGCTCGGCCCGCGTGATCTCGCGATGTCGGTAGCCCTGCCGGAGCTCGACGGCCGGATTCTGACCCGGGCCGTCTCCTTCAAGGGCGAACCGGTCACCGACGATGCGACCCAGATCACGCTTGCCCGCTATGCCCCCGTCCAGGACCGCATCGCCTGGGTGGCCCGGCTGGCGCAGGCCTGGGTCGACCTCGCCCGCACCCCGCCTGAAGAGCGCCGCATCGCCGTCGTCCTCGCCAACTATCCCAACCGCGACGGCAGGCTCGCCAACGGCGTCGGCCTCGACACCCCGGCAAGCGCCGTCGAGGTTCTAAAGGCGTTGAAGAACGCCGGCTATTGCGTTGAGAACGAGCCCGAAACCGCGGCCGACCTCATGGCGCTCCTGCAGGCCGGGCCGACCAATGCGCTCGCCGGCCGGAACGAGCGGCGGTGCCGCATCACCCTGCCGCTGGAGACCTACCAACACCATTTCGAGACATATCCGGCCGCGGCCCGGGAGGCGCTGGTCGAGCGCTGGGGCGAGCCAGCGGCCGATCCCTTCGTCGCCGACGGCAGCTTTCGCCTGGCGCTGCACCGGTTCGGCAGTATCGCCCTCGGCCTCCAGCCGGCGCGCGGCTACCACATCGACCCGTCGCAGACCTACCACAGCCCGGACCTCGTGCCGCCGCACGGCTATCTCGCCTTCTACGCCTGGCTCGCCCACGCGTTCGGTGCCCACGCCATCGTCCATCTCGGCAAGCACGGCAATCTCGAATGGCTGCCGGGCAAGGCCTTGGCCCTCTCGGCCGACTGCTGGCCCGAGCTCGCCATGCCGCCCTTGCCGCATCTCTACCCCTTCATCGTCAACGACCCGGGCGAAGGCAGCCAGGCCAAGCGGCGGACCGCCGCCGTCATCATCGACCACCTCACGCCACCCCTCACCCGGGCCGAGAGCCATGGCGAGCTCGCCGAGCTCGAGGCACTGGTCGACGAGTACTATACGGCCCTCGAGCTCGATCCGCGCCGCCTGCCACCGCTGCGGACGGAGATCCTGGCGCTGTCCGCCCGGCTCGGCCTCGACAAGGATCTCGGGCTCGCGGGCGACAATGACGGCGACCTCCGGACCATCGACAACCACCTTTGCGAGCTGAAGGAGCTGCAGATCCGTGACGGTCTGCACATCCTGGGGACCGCCCCCGAAGGCCGCCAGCGCACCGACCTGCTGGTCGCGCTTACCCGGCTGAAGCGCGGCGACGGCAAGGGTGCCGCAGCGTCCTTGATCTCGGCCTTGGCCCGGGATCAGGGGATCACCCCGGACCCGATGACCGCCGAGCCCACCACGGCCCCGACGTCACCCGTCCCGCCCGGCCTCGGCCTCGGCCCCTGCCGCCACATGGGCGATGTCCGCGAGGCCCTGGAGCGCCAGGCGGCAGCACTCGTCGCCGGCGAGCAGGCAGCCGAGCCCGGCTGGACGGCGACCCGGGCCGTGCTCGCCTTCATCGAGCACGACCTCGCCCCCCGCCTCGACCAGAGCGCCACAAGCGAGCTCGCCAATCTCCTGGCCGGCCTGGATGGCCGTTTCGTTCCCCCCGGCCCCTCGGGGGCCCCTACCCGCGGCCGGCTCGACGTGCTGCCGACCGGCCGCAATTTCTACAGCGTCGACACGCGGGCCGTGCCCACCCCCACCGCCTGGGCCATGGGCTGGCGCTCCGCCGAGACCCTGCTCGAGCAGCATCTGCAGCAGCACGGCGACTGGCCGCGGCGGCTGGCGCTATCCGCCTGGGGGACGGCCAACATGCGCACCGGCGGCGACGACATCGCCCAGGCGCTGGCGTTGCTCGGCTGCCGCCCGCTTTGGGACACGAACTCGGCGCGGGTCACCGGGGTCGAGGTGCTGCCGCTTTCGCTCCTCGGCCGGCCGCGGGTCGACGTGACGCTGCGCGTCTCGGGCTTCTTCCGCGA
>DAIRDJ010000133.1:0-12802 GCA_036796215.1 Geminicoccaceae bacterium
CCGGGTTCTCGGCATTCTGCCGCAGCACGGCCCATTCCCGCTCGCCGAGCTCGCCGAGGCCAGGGCGCCGGCGCACCGCGTCGAACGGCAGGGCCTGAAAGACGGCGGCACTGGTGCGGCCGAGCTGGTCGGCATCGAGCACCGCACTGCTGCGGCCGAAGCGGTCGAGGTCGAAATCCCGGACCAGCTCGTCGAGGCTGGTCTCCGGGCTCGCCTGCCGGTCGGTGCCGATCGAGGCCAGGACCAGGCGGATGGCGTGCGGCTCGATGCCATGGTCGCGGCAATCCGCCACGCTCCAGTCGCCGCTGCGCTTGGAGAGGGGTGCCCCACCGGGGCCCGTGAGCAGCGGCAGATGCGCGAAGGCCGGTGGCTCGGCACCGAGCGCCTGGAAGAGCTCGACCTGCACCGCCGTGTTGGTGCGGTGGTCGTCGCCGCGGATGATGTGGCTCGCGGCGAGATCAATGTCGTCGGCGACCGAGGCCAGGGTGTAGGTCCAGCCGCCATCGGCCTTGCGCAGGATCGGATCGCTGAGCGAGCCACCAGGGATGGTGATCTCGCCCTGGACGAGGTCACACCAGGCGACCGAAGCCCCCGAGAGGCGAAAGCGCCAATGCGGCAGTCGGCCTTCGGCCTCGAGCGCCGCCCGGTCGACATCGGCAAGATCGAGTGCCGCGCGGTCGTAGACCGGCGGCAGGCCGCGGCGACGCTGCGCCGCGCGCTTGGCCGCGAGCTCGTCTGCGGTCTCGTAGGCCGGATAGACGGCACCTTCGAGCTGCAGTCGGGCGAAGGCTGCGGCATGAACGGCCCCCCGCGCGCTCTGC
This sequence comes from Geminicoccaceae bacterium, assembly GCA_036796215.1. GTDB lineage: Bacteria > Pseudomonadota > Alphaproteobacteria > Geminicoccales > Geminicoccaceae > SLRI01. The sequence goes on from DAIRDJ010000133.1 coordinate 822, forward strand.
CGGTACAGCGCGTCCCAGTCGAGGCCGAGCCAGCGCAGATCCTCGAGAATGCCGGCCTCGAATGCGGCAGTCGAGCGCTCGCGGTCGGTGTCGTCGATGCGCAGGATCAGCCGGCCCTCGTTGTGGCGGGCAAAGAGCCAGTTCACGAGGGCCGTTCGGGCATTGCCGAGATGCAGCCGGCCGGTCGGGCTGGGAGCAAAACGTAAGGTCGGGGACATGGGAACGCCAGGGCCAGGGATCAGCCCTCGGCGTAATACTTGCTCAGCTCGCGCCGCGCCAGTCGGGAGTCGGCGGCGCCCATGGGTGCAGCGATCTCGGGATCGGCCATGGTGAGCACGGTGCCGAGCAGCTTGTCGGCGACCCCGTCGAGCTGCGCCAAGGCATGGCTCGCGACGGCACGGCGGGTGCCCTGCCAGCGGACGAGAAAGAGAATGGCGTCGCACAAGGGCGCCATGACCCGGGCATCAGTGACGGCGAGCACGGGCGGGCTGTCGACGAGCACGAGATCGAAATGCCGCCTTGCCTCCTCGAGCAGCACGCCCAGGGCCTGCGGCCCAAGGAGCCGGGTCGGCTGGCTCACCCGGGCACTGCCGGGGATGACGGCGAGGCCGGAAAGCGGGTCGCTCTTGAGCACGTCCTCGGCCTCGCGCTCGCCCCTGAGGATCTCGACCAGCCCCTCGGGGGCCTCGAGGTCGAGCAGCTCGGCGAGCTTCGGGCGGCGCAGATCGGCGTCGATCAGGAGCACCTTCAGCCCCTCCGACGCGGCGAGGCGGGCCAGCGCCAGGGTGGTGGTCGATTTGCCCTCGTTCGGGGCCGCCGAGGTCACCAGCACGACTCGCCCACCCTTGCCCTTGGCCTCGAAGCTGAGCTCGGCAACCAGCGTGCGCAGCGCCTCGGCGAAACGCGAGCAGGGCTGCTCGAGCGGCAGCTCGATCAGCGGGTTCTGCGGCCGGCGGCCGCGGCGGACGAGCGGCAGGCAGCCGATGCAGCGCTGGCCGAGGCCGAGCTCGGCCTGGCGCTGGGTGCGAAAACCGCGATCGAGCTGCTCGAGGAAGAAGACCATAAGGAGGCCGGTGCCAAGCGAGGCCATGGAGAAGAGACCAAAGACGAGCGGCGGGCTCGGGAAGGATGGACGGGTCGGCGCCGTGGCCTCCGAGATGAGGCTGACGTCCGGGCGCTGGGTCCCGACCGTGTCCATGAGCTCGCGCTGCCGGGCGAGGTAGCTGTCGTGCTGCTGGCGCGCCCGCTCGACCGCCTGCTCGAGGTGCCTGATCTCGGTCTCGATCTCGCCTTGCACGACACTGTCGCTCTTGAGCGACTCGAGCTCGCGCAACAGGGTCGCCTCGCGCGCCCGGGCAGCGACGATCTCCGCCTCGACCGTGCCGACGAGCGCGCGCTGCTCGGCCTGGATGCGCCGCTCGAGCTCCTGGCGCTCGGCCCGGACGTCGAGGATCTGCGGGTGACGGTCGCCGTAGCGGGTGGCGAGCTCGGCCTCGCGCCGGGTGGTCTGGTTCTTCAGCGCGTAGAGGTTCTGCAGGACAACCGAGCCGCCGAGCGCCTCGAAGGCGAGATCCTCATCGGGCCGGCCGAGCACGGCGCGGACCCGCTGCAGCCGTGCCTCCTTGGCGGCCCGCTCGCCGGCGGCAGCCGCAATGTCGCGACGCAGATTGGCGAGCGACAGGCTGTCGAGCATCAGGGCACCAGCGTGGTCGGTCTGGAGCTCGCTGCGGGCAGCGGCAAGCGCCGCCTCGGCGCGGTCGAGCTCGGCCCGGCTCTGCCCCAGCGCATGGTCGAGCCAGGCGCCGGCACCGCCGGCAAGGCTGGCCCTGGCCTCCGTGCGCGACGCGATGTACCGGTCGGCCACGCCATTGGCGATCCGTGCCGCATTTTCCGGATCACCACTCTTGAAGGCGATCGCGATCACGTGGCTCCGCTCGACTCGATCGACCCTCAGCCGCTCGAGAAAGCGGTCGACGATGCGTGCGGGATCGTCGGTGCCGGCCGCCGCACTGCCGATACCGAGGGTCGCGCTCAGCCGGTCGCGGGGATCGAGGGAGCGGCGCAGCTCCGGGTCGGCATCGAGGCCGAGGGTATCGATCACCTCGCGCGCCATGCTGCGCGACGCCAGCAGCCGCACCTGGCTTTCGAGGGCTGCCTGGTCATCCGAGATGCCGGCAGGCGCGAGCACGCTGTCGTCCACATCCGATCGGCGCGGCTCGATCAAGAGTTGGGCGGTCGCCACATAGACGGGCTCGAGCCAGGCGAGGGTCGCAGCCCCAAGGGCCGTGCCGATCCCGAGGCAGGAAAGGAGCAGGAGCGTGTAGCGGCGCAGCAGGAGCAGGAGGTCGAGCAGCGAGAGCTCGCCCGCCGCTTGTGCCGGGCGACGGCCGACCGTTGGCGCTGCAGCCGGCAGGGCGGCGGCCGCCGCCTCGTTCGGACCGCTCACGGCGACGATCCCCCCAACGCTGGCGCGTCAGCCGCAGCGCCGTCGCCGGCAGCCGGCGCCAGCCCCTTGATCTCGATGCGCAACGGCGGGTGTGCCGCGTCGATCAGCACGACTGGGACAAAGGCGCTGCCCGCCTCGGGCGCTCCGGGATCGAGGCTCAATGCCGCTCGGCCCGGCGCCGCTGCTGAAACGGGTGCGAAAGCGACACCGAACGTACCTTGCTTGAGGCTCGTGAGGACCGCCTCGAGCTCGTCCTCGGGCAACCGCTCGCCGCTCGACGACAAGGCGTGGTCGGGGCTGAAGCCACCGTCGCCGAAACCGCCCGCGACCGTCGTGGGCCAGCCGCGGTCCGCCTCGCCGCGGTCATCGGCGGCAATGCCGAGGAGTGCCTTGCCCGCGGCTGCGAGGGCACCGATCAGCACCAGCGTCAAGACGGTCGCGAGCGGCCCGCCGAAGCCGCAGCGCCGCCACGCTGCCCCGAGCGGCCTGGCGCTGCGGCGCACCTGCCGCCAGACGGCCTCGTGCCTCGAGAGAGGGCCGGATCGCATCGAGCGTTACCCCAATGATGGTGCCGCGATCCTTCCATTTTCTATCATAGATTGAATAAAGTTCAACCGATTCCAACCGACCCGTGTCAGCGCGTCCAGGGGCGCTCCCCGGCCTCGTCGCTCACCCGGGCAATCCGGACCCGCTCGCCGTCGAGCCAGAGGGCGGCCCCGGCGGTCTGCCAGAGGGCGCGGCTGCCGAGGCTCGGCGTGCCGTCGGGGCAGGTCTCGGGCCCGGCCAGGATGACGACGAAGGCCGCCCGCCCGCAGTCCTCGACGGCAGCCTCCGCGGTCAGCGAGATGGCGAGCGGTCGGCGGCCGCCGGTGTCGATCAGGCAGCCGAGCGGATCGCAGCGCAGCCGCCCGTCGGCGCGGGTCGCAAACGGCAGGGCCTCGGCGCTCCCGGTCCCCTGCAGCATCTGTCCCGCGAGCCAGTTGTCGCGGGTGCGCTCGAGCAGATGCGCCTCGCCGGGGCCGGCCCGCCAGGCGACGAAATCGCCGCGCCGGTCGATCACGAGGTCGGGCGGGCGCACGGCAAAGGTGATCAGGATGCCGAGCGCCACCATCGGATAGCCCCAGCTTCGCCAGCGCGTATGCCAGAGGCAGAGCCAGAGCCCGCCGAGCACCATGAGCAGCAGGCTCGAGGGTGGCCAATGCGTGATGTCGAGGGCGGCGCCGGGCAGGGCCGTGGCGAAGGCCGCGATCTCGAGCACGATGGCGATGCCGACGCCCATGACGAGCAGCGCGGGCGCATCGAGGCCAAACGGCATCAGGAGGAAGGCCAAGAGCCCCGCCGGCATGATCCAGAAGGCGGTGAGCGGCACGGCGATGAGATTGGAGAGGGCGCCGTAGGTGGCGATCCGCTGGAAGTGGTAGGCGGAGAAGGGCGTGGTGGCGAGGCTCGCGATCAGGGTGGTGAGCAAAACGCCGGTGAAATAGACGATGACGACGCGCCGCAGCCTGAACGCGTCATCCTCGGGCGGCCGCCGGCGCTGGCGATGACGCAGGGCCTCGTAGAAAGCGATGAGCCCGAGCACGGCGGCGAAGCTCATTTGAAAGGAGGGGCCGAGCAGGCTTTCCGGCATGACGACCATGACGGCCAGCGCCGCATAGGCGAGGAGGCGGAGCGACAGCGGGTTCCGATCGACGAGAACGGCGATGAAGGCGACACCCGCCATCAGAAAGGCGCGCTGGGTGGGAACGGTCGCACCGGCGAGCAGCAGGTAGGCGAAGGCGGCGACGAGGCCGACGACGGCCGCCGGCTTCTTCGGCACAATTCGCAAAGCCAGGGCCGGAACGAGCGAGAGAAGCAGGCGGACGGTGACGAAAACGGTGCCGGCGACCAGGGTCATGTGCAGGCCGGAGATGGCGAGCAGGTGGGCGAGCCCCGCCACCTGCATGTCGCGCCAGACCTCTTGCGGGATCGAGGCGCGGAGGCCGGTCAGAAGGGCTGCCGCCACCGCCCCTTCGGCACCGCCGATCACGGTCTCGACCCGCGACGCGACGGCGAAGCGGAGGTTCGCGACGGGCCGGGAGCCCTTGGCGGCCGACCCACCGATCACCTCGGGGTTGCCGTAGGCAAAGCCGACGCCGCCGAGCTGCTCGAAGAAGGCGCGCTCGGCGAAGTCGAAGCCACCCGGGATGAGCGCACCCGATGGCGGTTGCAGGCGGGCGCGGACCTTGATCCGCTGGCCGGGCAGGAGCGGCGGGTCGATCGCCCGGATGGTGAGCCTGACCCGCAAGGGGGTATCGGCGCGTTCGATCCGCTCGACCGCGAGATCTTCGAGCAGCAGGCGCTGGCCCTCGTTGCGAGGCTCGGCCGTGCGGATGGTGCCCTCGACGTTGTAGACGGAGGCCCGGGGAAGAACCGGGGCGTCGACCGACAAGCTACGGAGCTGGGCCGCCGCGAAGCCCGCCAGAACGAGGGCCATAGCGAGCCAGCCGACGCGCTGGAAATCCGTCTGGCCCTGTCGCCGCGCGCTGGCCACGGCAGCGGCGACGCCCATGGCAAGGACGGCGAGCAGGAGCGGCGACGGCTCGCTCGGCAGCGCGAAGTAGACGATGATGCCGGAACCGAACATGACCGGCGCCCAGAGCGGCCAGCGCTCGCGCTCGGCCAGGAGGGTGCGGCGCAGCCAGGCCACGCCATCGCTCAGGCTCAGCGGCCCCGCTCGGCCGGCGATGCCGTCGTGCGACCAGCTCCGGGCGGCGAGCTTCGCCCATGCGGCAAGGCGGAAGGCGGCCGGCTGCTGCAACTCTGCTCCGAACGTGGTACGAGGCCTCCCCCGATCCTCTGCGAAACGCGGCCTGAAATCAACCATGAGTTTAATTGTTAGGTTCGCCCCTTCACCTACGGGGTATCTGCACATCGGCGGCGCGCGTACCGCGCTCTTCAATTGGCTCTATGCCCGGCATCATGGCGGGCAGTTCCGCCTGCGCATCGAGGACACCGACCGGCAGCGCTCGACCACAGAGGCGATCGACGCGATTCTCGACGGGATGGCGTGGCTCGGCCTCGATTGGGACGGCGAGGTCGTCTACCAAGCGAGCCGGATCGCGCTGCATCAGGCGGCGGTCGAACGGCTTTTGGACGCCGGCCAAGCCTATCGCTGCTATGCCAGCCCCGACGAGCTCGAGGCGATGCGGGCCTCGGCGCGCGCCGAGAAGCGGCCGATCCGCTACGACGGCACTTGGCGCGATCGTGACCCCGCCCTGGCGCCAGCCGGCGTCGACCCGGTGATCCGCTTCAAGGCACCGCTCGACGGCGAGACGGTGATCGAGGACCGGGTGCAGGGCACCGTGCGCTTCCAGAACACGCAGCTCGACGACATGGTGCTGCTCAGGGCCGACGGTACGCCCACCTACATGCTCTCGGTGGTGGTCGACGATATCGACATGGGCATCACGCATATCATCCGCGGCGACGATCATCTGAACAATGCCGCACGCCAGGCCAATCTCTTCGCCGCACTCGGCCACGAGCCGCCCGTCTTCGCCCATATCCCGCTGATCCACGGGCCGGACGGGGCGAAGCTCTCGAAGCGGCACGGTGCGCTCGGGGTCGATGTCTATCGCGAGCTCGGCTACCTGCCCGAGGCGATGCGCAACTACCTCCTCCGGCTCGGCTGGGCGCATGGTGACGAGGAGATCATCTCGACCGAACAGGCGATCCAATGGTTCGAGCTCGATGCGATCGGCCGCTCGCCCGCCCGCTTCGATTTCCAGAAGCTCGATTCGGTCAACGCGCACTACCTCCGCGCCCGGCCGGATGCCGAGCTTGCCGCACTGATCGCCCCAAGGCTGGAGCTCGAGGGGCAGCCGATCGCCGAGGCGGAGCGGGCACGGCTCGAACGCGCCATGCCGGGCCTCAAGCAGCGGGCGCGCACCCTCGTCGATCTCGCGGAGAGTGCCGCCTTCTACGTCCAGGCACGGCCCTTGCCGCTCGATCCCAAGGCCACCAGCTTGCTCGATGCGGACGCGCGCCAGACGCTCGCAGCCGTGCTGCCGGCGCTGGCCGAGGTCGAGCCCTTCGGCGAGCCGGCGCTCGAGGCCGCGGCCCGGGCTTCGGCCGAGGCACAAGGGATCGGCTTCGGCAAGCTCGCCCAGCCGCTCCGCGCGGCCTTGACCGGGCGGACCGTCTCGCCCGGGCTCTTCGAGGTGATGGTCGGGCTCGGCCGCGAGGAGACGCTTGGCCGCATTGAGGATGCTGCGTCTGGCCGCAATCCTGCACTGCAGCACGACGATTGATGAAGACGCCCTGGACCGGTAAGCTCGTCGACATGCCCGCGCCGGCGACAAGAGCTCAGACACGCGACAGGATGCGACAACAACAGCCACAACAGCGCCGGGTCCGGCACCACGAGCCGCACCCGCTGCAACGACAAGGAGCGAGAGGATGACCGAGACGACTGCAGCCAAGTCGGTGAGCATCGGCGGACCCGACGGCGAGGCGACACTCCCGGTGCTCTCGGGCACGGTCGGGCCGGAGGTGGTCGATATCCGCAAGCTCTATGGGGCCACCGGGCTCTTCACCTACGATCCGGGCTTCACCTCGACGGCGTCGTGCCGTTCGAAGATCACCTATATCGACGGCGACGAGGGGATCCTGCTGCACCGCGGCTACCGGATCGAGGACCTGGCCGAGCACAGCAGCTTTCTCGAAACCGCCTATCTGATCCTCTTCGGCGAGTTGCCGACCCCCGACGAGTATGCGACCTTCACCGACGGTGTGACCTACCACACCATGATCCACGACCAGATCAACTACCTCTATCGCGGCTTCCGCCGCGACGCCCACCCGATGGCGGTGATGGTCGCGGTCGTGGGGGCGCTCTCCGCCTTCTACCACGAGGATCTGGACACCAACGATCCGCACCACCGGCTGATCGCGAGCTACCGCCTCGTCGCCAAGATCCCGACCATTGCCGCCATGGCCTACAAGTACTCGGTCGGCCAGCCCTTCATGTATCCCAGGAACGACCTGAACTACGCCGAGAACTTCCTCTACATGATGTTCGGCGTGCCGTGCGAGCCGTGGAAGGAAAAGCCGGTCCTCTCCAAGGCGCTCGAGAAGATCTTCATCCTCCATGCCGACCACGAGCAGAACGCCTCGACCTCGACGGTCCGGCTGGTCGGCTCCACGGGTGCGAGCCCCTATGCCGCGATCTCGGCCGGCATCGCCTCCTTGTGGGGCCCGGCGCACGGCGGTGCCAACGAGGCCGTGGTCAACATGCTCGAGGAGATCGGCTCGGTCGACCGGATCCCGGAGTTTCTCGAGCGCGCCAAGGACAAGGACGACCCGTTCCGGCTGATGGGCTTCGGCCATCGGGTCTACAAGAACTACGATCCACGGGCCGGGGTGTTGAAGGGAAGTGCCGATGCGGTGCTCGACGAACTCGGCAAGGGCAACGACCCGAAGCTCGCGACCGCCAAGGAGCTCGAGCGGATCGCGCTCGAGGACGACTATTTCCGCGAGCGCAAGCTGTTTCCCAATGTCGACTTCTATTCCGGCATCATCCTCGAGGCCATGGGCATCCCGACCAAGATGTTCACCGCCATCTTCGCGCTTGCCCGCACCGTCGGCTGGATGGCGCAGTGGAACGAGATGATGGAGGATCCGGAGCAGAAGATCGGCCGGCCGCGCCAGCTCTACACCGGGGCTGCCGAGCGGCCCTACCTGCCGATCGAGAAGCGCGGCAAGTAGCCGAAGGCACGGCCTCGCTTCAAGCCTTGGCGCTGACGACGGCATCGGCACAGAGCTTGCCGTCGACCAGGGCGCGGGCCTTGAACCAGTGGATGCCGAGCTTGCTCCGCTGTCGCTCGACTACGAGCTCGAGCCGGTCGCCGGGGCGCACCGGGCGGCGGAACTTGGCCTCGTCGATGCCCAAGAAATAGACGATCTCACCCTTGCCCTCCCGGCCCTCGCTGACGATCACGAGGGCCGCTGCGGTCTGCGCCATGGCCTCGACGATGAGCACCCCCGGCATGATGGGATCGCCCGGGAAATGGCCCAGAAAGAAGGGCTCGTTGATGGTCACGGCCTTGATGCCGACGGCCCGGTCGGGGGGCGTGATCTGCGTCAGCCGATCGATCAGCAGCATCGGGTAGCGATGCGGCAGCACGCGCATCAGGCCGATGACATCGACATCGGGGATGGTCGGACGGGCCGACGGGTCGGTTGCTGCCGCCGTTGCCTCGCTCATCGTTCGGGTCCCCTTTTTGTCTTCTTCTGCTCGATCGCAGCCTTCGGTTTCTCAACTCGAGGTTCAGGCTTTCCGGCCAAGTGGTCGGAATTGCAACCCTCGATACCGAGCACAAGCGGCTGCCGGGGCCAAGCCTTTTCGACGGCTCAGGGTGCCCGCTCCGGCACGCGCACGTCCGGCAGGTGGGCGTCGAGGCGGTCGAGAACCTCGTCGGTGATGTCGATCTGCGGCGAGAACAACAGCACGCCGGCACTCGGCAGGACGAGGTTGAAGCCGCGCTCGTCGGCGAGCTCGCCCACCACCTGGATGACCGCCTCCCTGACCTCGCCGAGCGCCATGGCCGAGACGTCGTCGAGCTGCTGGCGACGTTCCTGGACGAAGCGCTGGACCTGCGCCACCTCCTCCTCGAACGCCTTGCGCCGCTCGTTGAAGGCCTCGGCCTCGAGAATGCTGCGCTGCCGGGCGAGCTCGCGATCGGCCTCGAGCAGCCGCGCCTCCTCGGCCGCGATCGCCTCCTGGTAGCGGACGCGGCGCGCCTCGACCTGATTTCTGATGCTCTGCGCCGCGTTCGCCTCCCGCATCACCCGCTGATAGTCGATCACCGCCGCCGTGGCCGGCGGCAACGCTGCGTCCTGGGCAAGGCCAGGGACGGGCAGCAGCACCGCTGCCAGCCAGACCAGCAGTGCCACGACAAGACCCGCGGCTCGACGATCAGCTGAGGATCGGGCCATCACCCGGCACCACGAGACCATGGCGAAGCGCCGAACCGCTCCGCTAGAAGCGTGTGCCGAACGAGATTCTGAAGGTCTCGGTCTCGTCAAGATTGTCCTTACGGATCGCCTGAGCGAAGTCGATGGCGAGCGGCCCCAAGGGTGACAGCCAGGAGAGGCCGACACCCGCACCGACCCGGAGGTTGCCCGAATCCTCGAGGGTCGGGCCGTTCACGTCGATGTCCGTCAACGTGCCGGCGTCGACAAAGGCGCGCCCGAAAATCCTCAGGTCGTCGGGCAGGCCCAGGGGAAAGCGGACCTCGGCAGAGCCGGCATAATAGAGGTTGCCGCCGAGCGCGTCCTCGGTCTCCTCATCGCGCGGGCCGACACCGGCGACCCGAAAGCCGCGCAGGGTCGAGCCGCCGAGGAAGAAGCGGTTGGCCAGGGTCACGTCCTCGCCACCAAAACCGAAGATATGGCCACCGCTCGCCGCCAGGTTGAGCACGACATCCGGGAAGAACGAGTAGTACAAGTCACCGCGCGCCTCGTGGCGAAGGAAACGGTTGTCGCCGCCGAGCCCGGCCACGTCCTGGTCGAGCCGGAAGAGATAGCCCTCGGACGGCAGAAAGCGGGTGTCGCGCACGTCGTAGGTGAAGGTCTGGCCGACGAGCGAGGTGACGCGTGAGCCTTCCTCCTCCTGAATGAACACCGAGGCGTCGTTGTCGACATCCTCGATCTCGTCCTCGCGCAAGGTGTAGCGCAAGCCATGGCGCCAACGCTCGGTCAGCGGATAGCTCGCCCGAAGCGTGCCGCCGGTGCTGACCTCGTCGAAGTTCGATTCGCTCTGGAAATCCGTCTTGGTGCGGAAGAGGTCGACGCCGGCCGCCAGCTCACGGCCGAGAAACCAGGGCTCGGTGAAGCTCAAGACGATGTCCTGGCGACGGCCCGAGATGGTGAAGTTCGCTGACAGCTCCTGGCCGCGACCGAGCAGGTTGCGCTCCGACAGGCGGATATCGCCCAGCGGGCCGTCGGCGGTCGAGAAGCCGGCGCCGAACGACAATTCGCCGGTCGAGGTCTCGGCGACCTCGGCGACGATGACCACCCGATCGGGGGCGGAGCCACGCGCGGTGCGCACGTTGACCGATTCGAAAAAGCCGAGCAGCCGGATGCGCTGCTCGGAGCGGCGCAGCAAGGCGAGGTTGTAGGGGTCACCCTCGGCGAGGCGGAACTCGCGACGGATGACCTCGTCGAGCGTGCGGGCATTGCCGATGATCTCGATCCGCTCGACGAATACCCGCGGCCCCTCGTTGATCTGAAAGGTGAGATCGACGGTAAGGTCGTCCCGACTGATGTCGATCACGGGCTCCACGTCGGCGAAGGCGAAACCCAGCTGCCCGGCCTGCTCGGTCAGCGCCTGGATGATCTCCTCGATCCGCTCGGCGTTGTAGACCTCGCCCTCGCGCACCGTGACCAGGCTGCGGAACTGCTCGACCTCGAGATCGCGAATGGAGCTCGAGAGATCGACGCTGCCCAGGCGATATTGCGGCCCCTCGTCGAGGGTGAAGGTGATGAAGAAGCGGTCGCCCTCGGGCGTCAGCTCGGCCAAGGCACTGATCACCTGGAACTCGACATGGCCGCGCGCGAGGTAGAAGCGGCGCAGCAACTCCTGGTCGAAGGCCAGCCGATCGGGATCATAGGTGTCGGCCGAGCCGAAGAAGCGGTACCAGGCCCGCTCGCGGGTCTCGATCACCCCGCGAAGTGTGTTGCCGGAGAAGCTCTCGTTGCCGATGAACGCGATGCCGGCCACCTTGGTCAGCGGGCCCTCCTCGATCTCGAAGACGAGATCGACGCGGTTCTGGTCGAGCTCGATGATCACCGGCTCGACACTCGCGGCATAACGGCCGTTGCGGCGATAGAGCTCGAGCAGCCGCGCCACCGCCGCCTGGACCCGGGCCCGGGTGAAGACGACCCTGGGCCGCAGCTGCACCTCGGCCTCGAGCACCTCGTCGTCGAGCCGCCGATTGCCCTCGAAGGCAATGCGGTTGATGATCGGGTTCTCGACGACCTGAATGACCAGATCGTCGCCCACCCGCCGAATGGCGACATCGTCGAAGAGGCCCGTGGCAAACAGGTTCCTGAGCGACTGGTCGATCTCGGCATTGTCGAACGGGTCGCCGCGGCGCACGGTCAGATAGCTCTCGACCGTCAGGTCCTCGATGCGCTCGTTGCCCTGAACGAAGATCTCGTTGATCTGCTCCTGCCCTTGCGCCAAGCCCTTGGTCGCGACGACACCGGACGACAGCAGCAGGACAGCCAAGGCCAAGGCGAGCGCACGTAGCATTCAATACTTCCCCGGTTCGAGTGCCGTGCGCGGCCGGTACTCTCGGGGACGAACCGATGGAGACCGAGGTGCGCCCGGCGCTGGCGTCGTCAGGATCGGCGCCCGAGGCCGCCTGGACCGCAGCGTGCGCCGGGCCCGGCCTGCGTCAGGAGATCAGACCGGTGAAGAACTCGATGATGTTCATCTGCACGAGGTCGTTCCACGTGGCGAAGATCATCAAGGTCAAGACCATGGCCA
>DAIRDJ010000134.1:0-12714 GCA_036796215.1 Geminicoccaceae bacterium
TCGTGAAGAAGAAGCTCACGGCGAGCATGTGCGCGGGATTGTAGTGGAAGTGCAGGTACTGGTAGCCGACGTTCGACACCCAGTCGAGGTGGCTGAAGATGCCATAGGGGAAGCCGTGCCCCCAGGCCCCCAGCAACAGCGGCCGGAAGACGACGAGGGTGACATAGGCGAAGATCGCGAAGCTGAAGGCGAAGGGCACATGCAGCCCGATGCCGAGCTTGCGGCTGATCTCGACCTGTCGGAGTGCCCAGCTGCCGAAGGCGCCGATGGCGCAGATCGTGATCAACTGCCAGAGCCCGCCTTCGGCCAAGGGTGCAAAGCCCAGCCCGTAGGACAGGTCGGGCGGCTCGATGTTGATCTGCCAGATGTTCCAGGTCGGTCCGAGTGCGGCCCCCCAGATGATCAGGGCAGTGCCCAGGGCCGAGAAGAAGATCGTCGTGACCCCGAAGAATCCGACATAGAAGGGCCCGACCCAGAAATCGAACAGATCTCCGCCGATCAGCGTCCCACCGCGTACGCGGTATTTTCGTTCAAAGTTCAAAAGCGCCATAGCTCTCGCTCCGATCGGGAGGCCCGGACCGTTTCACCGATCCCACCCCGGCACCGCTCGGCAGAGCGACACCGGGGTCGGGCGGCGCCGGCAACCGGCCGGAGCGGGCAACGGAACCCGCCTCGACCCTGTTGCTGTTGCCGTTGTCGCATGCGGCTAGACGATGAAGTCCTGGCGGGTCGTCTCGACCGACGCCACCGTGACCACCGGTTCGACGCTGCCTGACAGCCAGTTGAAGCGGTCGGTGCTGAGCAGGATGAAGTGAATCAGCAACGCCAGGGTCATGAGAAAGACCGCAAGCGCAGCGAGCGTGCGCCGCGGGTCGAAGAGTTGCCAAACGCGCCACATTTCCATGATGACTTCCTCCTTAGACGAGATAGGTCACGGTCTGGAGCACGGTGTCCCGCACGCCATTCAGCGCAGCCTCCCAGCCGCCTTCTGGCGGCAGCCAGGGCCGCCATGCCCAGGCGAGGATGTGGGCGACCACGGCCACAGCCGTGAAGATGATGAAGCTTTGGACGAAGATCTTGTGGAACTCCTTCGCCTCGTCTTCAGTCAGGCCGGAAAGCCCGCCCTGCTTTTCCATTTCCGCAGCCATATCGTTTACTCCGGCTGTTGGCCTCCATGGCCGTTACCGCGCCAAGCCCGCGCGGCGGGGGTGGTTCTGCCCGATGGCGACGCCGGCACCCCAGCCCCTCCCCCAGCGGACAGTCTCGCGTCGCCTATCGGGTGAACGCGAAAGGGATGAAGGTGCTGGTCAGCGCCCGTGCCTCGCCGATCACCGACCGGTTGCCAACGAGCCCGGGCAGGGACGGCCGCCGGCTCTTCGGCAGAAAGCGGAGCGCGATCGCGACAAAGAGGAAGTAGGCGAAGCCCACGTAGTAGATGAGCCGGAACTGCCGCGCCGTCGCCGAGCGAACGTCCATCGGCATCTGGGTGATCGAAGCGCTAGCGTTTGCCATGTCAGTCACCTGCTCTGTTGAAGTGCCGGCCCGGATGGTCCAGCGAACGACGCTCGCTCGGCATCGCCGACCGTACCGTCAGGGAAAAGGGCGAAGGGATGGGGAAGCTCGGGATCAAGCCACCGACTCCGCCTGTCGTCGGGTATCGAGGCTCTTGATCCGCGCCAGCGTGACCCGGCCCTCGCCCGCCTGCAGCGCCCGGCGCTCGGCCGTATCGCACAGCTGCTTGGCGGCCGAGATCCGGGTCAGCACCGGAAAGGCCTCGAGCAACTCGTCGAGGAGGCGCTTGGCCTCGTCGTCCCAGGGGATCTGCTCTTCGAGCCGGGTCGGTGTCGCCTCGACCTTGTCCATCTCGCTGCCCAAGGGCAGGATGTTGAACAGCGCATCGAAGAGCGCGTTGCAGACTTCCTGGACGAGGTAGGTCGCACCCGCATAGCCCATGAACGGCGTGCCGGTATGCCGGCGGATGATGGCACCCGGGAACGAGGCCGGGATGTAGATCGCCCGGTTGCCGATCTCGGCCAGATACATCCGCTCGTTGTAGCTGCCGAAGAGGACGAGCGGCGTCTTGGTGTGGACGGCCTCGCGCACCGCTTCGTTGTCGGTCTTGCCGCCCGGGATGCGCGGGATCGCGAAGGTGCAGGGGAAGCCCAGCTCGTCCTCGAGGAAGTGCCGGACGCCGCGGGTGTAGGTCTCGTTGGCGACGATGGCGAAGCTCGCCGTGCCGTAGAAGTCCTGCGTTACCGACCGCCAGAGGTCCCACAAGGGCTTGATCGTCGTGTGCTTCTCGCGCTCGATGAAGGGCTCGGGGTCGAGGCCGAGCAGCTCGCCCAATGCTCTCAGGAACTTGGTCGTGGAAAAAAGGCCGATGGGGGCCTGCAGATAGGGCTTGTCGAGCGCCTCGCAGAGCAGCCGGCCGAACTCACGGTATAGGCAGACATTGACGTCGGCATCGACCAGCCGCTGGATGTCGGCCAGGTGGCTGCCGAGCGGGAAGACCATGTTGATCTCGGCCCCGATGCCCTCGACCAGGCGGCGGATCTCGGCGAGGTCGGAGGGCATGTTGAAGTGGCCGTAGGCCGGGCCGATGATGTTGACCCGCGGCTTGGCCCCCTCGGGCCGGCTCTTCTCCTTGGGCATCCGGCCCTTGATCGCACCGAACTCGGACCAGAGCCAGGCCATCGCCCGGTTGGCACTCTGCCACTGGTCCTCGTCGATGGTGCGGGGCAGGAAGCGGAGGATGTTGAGGCCCTCAGGGGTCACCCCACCGCCGATCATCTCGGCGATCGAGCCCGTGACGACGACCGCCGGGAGATGCGGGTCGAGCGTGCGATGCGCCCGCTTCATCGCCCCTTCGGTGCCGTGCTGGCCGAGTTCTTCCTCGCCGAGGCCGGTGACGACGATCGGCAGTTCGTGCGGCGGCAGGCCGTCGGTGTAGTGCAGCACCGAGGTGACCGGCAGGTTCTCGCAGCCGACCGGGCCGTCGATGATCACCTGCAGGCCCTTGATGGCGCAAAAGACGTAGACGGCACCCCAGTAGCCACCCGCCCGGTCGTGATCGAGGACCAGCATCAGTAGTCCGCCAGCTTGGATGCGGTCTTGGCCGTGGCCTTGGCACCGCGTTTCATCATCCGCTCCCGGAACTCCGGGCGATCCTTCGGTGTGTCCTCCCAGACCCCGGCCGCGAACCCCTTGCCGACACCGCCGAAGAAGGCGTTCATCGCGTCGAACCGGCCCTTGTTGCCGATCGCCGTGTTGACGACCTGAACCAGGGAACCGGCACCGGCCGGACCCATCAGCGGCCGGGCGGAGATCAGGTTGGTGAAGTAGAGGCCCGGAATGGCCCGCTCTTTCGCCTTCTGCACCACAGGCGTCGTGCCGATCGCGAGATCCGGCTCGAACTCGTCCATGGCGGCGAGGTCCTGCTCGAGCGAGGCGCGGTACTGTACGCGGACACCCTTGGCCTCGAGCCACTCACGATCACCGTCGGACCAGCGGGTTCTCGGGCAGGCGGTGCCCACGTAGCGAACGTCGGCCCCACTCTCGACGAGGAGGCGGGCGACCAGGAGTTCGGAGCCTTCGTAGCCCGAAAGCGTGATCCGGCCCTTGATCGGCATGCCGGCCAGAGCACCCTGGATCGCCGGGAGGAACCTGTTCTGTGCGGCCGCGACCTTGTCGGCGGCGATGCCGTAGGCGTCGCCGATGGCGGCGAGCCAACGCGCCGTACCGTCGTGACCGACGGGACCGGAGCCCACGATCGTCCGACCGGCCTGCTCGAAGACGCGGATCGAGGCGGTGTAGAAGGGGTGGATGGCGGCAACCACGCCACTGTCGAGCGCGGCATAGAGCTCGCGCCACTCGCGGGTCGGGACCACGGGCCCGGCCGCGAGACCCAGAGGCTCGAGCATCATGCCGATGCCGACGGGATCGGCCGGGAACATCTCTCCCAGGAGGGTCACGGTGGGCTTATCCTGTCGCCCGCCCCGGGGCGCCTGGACGGGGCCGCTCTCGGCCTCCTTCCTGGCATAGTCGAGCATCGCACCCGCCAGGATGTCCTTGGCCTCGGCATGGGTCGGCACGCCGAAGCCCGGCACGTCGATGGCGATGATGCGGACCCCGTTGATCTCCTTCGCGATCTTCTGGATCGGCACGCCCGAGGCCGTCGGCACGCAGAGGTTGGTCACGACGATGGCATCGTAGAGCGCGGGGTCGGCGAGCTTGACGACGGCTTCGCGGATATCCTCGTAGAGCTTGCCGGTGACCAGGGTCTCGGAGTTGAAGGGCACGTAGCCGACGGTCCGCCTGGCGCCGTAGAAGTGCGAGGTGAAGGTGAGGCCATAGACGCAGCAGGCGGAGCCCGAGAGCACCGTCGCCGTCCGCTTCATCCGCAAGCCCACGCGCAAGCTACCGAAGGCCGGGCACATGCTCTGCGGCTGGTCGTGCGGGCCCACCGGATAGTCCTCGGCGTAGCGCTCGAGGGTCTCGCTCTTGCCCGCAGCTGCCGCCCGGGCTCTCATCTTCTCGCCCTGGTTGTGGCAGCCGGCGCCGTCGCCGGAGGGGGACGACGACGCCGGTGCCTGGGCCGCCGGCTCGCCGACCTGGTGCGGGTCGGCATCGAGCTGGGCGGAGGCTGTGCGGTCGTAGAGGATTTCGGTCATCAGGAATGCGTCCTCAGGCGTCGTCGTAGACGACTTCGAGGGAGGGCTTCGCCACGATCTCGCGGCCGCACATGTCGGCCATGGTGGCCGGCTGCAGGGCCACGCCGCGGCCCACGTCCTCGCTCTTGAAGAGGCCCAGGAGCTCGTCCTGGGAGAGGGGCGTGGGGCGGACCGGCTGGGCCTCGGCCGCCTGCCTCGCCAGGTCCTCGAAGACCGGCGCCCAGCGGCCGCCGGGCTTGCCGATGATCTCGTAGTTCGCACTCTTGCGCCGGATGTCCTCGTCGGCCGGGATCGCGGCCAGGACCGGGATGCCGACGGCCTCGGCGAAGGCCTGGGCCTCGCCCGTGCCGTCGTCCTTGTTGATGACGAGGCCGGCGACCCCGACATTGCCGCCGAGCTTCCTGAAGTAGTCGACGGCCGAGCAGACATTGTTGGCGACGTAGAGCGACTGCAGGTCGTTCGAGCCGACGACGATGACCTTCTGGCACATGTCGCGGGCGATCGGCAGGCCGAAGCCGCCGCAGACCACATCACCGAGGAAATCGAGGAGGACGTAGTCGAAGCCCCAGTCGTGAAAGCCGAGCTTCTCCAGGAGCTCGAAACCGTGGATGATGCCGCGCCCACCGCAGCCGCGGCCAACCTCGGGGCCACCCAGCTCCATGGCGAACACGCCGTCGCGGATGAAGCAGACATCGCCGATCGTGACCTCCTCGCCGGCGAGCTTCTTCTTCGACGAGGTCTCGATGATGGTCGGGCAGGACTTGCCGCCGAACAGCAGTGAGGTGGTGTCGCTCTTCGGGTCGCAGCCGATCAGCAGCACGCGCTTGCCCTGCTGGGCCATCATGTAGCTGAGATTGGAGAGGGTGAAGCTCTTGCCGATGCCGCCCTTGCCGTAGATCGCGATGACCTGCGTTTCCTTCTTCGGCGGCTCGGTCGAGACCGGATCGGGCTCGATGGCCGCTTCAGCACGGAGCTCGTCGGTCTGGCCGGTGCCGAGAGTCATGCGCAGGCTCTCCAATCGAGGATCATCTTGAGGCAGGCGGGGTCGGAAAACGCCGTGTCGTAGGCGGTCGAAGCGTCGGTCGCCGGCACGCGGTGCGTGATCAGGCCGCCGAGCGAGAGCCGGCCGGCATCGAGATGCTCGCGGACGGCCAGGAGATCCGGCGCCTTCCATTCGGCGGCGATGCGGATCCGGGCTTCCTTCATGAAAGCCATCGGGAAGGCGAAGGCGACACGCTCGCTGTAGAAGCCGGCGAGCACGATCTCGCCCATGGGGGTGAGGCGCATCACCAGCTTGTCGAGGATCTCGCTGTCGCCGCTGACGTCGTAGATCGCGCGGTAGTCGCGGCGCGGGTCCGCGTCCGGGTGGAGCACCTGGTAGCCGTCGGCCCCCTTGGCCCGGTCCGGGTTGAGCTCCCAGACCACCGGCGTGCCACCGATCGCGACCGAGAGGCGCGCCAGGAGACGGCCGAGGACGCCGTGGCCGACGATCAGATCGGGTGGGGTCAAGGCACCGTCGCGGCGGCTGCCCTCGATGGCGTGCCAAGCGGTGCCGGCAAGGGCCAGAAGCACGGCCTCCTCGCCGAGCGCGTCACCCACCGGGGTCACCCGCTCGGCGGCCACGACCACGCGCGATGCGGCACCACCGAAGAGCCCCCGGACCTCGCCGTAGCAGCGGGCACCGGGGACGAAGACCCGCTCGCCGACGCGATGTGCCGTGCCGGGCCCGGCCGCGGCAATCCGGCCGACCGATTCGTAGCCGGGGACAAGGGGATAGCCCATGCCCGGGAAGGGCGGCATGCGGCCGGTATAGAGCAGACGCTCGGTACCGGTGGAGATGCCGGACCACTCCATGTCGACCACGACGTCGGTCGGCTCGGGCTCGCTCAGATCGAGCCGGCTGAGAACCAGGCGTTCGGGCGCTTCGAGGACCACGGCCAGGGTATTCATGTCGATGCTCGCCTCCCAACGAGCCTCCGCAACTGCCGATCAGCTACCCTGTCAGGTTACTTTGACGAGCCCGTATGTCAAGCAAGACTTACACTTTCTGCAGCGCTACGACGCCGCGGCTGTGGCCGTGATGACGCGGGTCAAAAGCGGCGTGCGGGTGGGGAGCAGACGGGGCCGGGTGAAGCCGGCATCGACCAGCATCGCCTCGAGCTCGGCCTGGGTGCGCGGCCGGCCGCTGCCCATCGCCATGAGGTAGAAGCCGAAATAGGCATCGCCCGAAGCCTCGGCCCCGGCCGTCCCGGCCAAGGGCTCGGCGAGGAGCAAGGTGCCGCCCGTCGGCAGAGCCGTTCGGGCCTGCGCCAGGATGCGCCCTGCCACGTCGTCGTCATGGTCGTGGATGACGCGGACGAGCGAGACGATGTCCGCCCCCTCGGGCAGCGGGTCGGTGAGAAAGCTGCCGCCATGGGCCAGGGCGCGGTCGGCGAGACCGGCAGCGGCAAAGGTACGCCGGGCACGCTCGGCCACTGCCGGCAGGTCGAAGAGGCGAAGCTCGAGGCGGGGGGCGGCCTTGGCCACGGCGCGCAGGAAGGTGCCGTCGCCACCGCCGAGATCGAGCAGCCGGCGGTGCTTCCTGAAGTCGTAGGCGGCCAGGATCTCCGCGGCGATCATGCTCTGCGAGGCCGCCATCAGGCGGCTGTAGGCCTGGGCCGCATCGGGCGGCACGGCTGCCGGATCGTCGTTCCGGGCGTAGCCCCAAAAGCGCTGCAGCTCGGTCTCGCCGGCTTCGCCGCGCAGCAGCTTCAAGGGATCGGCGAGGTCGGCATAGAGCATGGTGTGGTGCTCGACCATGGCGGCGATGCCGGCATTGTCGACCATGGCGGCCCCGAGCTGACCGAGCCCCCAACGCCCCTGACCCCGATCCTCGACCAGCCGGAGTGCCCGGGCGGCACGCAACAGACGGAGCATGCCGTCCTCCGGCAGACCAAGCCTCCGGGCGAGATCGGCGGTCGTCGCGGGCCCCTCGGCCAGGACGTCGAAGAGGCGGAGCCGGACGCAGGCGAGCAATACCTGGGTATAGACGAAGCCGGCACACAGATCGAAGAGGTCGCCGGCGCGCCGCCGGGCGACGAAGCGGGTGAGCGGGAAGGCAGCGGCCAGCTCGCGAAAGCCGGGGCTCGCGATGAGCCGATCGCGCCAGCCGAGGAGCCGGTCACGCCACCCGAGCGGCGGCATCTCCTCGACCTTCAAGACACCGGGTTTCGCCATGCTGCCGCCCGTCAGGCCGCGACCCGGACCCGCTTCCCGGCTGCCGTCTTGGTCGGCGCCAGCCGCGCGGCCTCGCCCTTGACGATGGCCTCCAGCATGGCCGCCCCGGGGCAGTCGGGAATGGCCTCGAGTGCTGCGCCGATCAGCTGCCGCAGCCGGCCGACGGCCCCCTCGATGCCGAGCTCGGTCACCGCATTGGGCCGCGCGAGCGCTGCATCGACGCGCACGGGCTTGCCGATGGTGGCGGCATCCTCGAGCGCATCCTTCAGATCGTCGGCCACCTGGTAGGCCTCGCCCAGCCGGTCGCCCAAGGCCCGCCAGGGGGCAGGATCGGCGCCGGCGGCGGCGGCACCGGCGGCGGTCGCGGCAACGAAGAGGGCGCCGGTCTTGGCCCGCTGATACTCGCGCAAGGGGACGGCAGGCTCGCTCTCCCAGGCCTGCCCGGCGCAGAGCCCGAAGGGAGCACCCACACCCCGGCCGATGATCGAGACGAGCGGGCCCAGGCGCTCGGGTGCCGCCGCCGCGGCCCGGGCCAGGGTCTCGAAGGCCAGCACGATGAGCGTATCGCCAGTGAGCACGGCCAGGGGCTCGCCGAAGGTGCAGTGGACGGAAGGCTTGCCGCGCCTGAGCGCGGCGTTGTCGAAGCAGGGCAGGTCGTCGTGCACGAGGGACGCACAGTGCAGCAGCTCGATCGCTGCTGCCGCCGCATCGCCGAGCTCCGGCCGGTCGTCGCCGCAGGCCAGGGCCACGGCGAGGCAGAGCTTGGGCCGCACCCTGGCCCCACCCGGAAAGACGGTGTAGCGCATGGCGGCACTCAGGCCGGGCGGGCAGCTCGGGCCGTTGGCCGCCTCGATCGCCCGCTCCAGGGCCTGCTCGATCCGCGTGCTCGCTGCCCCTGTGCTGGCCGCCATGCCTCGCCTCCTCTACCCGCCTGTCGTCCGGCGATGGAGTGTCAATGTATGTTGTCATATGTAGCTGTCATTTAGGATGGACACAAGCCCGACTTGCCGACAAGAGTGACGGTCGGTGAACGGGCAGCAGAGGTGCCGGCAAAGCGTGGCGGAAGAGCGGGTCATCGTCATCGGTGCAGGGATCGGCGGGCTCGCGGCGGCAGCCGAACTTGCCGCCAGGGGGCTCGACGTCACCGTCGTCGAGGCCCAGGCCGCCCCCGGCGGCAAGATGCGCCAGGTGCCGGTGGGCCCGGGCTTTCGTCTCGATGCCGGCCCCACCGTCTTCACCATGCGCTGGGTGTTCGAGGCGCTGTTCGACGCCTTGGGCACCTCGCTCGAGGCCGAGCTCGCCCTGCGCCCGGCCGAGATCCTGGCGCGGCATGCCTGGGACGAGGCCCGGCTCGATCTCTTCGCCTCGATCGACCGGTCGGCCGACGCGATCGGTGCGTTCGCCGGGGCCAAGGATGCCCGAGGCTATCGCCAGCTCTGCGCCGACAGCCGGCGGATGTTCGAGATCCTCGATCGCTCCTTCATGCAGGCGGCGGCCCCCAGCATGAAGGGTCTCGTCGGCGGGGCCGGGATCGGCGGCGCCTTCGGCCTTCGCCACATCCGCCCCTTCACCCGGCTGTGGGACGCGCTGGGCGGCTATTTTACCGACCAGCGGCTGCGCCAGCTCTTCGGCCGCTACGCCACCTATTGCGGCTCGTCGCCGTTTCTGGCCCCGGCGACCCTGTTGCTCGTCACCCATGTCGAGCAGGTGGGCGTGTGGTTCGTCGAGGGTGGCATGCATCGCCTGGCGCGCGCCGTCGAGGCCATCGCCGCCCGCCACGGCGCCGACTTCCGTTACAATGCCCAGGCCACCGAGATCCTGGTCGAGGCGGGCCGGGTCACGGGCGTGCGCCTCGCCTCGGGCGAGCGGCTGGCGGCCGATGCGGTGATCGCCAACACCGATGTGGCGGCCCTGGCGACCGGCCGACTGGGGGCGGCGGTCAAGAAGGCCGTGCCGGCCGTGCCAGCGGCGCGCCGCTCGCTCTCCGCCGTCACCTTCGTGATGGCGGCCGAGGTCCGGGGTTTTCCACTGGTCCACCACAACGTCTTCTTCTCGAAGGACTATCCGGCGGAGTTCGAGGACATCTTCCGCCGCGGCCGGGTGCCGGCGGACCCGACGGTCTATGTCTGCGCCCAGGATCGGCTCGACGGCGATCCGACTGAGCGGAGGGGGCTCGAGCGGGTCTTCGCCCTGATCAACGCGCCGGCGACAGGTGACGCTGCCCCCACGCCTGGCGCTGCCGCCCTGGACTTGACCGACCGGCTGCACCGGGTGCTGGCCCGGTCGGGGCTCGAGCTCGCCATGGCCCCCGAGGACCGGGTGGTGACGACGCCCGCCGATTTCGACCGCTACTTCCCGGCAACCGGCGGTGCGCTCTACGGCGCGGCCTCGCATGGCTGGCAAGCCTCGTTCCAGCGCTCGGGGGTGAAGACGAAGCTCGCGGGCCTCTACCTCGCCGGCGGCAGCGTGCACCCCGGCCCCGGCATCCCGATGGCCACGCTTTCCGGACGGATGGCCGCCAATGCGTTGCTCGCGGATCTCGGCGGGCGGCGATGAGCCTTGCCGGACCCGTTCGGTTCGACCAACCGGTGCCGGCCGGCGGCTATCACTGGTGGTATGTCGATGCGCTGAGCGACGACGGCCGGCACGGGCTCACCATCATCGCGTTCATCGGCAGCGTCTTCTCCCCCTACTACAAGTGGGCAAGGCGCAAGGCACCGGCCGAGGCCTCGAACCATGCCGCGGTCAACGTCGCCCTTTACGGGGCGGGCGGGCACAAATGGGCGATGACCGAGCGCGGCCAGGGAGCCGTGGCGCGCGAGGCGGCGTTCTTCCGGGTCGGCCCGAGTGCCCTGACCTGGGCCGGCGACAGCCTCGCGATCAGCCTCGACGAGGTGACCTTTCCGCTGCCCGGGCGGATCCGCGGGCAGGTGCGGCTTCATCCCGAGAGCCGCAACACCGCGGCCTGGGCACTCGATGCCGAGGGGCTGCACCAGTGGCAGCCGCTGGCCCCCACGGCCCGGGTCGAGGTGGCGCTCGAAACGCCCGGCCTCGCCTGGCAGGGGCACGGCTATCTCGACAGCAACTGGGGCGCGGTGCCCCTGGAGGCGAGCTTCGTCCGCTGGGACTGGAGCCGGGCGCCCGTGCGCGGCGGCAGTGCCGTGCTCTATGAAGGGCTCAGGCGCGGCGGCGAGCCGTTCGCCCTCGCCCTGCACTTCGACGCCGAGGGTCGGCCGAGCGCCTTCCCGCCCCCGGCACCCCGGGCCCTGCCGAAGACCCGGATCTGGCGCATCCCCCGGCACACCCGGGCGGACGGGGCCGAGGCCGCGGTCGAGGCGACGCTGGAGGACACCCCCTTCTACGCCCGCACGCTGCTGCGCACGCGGCTTTTGGGCGAGCCGACGACGGCGGTGCACGAGAGCCTCGAGCTCGACCGCTTCGCCCTGCCGATCGTCCAGGCGATGCTGCCCTTCCGCATGCCGCGCCGGCGCTGAGCCGCATCGCCCGAGCCGCCGGCGAGCGCCGCAGGACCTGTCTGCACCGGGTCGCGAGGCCCCGAGGCCGCCGCCGAGAAAGAACGAGCGGCGTCGGACCAACACCACTTTATGCATTTTATCCTAAAGCAACGCTCCGGTCAACCAACTGTCGGGTTCGTTCGGCCAGTGGCGGGATGCCTCGCCAACCACCTTGCGGGCAACTTGCGTCCGCCATAAACCCGGCAGAAAAATCCGCCGCCTAAGATTCTGACAAAAAAGCCTTTTTCGAATCGACCTGCGACAAACTGGCCCCTTGGGTTCGTTCGCAGAACCCGGGTTCGTTTGTGCGATTCCTGGGTTCCTTCGTCGGGATTCCCGGGTTCGTTCGTCGACCGCTCGGGTCCAAAACGGGCCAATTGTAACGAGAAGTGCCGGAATCTGCGCCATAAGCAACGCTAATGGCGCATGAATCGACGTAGATTATGACAAATGAGTCGATCCATGCGCCATCGCTCGGGTTCATGGCGCATATTCCGACTCATTCTGTTCGGGCATGGCGCATCAGGCGAACACCGATTCGGCCGTTTGTTGGTAGACCTACAAATTGCTATAAGCAATGCTTATGGCCCTTCTGGCCGCGCCCTGACGCTGAAACAGCGATTTTCGGTAATTCGAAGGGCTTTTCCGCGAAAAATAGCAGGGATTTTTTCTTGGCCGACGGTTTTTTCGGGTCCTCGGCGCTCAGACTGCCGGTAGCCAGCGCTGCGACAGGATTTTCGGCAGTTCAATATTTACAATTCATAAGTGTGTTAAGGGAAACTTCGAGATTTTCAGAGAAAATCACGGATGGTGGAAGAGGTGTTGTGCGGGACGGGGCGGGTGGCGGGAGGAAAGGCGAGGCGGAGGATTGGAAGCGGTTGTCGGGGCGCGCTGGTGGCAGGCCGAACGACAAGAGGATAGGAAGAAGAGCAAGGGGACGATGATCGTCCCCTTGGACCCCTGCGGTTTTTTGGCGGTGGTGGCAAGCTACGGCGCGATCGCTCTCTCGACCCAGCGCCTCGGCTCGCTGTCGGCGAGGCAAAGCAAAGGGACGATGATCGTCCGCATGGCGCCCGACCGAGACGGTCAAGAGGCCAGTCATCGGGGTGGCACGTTTGTGTGTTGTTGCGGATGCGCTTGACGAGGGCGGGCCCGTTCATGGCATCCGTTCGAGCTCGGCCAGCATCGCGGCGACGGCCGCCCTGAGCGGGACGACCTCGACGATCGCCGCCGTCCAGATGACGCCCGCGTCGACCTCGCCCTAGGTTCTGTTGACATTTTGGATTAAGTCACGTTTGGAACCTGCTGATCTG
>DAIRDJ010000135.1:0-10360 GCA_036796215.1 Geminicoccaceae bacterium
ACGGGGGAGAGTTTGACCGAGGCGGTGCGGCGGGCTTTGGCGGAGCGGTTGGCGCGGGAGCGGCGCAAGCGGGGGGAGGCTGGTGGGCTTGCTGGGCGGCTGGATGCGCTGGCGCTGGAAGGTGCGGCGTTGTCCGATCTGGACGGGCGCAGTGCGGAGGCGATCATCGGCTACGACGCGCAGGGCTTGCCGCGCCGCTGGTGCTCGACAGCTCGGCCATTCTGGCCATTCTGCTCGACGAGCCGGAACGGCCGAGCTTCACACGGCTGATCGAGCAGGATGCGACGCGGCTCGTTTCTGCCGCTACACTGGACGAGGTCTCGATCGTGGTCGAGAGCCGCAAGGGCGAGGCCGGCCGGCGGTTGCTCGAGCGCTTTCTCGACTTGACTGGGGCCGAGGTCGTGCCTGTCACTGCCGAGCAGGCAGAGCACGCCTGTGACGCGTTTCGCCGCTGGGGCAAGGGGCGTCACCCGGCCGGCCTCAATTTCGGCGATGTCTTCGCCTATGCGCTGGCCGAGGTCACGGGCGAGCCGCTGCTGTTCAAGGGCAACGACTTCGCGCGCACCGACATCACGAGCGCCACCTGATTTCGGCCCGATCCGCTGTGTTGCCACAGCCACCACCGCAAAGTAACGGAGGGGCATGGGGAGGCGCTGCCTCCCCGTCTCTTCAGCTTATTTGCGGGATGGCCAGGCGTTCGACGATGATTTCGGGGTCGTTGGGGCGGGGGGCGTTTTTGACGAGTTCGCGGTAGACGGCGACGGTTCGTCTGGCGCTCTGGTCGGTGCTGAAGTCGCGGAGCACGAAGTCGCGGGCGCGTTCGGCGAGGCGTTCTTTGGTTTCGGGTTCGAGGGAGAGGCCGAGGTCGAGGGCCCAGGCGAGCTCGTTCGGGTCGTCGGGGGCGATGAGCCAGCCGGTGGAGGCGACGAGGACGGCTTCGCCGAGCGCACCCACGTTGCTGACGATGACGGGCTTGCCCATGGCCTGGGCTTCGATCAGGGGGGCGGCGTCGAGGTCGGTGGCGGTGCTGGTGGCCGGCAGGACGACGAGGTCGGCAAGGGCATGGGCGGCGGGCCAGTCGTCGCAGCCGCCGGCGAAGTGGACGCGGTCCTTGAGGCCCATGCTCTCGATGCGCTGCTCGAGCTCGCGGATGTAGGGGTCCCTGGCGTCGGGGTCGCCGCAGATCAGGGCGACGAAGTCCTGCCGTCCGAGTTGGCGGATGGCTGCGAGGAGGAGGAGGTGGCCGCGGCTGCGGGTGATGCGGCCGGGGAGGAGGACGACCTTGCGGTCGACGCCGAGGTGCCAGCGTTCGGCGAGCTTGGTCATGCGGTGGCCGCGCATGCGCTCGGGGTCGAAGGCGTCGAGGTCGATGCCGGGGCGGACGATCCTGAGGCGCGGGCCGTCGACGGCGAAGGTCTGGGCGATGTGGTCGGCCAGGTATTCCGAGTTCGCGATGATCCGTTCGCCTTCGGCCATGACGGCGTTCCAGCGGCGGCTGAGGCCGCCTTCGGAGCCGGGGTACGCGGTTTCGAAGCTGGTGACGAAGGCGGTGCCGGCGCGCTTGGCGGCGTAGCTGCCGCTCCAGGCGGCCCCTCGGCAATAGGCGTGGACGAGGGCCACCTTGTGCTCGCGGATGGCCTTGCCGAGCTTGCCGATATTGGCGGAGAGGGTCAGCGGGTTGGTGGTTTCGACGGTGAGCTCGAGATGGGCCGTGCCCTGGCTCGCCAACTCGCGCTCGAGCGGGCCGCCGGCGGAGGCGACACACGAGCGCCAGCCATCGGTGACGAGGCGCCGCGCGGTGGCGAGGACGGCGCGGGCGGCGGTGCTCTCCTGGAGGTCGGGGACCACCTGGAGGACCCCGGGGCGCATGGCGTTGGTGCTCGCTGTCACAATTCGTGGGACCGCCCGTTCTCGGCTGCCGGCCGCGTGCCGCAGCGCTCGCCCTTCTGCTATCAGATGCGCCTCGATGATACACGCGTGGAGTGAGCGATGGAACGGCTGGGGCGCGGTGCGGGCGAGTGGGTGGCTTATGAGCGACACCCCGGCAGGGGGCCCGAGGTGATGTTTCTGGGCGGGTTCGCCTCGGACATGACCGGGACCAAGGCGCTCTATCTCGCGGCGCATTGCCGGGCACAGGCGCGGGCCTTTACCCGGTTCGATTATCGCGGGCACGGGGCGTCGTCCGGGCGGTTCGCGGAGGGGACGATCGGCGATTGGACGGCGGATGCATTGGCGGTGCTCGATCGCGTCGTCGAGGGGCCGGTGGTGCTGGTGGGCTCGAGCATGGGCGGCTGGATCATGCTGCTCGTGGCCCTGGCGCGGCCGGAGCGGGTCAAGGGGCTGGTCGGCATCGCCGTGGCCCCGGATTTCACCGAGCGGCTGATCCGCGACGTGCTGACGCCCGATGAGGCGGCGGTGCTGGTGCTGGACGGGGTGCTGCTGCAGCCGTCCGAGTACGGGGCGCCCTTGCCGATCACGACGCGTCTCCTGGACGAGGGGCGGGATCACCTGCTGCTCGGCGCCCCCATTGCGATCGGCTGTCCGGTGCATCTGTTGCACGGCCAGGCCGACCCGGATGTGCCGTTCGCCCTCGCGCTCGAGCTCGCCGATCGGCTGGAGAGCCGGGAGGTGACGCTGGAGCTGGTCAAGGACGGCGATCACCGGCTGTCACGCGAGGCGGATCTGCGGCGGCTGACAGCGGCGTTGGAGCGGCTGCTGGAGGCGGTGGGGTAGCGCGGGAGTTGAGGCTGGGATCGACAAAGGTATCGCGGCCAGCCATGTTCGCGCGTCATGACCGAGACGACCTCTGATGCTGCTGCTTGGTTCTGGCTGATCGCCGGGCCGAACGGCGTCGGCAAGACCACCTATGCGATGCGGCATTTGCGGGCCGCGATCGGCAGCATTCATTTCGTCAATCTGGACGAGATCGCGCGTGGCTTGTCGCCTTTGGAGCCGCGGGCTGCCGATCGGGCGGCGGGCCGGGTGGCGCTGATGCGGGCGCGTGAGCTGATTCGCGAACGGCGGACCTTCACCATGGAGACGACGCTTGCCGGCCGCAGCCATATCGGGCTGATCGGCGAGGCGGAGGCCCGGGGGTTGCGCTTCGGTTTGTTGTACTTTGCTTTGCCGAGTGTCGAGCTCTGTCTCGAGCGCGTTCGTCGGCGGGTGACGGAAGGTGGCCATGACGTACCAGAGGTCGATGTACGGCGGCGTTTTTCGCGCTCCTTCGCCAATCTGGCGACCTATCGGGCGCGTGCTGCGGAGTGGCGGATCTTCGACAATCGGGCGGCACGGCCGCAGGCGATCGCGGATGGCCGGTTCGGCGAGACGCGATTCAGGGACGCCGACGCCCTCGCGCCGTTCGCAGGGCTGATCAGGCTCTAGGCGGTGGCCGCGGCCGTGTCGGCGTAGACTTCGGCCATCGGCAAAGTAAACTCCAGGGAGGTGAGCGGCAGGTCGGCATCGAGGCCGGTGATGAAGACGCTGCGCCAGCGGTTGTCGGGCTCGCGGGTGACGAGTTCGAGCTTGGCTTTGTCGGGGGCGACGTAGACGAGTTGCTGGAGGGTGGGGATGGCGACGTAGGCCCAGCGTTTTTCGGTCAGCTCGAGATCGGCGGTCGCCGCCGATAGCACTTCGACGATCAGGATCGGGTCGTCGAGGTAGAGCGCGTCGTTGCGACGACGTGTGTAGCTGACGACAACGTCGGGGTAGGTGATCTCGCCGCCTGGGTTTCTGACGCGGGTATTCGCCCGCCAAGCCCGGTAGGTCGCGCCGTTCAGGCGAATAGCGAGGGCCACATGCAGATTATCGGCGACGGCGTTATGGCCGAGCGTGCCGCCGGCTTTCAGCCGCACGTTGCCGGAGAAGAACTCGTAAGGCTCGGGCTGTTGTGTTTCCCAGTCGAGGAAAGCGTGTGGATCGCGGGATGCCATCGGCGGTTTCTCCGTTGGGCTTCTCATGCCCCGTCCGGCGGTTCGCCATCCACTGCGTGCAGGGCGAGCAGTCCCTCGCGGTAGGTGGGGAAGGCGAGGCGGACGCCGAGCTCGGTCTTCATCCGCTCGTTTTTGACCCGGCGGTTGTCCTGGTAGAAGGTGCGGGCCATGGGCGAGAGGTCGGCGGTTGCATAGGCTTGTTCGGGTGGGGGGGCGATGCCGATGAGCTTGGCGGCGTAGGCGACGACGTCCTGGGGTGGGGCCGGCTCGTCGTCGCAGACATTGTAGATCCGGCCGGGATTGGGGCGGTCGATCGAGGCCTCGAGGACGGTCGCGATGTCCTCGACGTGGATGCGCGAGAAGACCTGGCCGGGCTTGACGATCCGCCTGGCCGTGCCGGTCTGCAGGTTGACGAAGGGGTTGCGGCCGGGGCCGTAGATGCCGGCGAGGCGGAAGATGTGGACGGGAAGGCCGCTCTCCAGCCAGGCGGTCTCGGCCCGGGCACGGCGGTCGGCGCGGGCGAGGGTCGGGTCGATGGGGGTGGTCTCGTCGACCCAGTCGCCGCCGCGATCGCCGTAGACGGCGGTGGTGCCCAGATAGCCGGCCCAGGCGAGGTCGCAGCGGCGGAGGTCCTCGAGGTGCAGGTCGAGGACCGGGTCGCCCGCCTCGTCCGGGGCGATCGAGGTGACGACGTGGGTGACGCCCGTGAAGGCTTCGGGCGGCAGCCTGGTCTCGCGGTCGAAGGGATAGGCGGCAAAGCCCTTGGCCTCGAGCAGTCTTCTTTTATCTGACTTGCGCGAGGTGCCGATGATCCGCCAGCCGCGGGCGACGAGGCGAAGCGCCAGGACCTCGGCCGAATAGCCGAGGCCGAAGCAGAGCAGGGTCGGGGTCAGCGCTGCCATTCGTCTCGCACCTCCGGATCGGTCTCTTGCGGCAAATGGGCCGCCCGCCGTGCCTCGACCATGGCAGGCGGCGCGAGGCGGCGAAAGGCCCAGACGGCAGCCCCCCGGACGAGCGGTGCGGGATCGGCGAGCAGCGGCTCGATCTTTGGCAGAAGGTCGCAGTCGCCGCTGTTGCCGGCGGCGATCAGGACGTTGCGCAGGAAGCGGTCGCGGCCGATCCGCTTGATCGGCGAGCCCGAGAAGTGGCGGCGGAAGGCGGGATCGTCGAGCCCGAGGAGGTCGGCGAGCGGCGGGGCCATCAGGTCGTCGCGGGCCTGCAGTTTCGCTTCGGCAGCCTCTGCCGCGAACTTGTTCCAGGGGCAGACGGCGAGGCAGTCGTCGCAGCCGTAGATGCGGTTGCCCATGGGCGCGCGGAAGGCGTGCGGGATCGGGCCCTTGTGCTCGATCGTGAGATAGGAGATGCAGCGCCGCGCATCGAGCTCGTAGGGCTCGGGGAAGGCGTCGGTCGGGCAGATGTCGAGGCAGCGGCGGCAGCTGCCGCAGTGGTCGGTCTCGGGCGGATCGGGCGGCATATCGGCGGTGGTGAGGATTTCGCCCAGGAACAGCCAGGAGCCGTGCGCCCTCGAGACGAGGTTGGTGTGCTTGCCCTGCCAGCCGATGCCGGCCTGCTCCGCGAGTGGTTTTTCGAGCAGGGGTGCCGTGTCGATGAAGACCTTGACGGCCTCGCCGGTCTGCCGCTGCAGCCAGCCGGCGAGGTCCTTGAGCCTGCCCTTGATAATGTCGTGGTAGTCGCGGTTTTGCGCATAGACCGAGATCGCCGCTCGGTCCTTCTGGTCGAGCACGGCCAGAGGATCGTGCTCGGGGCCGTAGTTCATGGCGACCACGATCGCGGTTCGCGCTTCGGGCCAGAGGCCTTCGGGGGTCGCCCGGCGGTCGGGGTCGCGGGCGAGCCAGTCCATGGTGCCGTGCCGGCCCTTGTCGATGAATGCCTGGTAGGCGGCCTGCCGGTCGGCCGGGACCCTGGCCGCGGTGATCCTCAGCTCGGCGAAGCCGAGCTTGCGCGCACGGGCGCGGAGCTGGTCAGAAATCGAGATCGTCGTAATGCACCGGCGGCTTGATGCCGGTGATCCGGTCCATCAAGAGGGGGCGGAAGGAGGGGCGGGACTTGACCTTGGCGTACCAGTCGCGGGCCCCGGCCGAGGCCTCCCAGGGGACGTCGCCCAGATAGTCGAGGACCGAGAGGTGGGCTGCTGCCGTAAGATCGGCGAGGCTGAGCGTGTCGCCGGCGAGCCAGCGGCGGTCCTCGTAGAGATAGCCGATATAGGCGAGGTGGCCGCGGATGTTGGCGGCACCGGCGCGAAGGGCCTCGGAGCTCGGCGTGCCGTTGCGCTTCAGGCGTTTGAGCAGCTTCTCGCCCCAGAGGAGATCGGTCACCTCGCGGCGGAACTTCGTGTCGAACCAGCCGACCAGCCGCCTTGTCTCGTTGCGCTGTGTCTGGCTCTGGCCGAGCAGGTCCGGCGACCCGTGCGCCTCGTGCAGGTAGTCGGCGATGGCGGCACTGTCGGCGACGACCAGATCATCCTCGACCAGCACCGGGACCTCGGCTGCGGGGTTGAGGCGCAAGAGGTCGGGATCGCGCTGCCAGGGCTCGACCTCGACGAGCTCTGCCGCCAAGCCCTTCTCGCGCAGCACCAGCCGGATCTTCCGGGAGAACGGGCAGAGCGGTTGGTGATAGAGGCGGATCATCCTTGGTCCTTGCGCGGTGCCCTGTGGGTGGCGGCTTCGCTCGACCGATCAAACCGCAGAGTGGCCACAGGCGCAAGCCCGAGGACCCATCGCCGGCGTCCCGGCTCGCCCGTGCCAACCGAGCTTGCCGCCTCGGGCCGGCGTCCCGTGCCGCTGATCGCCCGGCTCGAGCGGCCCTCACGCTATTCGGGCCCGGAGATCATGCACAGTAGCCGTTCACGGCGGCGGCAAAGGCAGACTGCTGGAGAACGCGGCACATTCTTGGATGCAGGTCAATCACTTTGCGGCTATAATGATTTCACGCGCGTAACCCCTGCGGAGGGTGCCGTCATGGAGCGAGGGGAGAAAGCGGCAAGTCGGTCCGAATCCGCGGCCGGAGTTTTCGAGCGTCTGTTCTTGCCCGCCTTGTGCGCGCCTTGGGCCGTTCGCGTGGCGGATGCGGCACGGCTGGTCCGAGGCGATCGGGTTCTTGATGTCGCCTGCGGCACCGGGGCCGTTGCCGTTGAAGCGCTCGGCCGGGTCGGGCCGCAAGGCAGCGTGACCGGGCTCGACCGGAGCCCGGACATGCTGGCTGTGGCGCGGCGCAAGCTGCCACATCTCGAGTGGCACGAGGGTCGTGCCGAGGCGCTGCCGTTCACCGAAGCGGCGTTCGATGCCGTCACCTGCCAGTTCGGGCTGATGTTCTTCGACGATCCCGGGCAGGCGCTGGGCGAGATGCGACGGGTCCTCCGCCCAGGCGGGCGCGTGGCGCTGGCCGTCTGGGATCGCCTCGAGCGGACGCCCGGCTACACCGCGCTGACCGATCTCGTCGAACGGCATCTCGGTCGTGCAGCGAGCGAGCCGGTCCGTGCGTCCTTCGCCCTCGGCGATGCCGACGAGATCCGATCCCTGCTGGCGGCCGCGGGGTTCGCCGCCGTCGAGGCCACGTCGGTCGACGCCACCGCGTGGTTCCCCTCGCTCGACGACTGGGTCGAGGCGGAGGTGCGCGGCTGGGTCGGCAGCGGGTTCGGCGAAGCGGCGTATGCCGAACTGCTTGCCGATGCGAGGCGATCGCTCGCCGTCTACCGGACGGCGGACGGCAGCGTGGCGTTCGATCTTCCAGCGATCATCGGGACGGCATCGCGGCGAAGCTAGCGGCGGCCGAGCAGCGACCGCCTCAGGCCGCCATGTCGAAGAGCAACACCTGGGCCCGCGCGGCGCCGGAGATCGCGAGCTCGTCTTCCGCCTCGATCGCCGCCCCGTCGGCGGTACCGAGCGCCAGCCCATTGAGCTCGACCGCGCCCTCGGCCACCTGCAGCCAGAGCTTGCGGCCGCTGGCCGGCGTGTGGCGCAGCCGGTCGCCCGGCTCCAGCCGCGCCAGATAGAGGTCGGCGTCCTGGTGGATCGCGATCGAGCCCGCGCGTCCGTCGCCTGACGCCACGAGGCGGAACTGCCCGGTCAGCGCCGCATCCGCCACGTGCACCTGGGCATATGATGGTGGTGCGCCGAGCCGCGCCGGCTCGATCCAGATCTGCAGAAAATGCACCGGTTCGGTGGTCGAGGGGTTGAACTCGGCGTGGCGGATGCCGGTGCCGGCGCTCATCTGCTGCACATCGCCCGGGCGGATCACCGCGCCGTTGCCCAAGCTGTCTTGGTGCTCGAGCGCACCGTCGAGCACGACCGTGATGATCTCCATGTCGCGGTGCGGGTGCATGGGAAAGCCCGCACCCGGTGCGACCCGGTCGTCATTGATCACCCGCAAAGGCCCGAAGCCCATGTGAAGCGGGTCGTGGTATTGGCCGAAGCTGAAGCTGTGGCGGCTTTCGAGCCAGCCGAGATCGGCGCGCCCACGGGCGTCGGCCGGGCGAATGGTGATGGTCATCTGGTCCTCACGAGTTGGCAAGAACGGCTTGACCGATATCTGGGTTGCGGCGGCCCGGTTTCCGGCTAGGCTCGGGGAAAACCACCGTTGCCGCCCGGGCAACGATCACGCGACAGGAGGAAGAGAGCGCCCATGCAGATGACCTGGCTCGGCCATTCGGCGGTCCATCTCGCCACAAGTGGCCAATCGATCCTCATCGACCCGTTCTTCACCGGCAATCCCAGGCATCCCGAGGGCTGGGAGGACGGCCTCGAGAGCTGCGACGTCGTCGTCGTCACCCATGGCCACGAGGATCACATCGGCGATGCCGCCCGGCTCGCGAAGAAATACGACGCGACGCTGGTGGCCCAGTACGAGATCTGCATGTGGCTGAACGGCCAGGGGGTCGAGCAGGTGCAGCCGATGAACACCGGCGGCGAGGTCGAGGTGGAAGGCATCCGCTACGCCATGGTCCCGGCCTTCCACAGCGCTGGGGTGATCCGCGACGGCGAGCCCAGGGCGATGGGCGATCCCGCCGGCTTCGTGGTCACCGCCCCCGACGCCACGGTCTATCACGCGGGCGACACCTGCCTCTTCTCCGACATGGCGCTGATCCAGCGGCTCTATGCGCCGAAGGTGGGTTTCCTGCCGGTCGGCGACCGCTTCACCATGAACCCGAGGCACGCCGCCATCGCCTGCAACGAGTTCCTCGACCTCGACCTCGTCGTGCCGATCCACTGGGGCACATTCGATCTCCTGCACGGCGATCCCAAGGTGCTCGAGCAGGAGGTCAAGCGCGGCCGGGTGCATATCGCCACACCGGGCGAGCCCTTCGGGCTGTGAACCCCGGGCGAGCGGTACACCGCAGCCGGGTCTCAGACGGCCTCGGCTGCGCTCACCAGGGTGTCGATCGCCACGGGATCGGCGGCGGCGGCGACCGTCAGCGCTTCGGGTGCCGTGTCGAGCAGATCGATGCCGAAGAGCGCATCGTTGAAGTCGCGGTCGCTCTCGTCGAGCGGCTTGTCCTCGAACGCCACGGTGAAGAGGCCATCGAGCGTGCCCGAGGTGACCTGGCCCGTGCCGCCCGGATTGAGAGTGTTGGACAAGGGATTGGGCGAGCCCGCGTCGATCGTGTGCATGATGTCGCCGAGCACCAGTCGCTCGACGCCGTTCTCGGCGATATGGAACAGCTGTGGCGTGGTGTCGGTGACGTTGGCCGCGGTGGTGCCGCTGCGGAAGTCGAGCGTGCCGGTCTCGAAGGTCGCCTGCGGGTTGCGGGTCCAGCCGTCCGCCACCAGGAAGAGGCCGAACTCGACGCCCGGCTGGAGCTCCGCCGGGTCGAAGAGATCGCTGAGCAGCACCGTGTCGCCCGGCGACAACGGCCCGCCGCCCGGCCGGGCGAGCTCGGAGGCGAGATCGCTGGGCTGGCTGTGCTCGACCCGCGCGAACACCCATTGCGGGTTCACGATGGTCCCGTCGGCGCCGACCAGATAGACGCCGAGGCTGTTCTGGAAGGCTGCGTACTCATCGACGAAGCTGATCTCGGCGTCGCCGCCGGTGAGCGTCAGGAAGCTGCGCGGTGCTCCCACGATGTCGGCGTCGGCGAGCGGTACTTTCTCGGCGAGGGGTGGCAGGGTGTCGGGCGGCGTGGGCGGCCCCGCATCGAGTTCGAAGGCGCCGATGTCGGGCGTCGCGTCGCGGGCGAAGCCGCGCTGGTCGGTGGGCGGGGCGGCTCTGGGATCGGCTGCGTCGAGGGCAGGGTTTGCAGGGTCGTCGAGCAGGGCCACGGTCGGGGTCGGGCCGCCATTGTCGGCGGCGACACCGGCGCGGATGCCCGAGTTCCCCATCTCCTCGGTGGTTGCAAACAGGTCGGCGGCCGCGACCCCGAGCTGGTCGCCGGCGACCGCACCGGCGACCGTGGTGTCGCGGAACGTGTTGGC
>DAIRDJ010000135.1:10460-12405 GCA_036796215.1 Geminicoccaceae bacterium
GTCGCGGAACGTGTTGGCGCCGTTGCTGGTGATGGTGCCCTGGATCGTGTCGTCGATGATGCTGTTGGCGATCGTGGCGCGGGCACCCGGACCGACATAGAGGCCGACCGCGGGGGTATAGAGGCTGGCGTAGAGGTACGAGCCGGTGAGCGTGCTGTTGACGATACTGGCGGTGCTGCCGGCTTCCAGGCCCAAGGCGGCAGCGGCGGCCCCGTAGATCTGAACGTCGGCGGTTCGTGTACCGGCGATGGTGCTGTTGATCAGCTGCAGCGTGCCGTCCGCGAGGATGGCGCTGCCTGTGCGCCGGCTGTCTCCGCTGCCGTTGCCTAAGAGTGTACTGTTCTCGACGACGATGTTGCCCACCACGTCGATCCCGGCACCGACGGGGCCGCCATTGTCAGCGATCGTGCTGTTGGTGACGACGACATCGCCACTACCCCGAATGCCGTAGCCGTAATCACCGCGATTGTTGACGATACGGCTGTCGCGAACCTCCAGCGATGTGCCTTCGATTACAATGCCGGCGGCAAGATCCCCGCCGCCATAGCCGATGGTCGAATCGACAACAGTGACGGTGCCGCCGATCGCGCTGATCCCGACGCTAGGGGCCATCCCTCCCGCCTCATTGAAGTCAACTATGCCAGCCCTGGTAATGTTCAGATCCGAGTTCGTCGCCTCGATGCCGTAGACACTGGCATTTTCGATCGTCAAATCCTCGAACCGCGCTGTAACACCGTCGAGCCTGAATCCGACAAAACCATCGCCTTGTGATGGTCCGCCCGAACCATCGATCGTGATTCCGCCGGGCCTGCCATCGGCAGGGTCGCCGTCGATCACCACGTCGTCGGTGATCGTCGGCAGGTCGCCCGTGAGTGTGATCGTGCCGCCGCGGATCGCCTCGGCGAAGGTGATGGCGTCGAGGCCGGGTGCGGCATTGGCGGCGGTGATCGCCTCGCGCAGCGACAGGACGCCGTCGCTGGCGTCCACCACGTCGGCGAGCGTCGTCACTTCGAAGCTTGCCTGGGGGAAGCTTGCCTGGGGGAAGCTCGCCTGGGGCGCGCTCGCAAGCGCCAGCGGGGTGGTGCCGGTCGACAGCTGCGCGTGACGGGCGTGCGCCGAGGTCGCGTAGTCGGCGGCGTCGTAGTCGATGGCCATGCTCTATCTCCGTGCGCTTGACGCGGCAATCAATTCACGCGACGGTCACGGTCCTGACCATGATGACTAATCGCTCCATGCACTCTACAACCGCTCGGGCTTGCCGCAACTGAAATTACTAGCCACTCAACTCGTTGGTTAAACCAAAGGGCGATTTCCGCTCGATGCGATCTTTCGAGTGCGCCGGAGTTCGCCGATGACCACCCGCATCCACTTCATCTCCGGCCTGCCGCGGTCGGGCTCGACGCTGCTCGCCGGCATCCTGCGGCAAAATCCCCGCTTTCACGCGGCGATGACGAGCCCGGTGGGGGCGTTGTTCAGCGTCATGCTGAATGCGATGAGTCGCGGCAACGAGACGGCACTCTTCATCGACGAGGCGCAGCGCAAGGACCTGCTCGCGGCGCTGTTCGAGGCCTATTACCGGCCAGAGGCGGACAAGGGCGTCATCTTCGACACCAACCGGGTCTGGTGCGCCCGGCTGCCGGCCCTGTTGACGCTGTTCCCCGACGCCAAGGTGATCTGCTGCGTGCGCAGTGTGGCCTGGATCATGGACAGTATCGAGCGGCTGGTGCGCAAAAACGCCTTCGAGCCGTCGCGGCTCTTTGCGACACCCGAGGAGCGGGCGACCGTGTTCAGTCGGGTCGAGGCGCTCGCACATCGCGACCGGCTGGTGGGTTTTGCCTGGTCGGCCTTGAAGGAGGCCTATTACGGCGAGCACGGCCGGTCGCTGTTGATTTTGGAGTACGACATCCTGGCGCAGCGGCCGGCCGAGACCTTGCGGCTGCTCTAT
>DAIRDJ010000136.1:0-12319 GCA_036796215.1 Geminicoccaceae bacterium
ACCAGTATGCCGCCGCCGCGCGTGCCGCTGTGCATAAGGCAAAACTGACGAGAACGCCGTATATGCAATAAGCGGCTCGAAATGTCTACCCCCGCGTTCTCGAAAATGCACTCGAGGGCAGCTTTGTGCCCGAGGACGCTTCGAGCGGTCATTGCCGACGCCGCTTTGCCGTCGTGGCAGGCCTCCCCGACGCTTGGCCAGCGTCGGTCGCTCGTGGCAGGAAAGGGCCACGTCAAGGGGCTCGGGGGGAGGCTTCGGGCCCAAGGATCAGGGAGTGTCGAGGATGATGCGTCGATTGGCGGGCTCTGTGGCGGTGGCGGCGTTGCTGCTGGTTGGAGCGCAGGGGAGTGCTCTTGCCGACTACAAGGACGAGTATCGGGTCTCGACCGTGGTGCCTGCCCCGTTTCCCTGGGGTCTTGCTGCCGAGCGCTGGGCCGCGCTCGTGGCCGAGCGCTCGGCGGGGCGGATCAACATGGTGATCTATCCATAATGTGACGCGCCACATTACGGCTACCGGATCAGCTGAGCCGACATGCTTCGAGCGGCAAAGGTGGAAGGAAAGACGTGGGGAAGATGATCTTCCCCACACCCCAACGTTAGTTTGCGCCGTTGCCTGTCACGCACGCCGGCGCCAAAAAACCGAGGGGGCGTGGGGGAAATCATTTCCCCCACATCTTCCTGATTCTCGTTCCCGGAGCCGGCCACGACACGGCGACCGTTGGTGGCCCGCGCCCGAAAGGCGTGGTAAGCCTCGGCTCGGATGTGTCGGCAAGCCTGGAGCTCTCATGAACCTCGACGAGTTCCGCCAGAGCCTCGGTGCTGCAGCGCCGCCCGCCGGCCTCGCGCCGGCGCTCCTGGCCCTCTGGTGGCAGGGCAAGGGTGACTGGGCGACGGCGCACGAGCTGGCCCAGGCCGTGGACGATGCGGACGGGGCCTGGGTGCATGCGCATCTGCACCGGGTCGAGGACGATCTCGGCAATGCCGGCTACTGGTACCGCCGCGCCGGCCAGCCGGTGGCCGAGGGTCCGCTCGACGCCGAATGGGCGGCGATCACGGCGTCGCTCCTGGCCGGCTGATCCGACGGTCCCGCTGACGCGCCCGCGATGCCGAGCGCTATGACCGCGGCCGCGGTGCCGTAGCGTCCACGTCGCCACGCTGCTGCGGCCGGCTGACGTCAGGACGGAACGCGGCACGGGCGCCGGTGGCGTCGCTGGCGGCGATGTAGCCCCAGGCCTTGGCGACCCGGCCGATCGTGCTGTGGATCGTGTATTCGGTGATCGGCACCGCCCAGAAATAGCCGATATAGGTCTCGTGCACCGGCCAGGCGTCCGGATAGGGCGGGGTCATGTGCCTGGTCGCCTCGGCGAACGACCAGTGCTGGCCGCGATCGCCCACGTTCCAGCCGCCGAAGGCGGTGATCCCGGCCGGCACACCACCCATGCCGTATTTGTCGATGAGCAACAGCTCGCGCGGGGCGCGGTGACCGAGCCCGGTCGTGAAGGTCATGTTGTCGGGATTGGCGCCGAGGCCGAACTGGGTCTCCTGAATCAAGTCCTCGAAATAGCGCTCGTCGCCGGTGAGCGCGTGCGCCAGGACCAGGATATCGGCCTCGACCGGCAGGGCCGAGGTGTAGGACCAGCCATAGGGGATCCAGGGATTCATCAGCTGGCCGAAGCCACCGCGATCGCCGGTGCCGAGCAGAAAATCGGCATAGCCCGTCAGGCTCGCCATGCCGCGGGCGAGAAGCTGCTGGTCGATGGGCCGGTCGGTCCGCGCATAGACCATGGTCGCGTAGAACTGGTGTTCCTCGTGCGCCAGCTGCCGCTCGACGGCGTAGGCCGAGCTCGCCGTGAACACGGCATGCCAGCGCGCGTCGCCGGTCAGGCGGTAGAGCTCGGCGGCGGCGAGATTGCGGGCGTTGACCAGTTCCACGCGAGCCGCGGCATAGGTCGGCGTGTTGGCCTCGGCCCAGCGCATCGCCCGTTCGGCACTTCGGGCATAGCCGGCAGCACGCTCGGCAGCGTAGGGCTCGACCAAGAGTGCCGCACGCGCGGCCACGCCGGCGAAGAGATAGGACGACCACGCGTCGGGGGCGTAGACGAAGAAATCCCGGCTCGCGGTCCAGCTCGTCTCGCCGCGCGGCGGGTAGGCGTCCGACTCGATCCCGCCCGGCACGCCGCCATCCGGCTTCTGCAGGCGCTGGTACAGGTCGACGGTCCAAAGCGCCTCGTCGATGAGATCGGGCAGGCCGTTGCCGGTCTCGGGGATCGCGAGGCGCAGCGAGGCCGCGAAGCCGGGCCGCAGCTCGGCGATGTCCAGGAGATCGCGGACGGCGAAGAGGTGATGCACACGGCGGTCCCAGTCGCCGGCATCGTGCCAGCCGCCCCAGGCATCAGGGACCAGCTCGTCGGTCCGCTCCGCCGCCAGGGCCTCGAAGCTCTTGCGGTTTTGCAGATTGAGCCCCTGGTCGGTGTCCATCAGCGTGGCCCGGGACTGGTAGACGGTGATGCCGTCCTCGGGATGCAGGGCCCGCGGCCGCGGCCAGTCGGTATGCGCAGCGTCAAGGGCGATGCCGCTGCGCTGATGGTAGAAGCCCAGCATCGCCGTCCGAAAGGCGTCACGCCAGACGTCGTCCGCGATCCTGAACGAATAGGAGGTGCCGACACCCTCGACCTCGATGACATATTCGCCCGGCCGGTCGAACGCGCTGAAGTCGAGGGCGAGCACGGTCGTCTTGTTGTAGTTGAGCTTCATGTTGCTCGGCGCGTCACGCGGCTCGTCGAGGGTTGCGGCACCGGCAAAGACCACCTCACCGGTCGTGGTGTCGAGCAGGCGAAAGGCTGTCCCTGGCGGGTAGTCGACGGCGGCGTCGGCCGCGGGGTCCGTCGTCTTGCTGCCGAGCCACATCGAGAGGTAGCCGAGCTTGACCGGATCGTCGGGGCGAAAGCCGATATGGCTGACGTGGACGGCTTCGCTTCTCAGGGTCGCGGTATCGTAGGTGACGGTGACCGGGGCGATCGCCGGGTGGTCGAGCTCGACCGCGTAGCTGGCACCTTCAGCCAGCGGCCGGTCGAGTTCCAGGCATGCATCGTGCTGGACGACGAGTTCGGCCTTGCGGACGTCGACCCGGGCCGTGTCGATGATCTTCGATTTGCGCCAGACGGCCTCGGGCTGCCGGCTCCTGGGCCCGGGATCGCCGCCCTCGATCAGGCGAAGGCGGTAGCTCTCGGGCGCTTCGGCCGCGGGCGTGCCGCCGCTGAAGCCGAGCGTCGAGGCGATGAACCCGGGCTGCGCGCCCAGGAAAAAGACATCGCTGGGTGCTGTCGCGAAGCGGTCGAAGAGCTGGATCATCGGCGTGCCGTCGGGCATCTCTGCGGCGATACCATAGGGCACGCCGCGCCGGGTGATCATCCGCTCGGCGCCCTCGCGATCGCCCGGCTCGGCCACATAGGGGACCGTCCGGCCCTGCTCGACGATGCTCCCGGTCTCGAAGCGCAGACAGAGAATGCTGGCCGTCACCATGTAGGCGGCGATCGCGGTGCTCATGCGGGCTTGGTCACGGCGACAGACTCTCCACGGCTGACTCGGCCTCCCGACCTCTACCCCTCCACCCCTAAGATTCCCTTAATGGCCAGCCGATTTCGCGCTTTCGCCGTCGTTTGACCTCGATCAACGAGCCCGTGGTCATATCGTGCGATGCTGGCAGGTAGTTCCGGTTTTCGCATACAGGGGGGAGCCATGGCAGCGGCCAGGACTTCGGCCGAGCTCGGTGTCGGGCGGCTGGTGAAGCCGCGTGATCTGGGTCGCGAAGCCGGTGCGCAAGGGCTTCGATGCTTTGGAAATGCGCCAGGCCATCGCGGCTGCGATGCAGCGCTCGAAGCGGGAGATCCCGCATTACTATCTGGGCCAGACCATCGACGTCGGTGCGGCCATGGACTGGCTCAGGGCCAGCAACGCGACCAGGCCGCCGCCCGAACGGCTGCTGCCGGCAGTGCTGCTCTTGAAGGCGACCTCCCTGGCCCTGGCCGAGGTGCCGGCCCTGAACGGATTCTACGAGGAGGGTGCTTTTCGGCCGGCGCCACGAGCCCGCCACCCCTGAGTGCTATGACCGAGCCGACATGGATCCCGTCGCCCGGCCCTGGGTGGTCGACGGCGAGGTCGTCGCCCGGCCGCCGGTCGAAGCCTCGCTCGCCGCCGACCACCGGGTCTGCGACGGCCATCTGGGTGGCCTCCTCCTCGCCGTCATCGACCGCTTGCTGCAACAACCCGAGAAGCTCTGAGCCATGACTGATGCCGACCTGCGCGAGACCCTGGATCTCGATCCCATGGATTTCATGAACTTGGTGATCGGCCTGCATGAGCGCACCGGCGTGGATATCCCGGACGCCGACTACCCGCAATTGTTCACGCTGGATGGGGCGGTGGCTTATCTGGCGGCCAAAGGCGGCTGAGCCGGCGAGGCCCCGACGGTCGCGTTGCCGGAGCGTGCTCAGGTGTCGGTCGGAGTCAGATCGAGGAGCACGCGCGTGGCCAGCCGGCCCCGTTCGACGATGCCGGCGAAGCGGTTGTCGGCGTCCACCACGGGTAACCGATCGACGCCGAGGTCCTCCATCAGCTTCAGCGCATCGCCGCTGCTCGCGGCGAGCGCGACGGCATGGTCGCCGCCGACGAACATCGGCAGATCACGGAGACGATCCCGCTCCTCGTTCATGAGGGCGTCGGCGAAAGCGCTCCAGCCCGGCACTTGGGTCGCGTCTGGCAGCCATGCGACGTCGCCGCCGAACTCCGCCCGCAGCAATGCCTGTTCCGGCGGATCGAGCTGGGCCGCTAGTGCGGCGGCATCGACGCTGCCGAAAATCGTATCGTCCGGCTCGAGCAGGATGACGTGCTTGAAGCGGGCGCTGGTGAGCAGGGTGTCGAGATATTTCCAGACGAGCGGCCCGTCGTAGTAGCCGCCGAGCGTGAAGGTCAGCGCCTCGACGCCTGCCGAGCGCAGGTCCTCGAGTTCTCCCAGCCCTTCCTTCTCGGCGGCGCGCACCCGCTGCAGGGGCAGGCGAGACGGCGAGTCGGCGAGGGTCTGATTGCGGGCGGTGGCGAACGAGGCGCGGACGGCCTGGGCGTCGGCCTGGAGCTCGTTCACCTGCGCAATGGTGTTGTCCAGTTCCGCGCGCGATGCCGCCACGCGCTGTTCGACATCGGCCTCGAGCCGGGCGAGCTCGGCCGCGATGACCGCCTCGATTTGCGCCTGCGTCTCGGGGGAGTTCAGTTTTTCGATCATCGCCAGCCTGGCGTTCTCCGTCGCCGCTGTCGCCGCGGTCTCCATCTGGGTTTGGCTCTGCCGCTCGAGGCGCTCGGCGCTGGCGGCGATGTTCGCATTGGTCTGCCAGCCGACATAGCCGGTGGCGGCCAAGGCGAGGCCGACAATGATCGCGGCCGCCCAGCGCAGCTGCGTCAACAGCCCCTCGAGATAGCCGCGAAACGTCGTGTGCTCCTCGCGCAGCTCCTTGCGCAGCGTCTCGACCGGGCCGTAATCGGGCGGCGGCTCGACGAGCCAGCAACCGCAATGTCGACACTTCCTCGCGTCGTCGTGCAGATCGTCCGCACGGCAGAACTCGCAGGTTTTTGCCATGGCAGCTCTCCCTCGGGACCGGCGGGTGCCGGGAGTGGTCGAGTGCGACACCAATCCATTATTCTACGGCAATTTGCGGCCCTCGACAATTGGCCAGCGGCAAGCCTTCAAGACCCGATCTCCGGGGGACGACGGAAGCGCGTGCTACCGAAGCCCCGGGCGATCGACGGCGAAGGCGGTCGGATCGACGGTCGGAGGCGCACCGGTGATCAGCTGCGCCATGAGCTCGCCCGTGGCCGGGGCGTTGAGCATGCCCCAGACGCTGTGGCCGGTGGCGACGAAGGCGCCGGGCGCGTTCGGGACCGGGCCGAGCAGCGGCAGGCCGTCGCGCAGCACCGGGCGAAAGCAGGCCTGGCGGGCGAGGATCGGCGAGCGGGCGAGACCCGGGGCGAAGGCCCGGACCATGGCGAGGAGGCGCTCGGTGGTGGCGGGCACGGGTGCCACGTCGCCGGCATCGGCCGGCAGTGGCGGCTGGGCGGAGAGGCCCGAGACGTAGACCGTGCCGTCGCTGCGCGCCACGACCTCGGGGCTGTCCCGGGTGCCGTCGGCGCCCAGGTAGTCGACGAAGAAGGCCCGGGGCTCGGCGGGGCCGTCCTCGAGGCGAAAGACGAGGCTCGTGCCTTCGAGTGCTTGGACGCGCGGCAGGCCGAGCGCTGGCCAGAGGTTCGACCAGGGCCCCATGGCGATGACGACGGCGTCGGCCGCGATGGTCTGGCCGCCCGCGATCACCCCGGTGACCCGGCCTTCGGCGCTGCGCACGAGGTCGGTGACCGTGGCGTCGAGGAGGCTGCCGCCCGCCGCGATCGCAGCCTCGATCAGGCCCCGGGTGAAGGCTTCGGGGTGGAGGATGGCGGTGGTCTCGGGCGTGCCCAGGCGCTGGGCCGGGATGGTGGCCGGGCTCAGCCAGGCCGGCAGGCCGGTCGGCTGGTCACTCGCCGACGAACGCCGCGCATCGTGGTGGAGGTGCAGGGTGGTGAGCCGGCGATAGCCCCAGCGGTCGGGCATCCGGGCCGCGAGGTCGGCATGGAGCCTGAAGCTCTGCCGCGCCAGCGGCTCGAGGGGCGAGCCGTCGCACCAGTCGAGCGCCAGAAAGCCGCCGGACTTGCCGGAAGCGCCGCAGGCGACGCCGGTCCGCTCGATGACGGTGGGGTTGGCGCCGGCTTTGGCGAGGTAGTAGGCGGTGGCCGCCCCGATCACCCCGCCGCCGCAGACGACGACGCGCATCGCGGCTACTCGCGCATGAAGCGCGCGAAAGCGTCCTGGTAATCCGGGTGCCAGCGCGAGAGCGGCGGGCGGTTCTGGGTGATGTCCTGGGCGGCCCAGGTGATGCGTTTGACGTCCATCATGCGGCTCACGTCGTTGTCCGGGCAGAGGATGTAGAAATCGCCCGCTGCCATGCCCACCATCAGCCTGTCGATCACCTGCTCCGGGGTCCACGCGGCGGCCGGTTTCTCCTGGTGCCTGACCCGGGTGAAGCCGGTGAAGGTGAAGCCCGGGATCAGGAGGTGGGCGGTGATCGCGCAGCCCTCGATGTTGCGCAGCTCGTGCGCCAGGGCCTCGGTCACGACCTTCACGCCGGCCTTGGAGATGTTGTAGGCGGTATCGCCCGGCGGGCAGGTGATGCCCTGCTTCGAGCCGGTGCTGATGATGGCACCCGTGCTGCGCTGGGCGATCATCCGGGGAGCGAAGACCTGAATGCCGTTGATCACACCCCAGAGATTGGTCCCGAGGATCGCCTGCCAGCGGGCATGATCGGCGAAGAGCTCGCCGCCGCCCTCGCGGCCGGCATTGTTCATGAGGATCGCGACCTCGCCGAAGCGCTCGTAGGCCCGGTCGGCCAGCGCCTCGACGGCCGTTCGGTCGCCGACGTCGGTGGCGAGCGCCACGGTCTCGGTCGTGCCCTCGAGCCGCATGGCGGCTGCCTGCAGCGCCTCGCTGT
Source organism: Geminicoccaceae bacterium (assembly GCA_036796215.1). Lineage (GTDB taxonomy): Bacteria > Pseudomonadota > Alphaproteobacteria > Geminicoccales > Geminicoccaceae > SLRI01. The sequence goes on from DAIRDJ010000136.1 coordinate 7,569, forward strand.
CGACATCGACCAGGACGAGCTTCATGCCGTGGTCGGCGAAGCGTTCGGCTGCGGCGAGGCCGATGCCGCTCGCGGCACCGGTGACGACGGCGACCCGGCCGGCGCTGAGGGCTGGATGGTTCGGCATGGCATGTCCCTCGCTGCTGCAATCGGCTCGCTGCCTAGCAGATCAGCGCCGGGAGCCAAAATGCCGGACGGCCGTGCCGAGGGATTGCCAGCGCCTTCAGTGCCGAGCCGCCAGCCGATCGAGCCGGGCATCCACCTCGTCGAGCAGATCGAGGAGGGCGTCCTGGTCGATGTCCGGGTCGTCGCTGTAGTCGAAGAGCCCGACGGCAGGGTCGCCCAACATTTCCGCTGCAGCGGCGTTGCAGAGCCGCATCCAGGCGACATAGAGCGAGGTCCTGGAGCGATTGGCGCGCAGAAAGGCGCCGGCCAGCGACAACCGCACGGCCCGCTGGTCGAGCGGATCGACCGGCCGCCCGGCTTCGTCCACCGCATCGGCCCCCTCGAGCATGGCCAGGCGGCGCTCGACCATGCAGCGGACGACGCGGATCGAGCGGCGCAGCTCGACGATGTCGTCGGCCTCGAGGGCCATGCAGCTGCCTTCGGGGCGCTGTACCTCGAGGCGCAGCTCCGGCCCTTTGCCGGGGTCTGCTGGCATTCGTCTTGACATGGCTTGGTCTCCGGCGAAGGGTTGCGGGCGCCGATCGAACGCTGGCGAGCGACGCTGCGGCAGGTGACTAACGGTGACTAACGGTGAGGCGGCAGGCCGCGTCGGGGCCGAAGGTGCAGCCCCGGCCACGCCGCCGGCGGCGGCCGTGCGCGCCGCGCTTGCCCGGGTCGTCGCCAGCCCCGACTTCGCCAACGCCCCGCGCCTGCAGCGCTTTCTCGGCCATGTCGTCGAGGCGGCGCTGGACGGCCGCACCGCCGATCTCCACGCCTATCCGATCGCCGTCGATGTCTTCGATCGACCGGCCGATTTCGACCCGCAGGCGGATTCGCTGGTGCGCGTCGAGGCCGGCCGGCTGCGGCAGAAGCTCGCCGCCTACTACAGCGGCAGCGGCAAGGACGATCCGTTGCGCATCAGCCTGCCCAAGGGCCGCTACGCGCCGCAGTTCAGCCTGCAGACGGCAGCGCCACCGATCGCCCCCGCGCCTGCACACGCAGCAAAGCCGGCGGCCGAAAGGCTCGGCAAGTGGCGGGGCCGACCCGTGATCGGGCTCGGCCTCGTGCTCGTGATCGCCATCGGCGGCGCCCTGGCGCACTCCTGGCGCAGCGCATCGGAGACCGACCCGCTACCCGCGCCGGCGGCGGTGGTCCGCCAGGTCGCGCCGGCGCTCGCCGTGCTGCCGTTCCAGGCCCTCGACCCGGCGCCGGCGACGACGCAACTCACCGCCACGGTGGCGAGCGGGCTCACCGCCTTGGTCACCGCCGATCTCGTCCGCTTTCGCCAGTTCTTCGTGCTCGCCGGACGCAGTGCGGCGGCCCTGGCGCTGGCGGGTGGCGATCCGATCGCCGGCGCCCTCGAGGGCGGGCTCGACTACGTGGTCGACGGCACGGTGCGGCGCGAGGCCGAGGACTTCGTCGTCACCGCGAGCCTGATCGCGACGCGCGACGGCCAGGCGGTGTGGACCGAGACCTTCCGGGAGTCGGCTGTCGGCAGCGATGTCCTGGCGCTCGAGACCAGGATCGCCCGGGCCATCGTCACTGCCCTCGCCCAGCCCTATGGCGTCTTGAACCGCCAGTTGAGCCGGGCCGCCGATCGGACAGCATTGCCGGAGAGTTTGGCGAGCTATGCCTGCATCCTGGCCGCCGATCGCTACTATGCGAGCTATGCGATGGCCGATTACGCGACGGCGCGCGGCTGCCTCGAGGCCACAGTGGCGGCCGAGCCGGACTACGCCCATGCCTGGGCCTATCTCGCCTATCTCGACCTCGACGCGTTGCGCTACGGCTACGCGCGCGACCCTGCGGGCCCGGCGCTCGAGGACGCGGCGGCGGCGGCCAAGCGGGCGGTGGCGCTCGAGCCCGAGAACGCCCTGGCGCAGCGTGCCATGGCGGCGGTCCTCTTCACCCAGCGCAATATCGAGGGCTTTTTTCGCCACGCCGAACGGGCGCTCGAGCTCAATCCCAACGACAGCGATGCGCTGGCCGATCTCGGCGCCAAGCTCGCCTATGCCGGCGAGTGGGAACGGGGGCTCGCGATGCGGCAACGGGCGATGCGGCTGAACCCGGCGCATCCCGTCTCCTACCACTTTCCCTTCGTCTTCGATGCCTATCGGCGAGGCGACGATGCGGCCGCCATGGCCGTGCTCGAGCGCATCGATCTCCCGGATTTCCTGATGACGCGGCTCTTGCGCACGGCCGTGCTCGGCCGCCGGGGCCCGCCCGAAGCAGCAGCCGCGGCCGTCGACGACCTCTTGGCGCTCGAGCCCGAAGCCGCCACGCGCGCGGGTGACTTCTTCGGCTACTGGAACCTGCCGCCCGAGCTGATCGACGACCTGCTCGACGGCCTCGCCCGCGCCGGACTGAAGGTCAGCTAGCGCTGCCTGACGGGTGCCCGGTCAGGCCCAGCGCCAGTCCACGACGTAGGCCTGGACGGCGCGGTCGGCGGTCACCAGGGTCAGGCCTTCACTCTCGGCGGTGGCGACGAGGAGGCGATCCCAGGGGTCGTTGTGGTGGCGGGGCAGGTTTGCCGCGGCCCCGACGTGCCGGCCCGTGATCGGGAGGACGGTATAGCCGGCGGCCTCGAGCTTTTCGGCGGCATCGGGGAAATAAGGGGCAGCCTCGGGCCAGCGCTTCTTGGCGATTGCCACAGCCATCTCGTAAATCGATACGACACTTACCACCAATTGAAGGTCGCTATCCTGGAGTTGACACAAGGTTGCTCGAGGTATCCGCGGATCCCGTGCATCGAACCAGAATAGTACATGAGTATCGAGCAGCAGGCCCTTCACTTGTCGTCGGGCAGGCAGGGCCCGAAGCCCTCTTCACGCAGTTCATCGTCGGTCAGCGGGCGAAAGCGCTCGAGGTCCATGGGCGGCAGCTTGCCGGCGAGCCGGCCGTATTGCGGTCGCTGGCGCGGGCTCGGGCCGACCGGCACGAGCTTAACCCCTGCCTCTGCCGACTTGCCGACGATGACGATCTCCTCACCATCCAGGGCTCGCTGGACCAGCTTCGTCAAGTCGTTCTGCGCATCCTTTACGGTCACGATCATGGGTCACCTCGCCGGCTATGCCAGCATTCAGTTAGCGAGGGGATGCAATGCGCGCAAGCCGTCCCCTCGCTTACTCGGCCGCGAGGGCCGGCTGCAGGTTCCGTCGGGCGCGCCAGACGGCCGTGGCCTGGTCCGCGGCCTTGTCATCGTATTGGTAGGCGACGCCGATGCCGATCTTGGCCTCCTTCCAGCTTTCGAGCACCCGGCCCGGCTCGACCTCGAAGGCGTCGAAGCCGACGCGGCGCATGAAGGGGTACTGGTCGACCAGGACCTCGCCAACGGCGCGGATCTCGCCGGCAAAGTGGTAGTGCTGGCGGAGCATGGCAGCGGACGAGAAGGCGCGGCCATCGGCGAACTTGGGGAAGGCCAATGCGATGAGCTGGAGGCGCTCGAGCCAGGGCTCGAGATCCTCGATTTTCTCGTGGCTCTCGAGGCGGACGCCGAGTTGGCAGTCGCAATGGAAGAGGAACTCGCCGTCGTCACCCTTCAGGCGGGCGAGGGTCACGATCTTCGGCCTGGCACTGGGGACCGGCTGGTCGTCGGGGTAGAAGCGCCAGGTATCGAGGATCCATTCGCCGTTCTTAAGCAGTGGCATAGATGGCCTCCTTGAAGTGCTTGATGCCGACGCGGCGAAAGTAGTCGAGGAACCGCTCGCCTTGACCCCGGCGGCCGTCGAGATAGGTCCGGACCACGGCTTCCACGGCGTCGACGATCTCGTCCGCGGCGAAGCCCGGGCCGATCAGCTGGCCGATGGCGGCGTTCTCGTCGGCCGAGCCGCCGAGCGTGATCTGGTAGGACTCCACGCCTTTCTTCTCGAGCCCGAGAATGCCGAGATGCGCCACGTGGTGGTGGCCGCAGGCGTTGATGCAGCCCGAGATGTTGATGTGCAAATCGCCCACGTCCTCCTGCCTCGAGAGATCGGCGAAGCGGCGGCTGATGGCCTGCGCCACCGGGATCGAACGGGCCGTCGCGAGGCTGCAGTAGTCCATGCCGGGACACGCGATGATGTCGGAGACGAGATTGAGGTTGGGGGTGGCGAGGCCGGCCGCCTCCAGCGCCTGCCAGAGCGCGAAGAGGTCCTTGGTGCGGACGCTGGGCAGGACCAGGTTCTGCTCGTGGGCGACGCGGATCTCGGCGAAGGAATAGCGCTCGGCGAGATCGGCCACGAGGCGCATCTCGTCCGCCGTGGCGTCGCCCGGGATGCCGCCCGTGGGCTTCAGTGAGATGTTGGCGATGCTGTAGCCCGGTACCTTGTGCTGGGCCACGTTGTGGCGGACCCAGCGGGCGAAGGCCTTGTCCTCGAAGAGCTGCGCCAGATGCGCCGGGTCCTTCTCCGGCAGGGCCTCGTAGGCGGGCGGGGCAAAATAGGCCTCGATGCGGGCGACCTCGGCAGCCGCGAGCTCGATCGCCTCCTCGTGGTCGCCCTTGGCGAACTCGGCCTCGACCAGCTCGCTGAAGGCATCGACGCCGATCTCGTGAACCAGGATCTTGATCCGGGCCTTGTACTTGTTGTCCCGGCGGCCGAAGCGGTTGT